>NZ_CALRUC010000103.1:0-16214 GCF_943371255.1 Ferrovibrio terrae | reverse complement strand
CGAGCAGGTCGATGCCGCCCAGCAGATGTCTGCCGAGGATCGCACCGCGATGGTGCGCGGCATGGTCGAGCGCCTGGCCGAGCGGCTGAAGGACAATCCGAATGATGCCGAGGGCTGGCTGCGGCTGGCGCGCGCGCGCGAGGTGCTGGGCGAGGCCGATGCCGCCCGCGCCGCCCTGCGTCAGGCCGTGGCAGTGGCGCCCGCGCGGGTCGATGCCCGGCTGGCGCTGGCTTTCAATCTGGCCGGTCCGGCGGTGACCAGTCGCGATACCCTGCCGGTCGAGGCGGTGGCGGAATTCGCCAAGGTTCTGGACTTGGCCCCGCATCATCCGCAGGCGCTCTGGTTCGTTGGCCGCGGCGCTTTCGAGGCCGGCGACAAGGCCGCAGCCGGGGTGGCCTGGAACCGCCTGCTGGCCCAGCTGCCGCCCGACTCGCCCGAGGCAAAAGAGCTGTCCGAGCGCCTCGCCAGCCTGTCGCGTTAAACAGCCGTAACCCCCACCCGGCGTTAACCCCTGTTTAAGGGAGTCCTGCGCGTAATCGGGCCGTGTTGAGGGGGGCCATTCCGGCCCGGAATTGGGTCGTGGGGTTGGGTGATTATGGCCGTCGGACCGAGCAGCAATCTTCTTTCCGCGCTTTCGCAGTTGCAGGGCAGCCGCCCGGCCGCACCGGCCAGTCGTGCCCCGCAATCGGCACCCGGCTCCAGCACCTCCTCGACATCTGAGGTCAAACAGAACAGCTTTGCCGCCCAGCTTGGCAGCGTCGGCACCTCCATCCAGGTCGCCGACCAGCAGCGTGCACCGGCCGAGGCCCTGCCGCAGACCCAGTCGCGGCCGATCCCCAGCCGGGGCGGCCTGCTCGGCCAGCACGTCAATATTCTCGTATAAAACACGCCAGACTGACGGTCCCCGGTCTGATTGACGGGGCCTGTCGCGCCGATTAGCTTGACCCCAACGTTGCATACAAACGATCTGGGGAAACGTCATGCTGAAGCGCCATCCGCGTCTCGCGGTTCTGTCTGTTCTTGCCCTGCTCTGGCCCGGCCTCGCACTGGCCCAACCCAAGGACAAGGTGACCATCTCGGCCCTGCCGTTCATTTCCACCGCGCCGATCTTCATTGCCAAGGAGCGCGGCTATTTCGATGCCGAGGGCATCGATCTCGATATCAAGATCTTCAATGCCGCCCAGGCGGTTGCCGTCGCTGTCGCCTCCAACGACGCCGATTTCGGCATCACGGCCTTCACTGGCGGTTTCTTTAACCTGGCCGGCAAGGGCGCGCTGAAGGTGATCGCCGCCCAGAGCCGCGAGGAGCCGGGTTACAACTTCGTCGCCTATGTCGCTTCCAAGAAGGCCTATGACGCCGGTTTCCGCTCGCCGAAGGATTTCGCCGGCAAGAGCGTGGCGATCACCACGGTGGGCTCCAGCTTCCATTACAATCTCGGCATGCTGGCCGACAAATACGGCTTCAAGCTCGACAGCGTCGAGATGAAGCCGGTGCAGTCGATCCCCAACATGATGGCGTCGCTCGCCGGCGGCCAGGTCGATGCCACCATCCTGCCGGCCAACAATGCAATCAAGCTGCAGGACGATGGCGCCGGTCGCATCATCGGCTGGGTGCATGAGCATACGCCCTGGCAGCTGGGCGCTCTGTTCGCCTCGTCCAAGATCGTCAAGGAGAAGCGCCCGCTGGTCGAGCGTTTCGTGCGCGCCTACCAGAAGGGCCTCGCCGACTATGCCGGCGCCTTCCTGGCCAAGGACAGCCAGGGCAACCGCATGATCGGCGAGAAGGCCCTGGCGCTGATGCCGGTGCTGGAAAAGTGGGTGCAGCCCAAGCCGAGCATCGACACCGTGAAGATTGCCGCCAACTACATGGACCCGCAGGGCCGCCTGCTGGTGAAGAACATCTACGACCAGGTCGCCTGGGGTCAGGCCCAGGGGCTGGTCGACAAATCGGTCAAGGCAGTCGATTTCATCGACCTCAGCTTCGTGAAGGGTCATCTCGACCTGCCGAAATAAGCGCGCCGGAAAGAGTAACAGTCCATGCAGGTGCTGCTTGAGGATGTCGGCTATGCCTATGGCGACCTGCCGGTCCTCGATGGCGTCAGCTTTGCGGTCGGCGAGGGCGAGACGGCGGCGCTGATCGGCCCGTCGGGGTGCGGCAAGTCCACCCTGCTCAATCTGGTCGGCGGCCTGCTGGCGCAGCAGACCGGCCGCATCGCCACGCTGGGCGCGGCTCCGGCGGGCTGCCTCAATCCGCTCACCTTCGTGTTCCAGGATTTTGCCCTGCTGCCCTGGCGCAGCGTGGCCGGCAATGTGGCGCTGGCACTGGAGCATCACGGGCTGGGCCGGGCTGCGCAGGATGCCCGCATCGCCGAGGTGCTGGGGCTGTGCGGCCTGAGCGATTTTGCCGATGCGTTGCCAAAGCAGCTTTCGGGCGGCATGCGCCAGCGCGTCGGCATCGCGCGCGCCATCGCGGTGAAGCCCGCCGTGCTGCTGATGGATGAACCGCTGTCGGCGCTGGATGCCCAGACGCGCGAATTGCTGATGGAAGACCTGATCGCGATCTGGGCGCGCGAGCGCACCACCACACTATATGTGACGCATAACCTGACCGAGGCGGTGCGGCTGGCCGACAAGGTGGTGGTGCTGTCGCGCCGTCCCGGCCGGATCAAGCGCATTGTCGGTATCCCGGTGCCAGTGGCAGAGCGGCAGAAACCTGAACATGCCGGCCTGCTGAAGAATCTTCATGATGATCTCTGGGGTCTGATCAAGACCGAGGCGCAGGTGGCTGACCGCGAGATGCAGCATGTCTGACATCAATATGCCCGGCCGTGACCGCAGCAGCGTTGCCTTTCGTGGCGCCGGCTTCGTGCCGGGCACCACGCGCTGGGCGCCATGGCTCGCCTTCGCGCTGATCATCGCCAGCTGGGAAGCGGCCTGCCGGCTCGGCTGGCTGCCGCCGCTGTTCATGCCCGCGCCCAGCGAAGTGGTCAGCGCCCTGCATGACCTGCTGGTCGATGGCAAGCTGGTCACCCATATCACCGCATCGCTGAAGCGCATCCTGTCGGGCTGGATTCTCGGCAGCATCGCCGGCGTTGCTGTCGGCTTTGCCATGGGCATCTTCGTGCTGGCGCGCTCGGTCGGCCTGCCCGTGGTTTCGGCACTGTTCCCGATCCCCAAGATCGCGCTGCTACCGCTGTTCATCCTGTGGTTCGGCATCGGCGAGCCCTCCAAGATCGCCACCATCGGCCTCGGCGTTTTCTTCCCCACCGTGATCAGCGCCTATTCGGCGGTGGACAACGTGCCGCGCAACCTGATCCGCATGGCGCAGAGTTTCGGGCTCTCCACGCGCATGATCGTGTTCAAGGTGATCCTGCCCGGTGCCATGCCGGGCATCCTGGCGGGTTTCCGTATTTCGTCGTCGATTGCGCTGATCCTGGTGGTGGCGGCCGAGATGATCGGCACCCAGGTCGGCATCGGTGCCTTCGTGCTGGCGGCGGGCAACCTGATGCAGATCGACCAGCTGATCGCCGGTGTGGTGTTGCTGTCCGTGCTGGGTCTCACGGTGAGCGCCGTGCTCAGCTTCACCGAGAAGATCGTGCTGCGCTGGCGCTGAGGATATTTTGATGAGTGATTACCCGATTCCGGCCACCCGCATCGTCCAGCATGGTGCTGCCGCCGCGCCGCGCGTGATCGAGGCTGATATCGTCGTGGTCGGTGCCGGCATCAGCGGCATCTCTGCGGCGCTGGAAGCCGCCGGACTCGGCCATCGCGTCGTGCTGGTCGATGCTGGCCAGCAGCTCGGCGGCCAGTCCACCGGTACGCTGCTCGGCACCTTCTGCGGCTTCTATTCCAACGGGCCGGAACCCTATCGCGTCGTTTACGGCATGGTCGATGCGATGTTTGCGCATCTCAAACGCGAAGACGCCTTCCATCTGCGCCGTGGCCGCAACAGCTATATCCCGCTCTATCAGGAACAGGTGCTGGTGCGCTGGATCGAGCAGGCGGTGCATGCTGCCGGCATCGAGGCACTGCTGGGCGCCACATTGCTGGACGTGCGTCGTGATGGCGGCCGGATCGCCAGTCTCAGCCTCGCCACCCGCTTTGGGCCGATTGAGCTGCGCGGCCAGGGTTTTGTTGATGCGTCCGGCGATGCCGCACTCAGCTATCTTGCCGGCTTCGACTGCCGCGAACCGGTCAGCCCGATCATGGGCACGCTGATGTTCACCATCGAGGGTTTTGACGAAGTCGCCGCTTTGCAGCTCGACCGCTGGGCCGTGCAGAAGCGTCTGGCCGAGGTGGGTGACCGGTATGGCCTGGTGCGACGTGATGGCTTTGTCTTTGCCTTCCCCGGCAAGGGGCAGGCCACCGTCAACATGACCCATGTTGAAACCCCGCTCGATGCTGGTGGGTATGCCAGGGCACAGGCCGAGGGCAGGGCACAGGCCGACCGAGTGGTCGATTTCCTGCGCGGTGAGTATCCGGCGGCCTTCGCCCGGGAAGCCAAGCTGGCGCGGGTGCGGCAATACGGCTTCCTCGGCATTCGCCAGACGCGCTGGATCGTCGGTGGCCACAGCCTGCAGATCGAGGAGGTGCGGCAGGGCCTGAAGCCCGCCGACGCCATCCTGCGCTGTTCATGGCCGGTCGAACTGCATGACAGGCCTGAGGATGTGCATTGGGAGGAGTTCGGCGACGATCACCTGCACTACGTGCCGCTGCGCGCCATGGTGCCGCGCGGGGCTGAAAATCTGGTGGCGGCCGGCCGCTGCATTGATGGCGATCCGGCCGCACTCAGTTCTGTGCGCGTGATGGGGCCCTGCGTGGCGATGGGTGCGGCTGCGGCGCAGGCGCTGGACCTTGCCGGCGCCGGCTCGGTGCAGCAGATCGACATGGCCGCACTGCAGTTGCGGCTGAACGACAATCTTGAACGCTGTGATCGCCCGGAAAGGCTTTCCTGAGCGGTCAGCGTGCTTCCAGGTTGTCGACCAGCTCGCGCAGCAGGGTGATGAATTCACCGCGCTTGGCGACCGGGATCGGATCAAGCAGGCGATCCTGCGCCCGTGCCACACCCGGCTGGGCCGCGCGCAGCTGCCGTTCGCCTTCCGGCGTCACCGCCAGTGCGTTGGTGCGGCGATCGCTTTCGGTCCGCTGGCGCACCAGAAGGCCGCGCTTGATCAGCCGTGCCACCATCTCGGCCACCGTCGAGCGGTCGATGCCGGTCTGGCGCACCAGATCCACTTGGCTGATGCCACTTTTCTGGTAGATCGCCAGCAGCAACGCGAATTGCCGCGGCGTCAGTCCATTGCTGCCGACTTCCGCCGTATAGAGATCGACGGCAAGTTGCTGGCAGCGTCGCAACAGATGCCCCGGTGCATCCTGCAAGTTGAATACGCCGAGCGTGTCGCCGGCGCCGTTCTGGGCGGTCTTGTCCCCCGACATGAACCCTCCCCTTTCTTATGTTTTTTGTTTAAGCCTGCCTGTCGCTGACTGGACGGGTATTTATCCCGCTTCTCAGTCCACTGATAAAACGCCATTTGCATGGGATTCGTCCAGAGAAAGCTGCAATATTTTACGACCTGTGAATGAAACGCGTATGCTGATCATTCTTGAGACTGCAAGTATCGGCTGCCATGCAAAACCCGAGAGATTTCCGCTTTTCCAGGCGCATCCCCGACGGCGACAGCCTCGAACGTCATGTCTGCACCGATTGCGGCTGGATTCACTACACCAATCCGAAAATCGTTGTGGGCGCAGTGGTTACCGATGGCGAGCAGATCCTGCTCTGCCGCCGCGCCATCGCGCCGCGGGAAGGGTTCTGGACGATACCGGCCGGTTACATGGAGGAACGCGAAACCTCTGAAGCCGGCGCTATGCGTGAGGCGATGGAAGAGGCCTGTGCCGAGATCCGTATCGACGCGCTGCTGGCGGTTTACAACATTCCGCGCATCAGCCAGGTGCAGCTGATCTATCGTGCCACACTGGCGAAGCCTGATTTCAGCGCCGGTCCTGAATCGCTGGAGGTCAGGCTGTTCCGCTGGGAGGAGATTCCCTGGAGCGATCTGGCTTTCCCGTCGGTGCACTGGGCGTTGCTGCACCATCGCAGCGTGATCGGCCGCGAGGCTTTCCCGGCCTTTGGCAATCCGCCGGGAGAATTGGGCAATTACTGATCCAGCCAGTTACTGATCAAGACCGGCCAGCGCGCGGGCAAAGCCCTGTGCGGAGAAGGGCTGCAGGTCGGCAGCCTGTTCGCCGACGCCGATATAGTGCACCGGCAGTCCGAATTTGTCGGCAATCGCCACCAGCACGCCGCCGCGCGCCGTGCCGTCCAGCTTGGTGACGACCAGACCGGTGACGGCGCAGATTTCCTTGAAGGTGGCGACCTGGCTGATCGCGTTCTGGCCTGTCGTGGCATCCAGCACCAGCAGCACATGATGCGGGGCGTCGGGTACCTGCTTTTTCAGCACGCGCACGATCTTGGCCAGTTCGCCCATCAAGTCGGCCTTGTTCTGCAGGCGACCGGCGGTGTCGATCATCAGGACATCGACGCCTTTCGCCTGCGCCTGGGTCAGCGCATCGAAGGCGAGGCCGGCGGCATCGGCACCGGTTTCTCGTGCCAGCACCTGCGCATGCGCCCGCTCGCCCCAGACCTTCAGCTGCTCGACGGCGGCGGCGCGGAACGTGTCGCCGGCGGCCAGCATCACCGTCTTGCCATCGTCATGCAGCTTGCTGGCGATCTTGCCGATTGTGGTGGTTTTGCCCACGCCGTTGACGCCGACGATCAGGATCACCTGCGGTTTCGCGCCGCTCAGGTCCATCGGTCTTTCCACCGGCTGCAGCAAAGGCGTCACGGCCTCTGCCAGCGCACTGCGGATTTCATCGGGCGTGATGTCCTTGTCGAAACGGTCCTTGGCGATGGCCGTGACGATCTTGGCTGCCGTGGCAATGCCCAGATCGGCTTTGATCAGGGTCTCTTCCAGCTCGTCCAGCGCCTCGCGGTCCAGCTTGCGCTTGGTGAATAAGGCGCCGATCTGCTCGCCCAGTTGCCCGGCCGAGCGCGACAGGCCGGCCTTCAGCCGGCCGAACCAGCCGGTCTTCTTTTCATGGGATTCGCTCATGCCGCATCCAGCCAGAGTTTGCCGTCGCGCACGGACGCGATCCTTGCCGCGACAATACTGCCCTTTGCCAGATGGCCGGGCAGCACGACCGGAGCGTAGGTTTCATCGCGGCCCACGCCTTCCTGCTCGACCAGTATGCTCGCCTCTGTCCCTATGCGGCCGGCGAGAAAACGGTTGAGCGCGGCATCGGCTTCGGCGCGCAGCATGGCGGCACGCGCGCGGCGCAGCTCGACCGGCAATTGCGGCATGCGCGCAGCCGGCGTACCGGGGCGCGGCGAGTAGGGGAAGACATGCACGAAGGCGAGGCCAGCCGCGGCGATCAGGCTGCGGCTTTGCTCAAACGCCGCATCGTTTTCGGTCGGAAAACCGGCAATCAGGTCGGCGCCCAGCGCAATGCCCGGCCGCAGCTGCTGCAGCCGCTGTGCCATCTCCAGTGCCTGGGCACGGCTGTGGCGGCGCTTCATGCGCTTCAGGATCAGGTCATCGCCGGCCTGCAGGCTGAGATGCGCATGCGGCATCACACGCGGTTCCTCGGCATAGAGGCGCAGGAGGTCGGCATCGATCTCGGCCGGATCGAGCGAGGAAAACCGGAGGCGCTGGATGCCTGGCGCCAGATCGAGCAGGCGGCGCACGGCGCTGCCCAGTGTCGGCTGGCCCGGCAGGTCATGGCCGTAGGAGGTGATGTCGACACCGGTCAGCACGAATTCGCGATAGCCGCGTTCAGTCAGCTGCTTTGCCTGTTCGACGACCGCATCCAGCGCCAGTGACCGGCTCGGGCCGCGGCCATAGGGGATGATGCAGAAGGTGCAGCGATGATCGCAGCCCTGCTGGATTTCCAGATAGGCGCGCGGCCGGCCGGGAAAATGACTGACCGCGGGGAGCGCCGGTGGCGCATCCTGCAGGATGTCGCCCACGCTCACGCGCGGCGCATCCTTGTCGAGATCGCGCCACAGGGCTTCGCCCAGTTTCTCGCGGTTGCCGATCACATGATCGACCTCGGCCATGGCGGCAAAACCCTGCGGATTGACCTGGGCGGCACAGCCGGTCACCACGATGCGGGCATCGGGCCGTTCGCGGCGCAGGCGGCGGATCGCCTGGCGCGCCTGCTTTTCGGCCTCGGCGGTCACAGCGCAGGTGTTCACTACCACGACATCGTTGCGGCCATGTTTGGCAAGGGCGGCGCGGATCGCCTCGCCCTCATAGGCATTGAGGCGGCAGCCGAAATTCAGAACGCCCGACTCTGTCTCGGCCATTGCTCAGGCAGCGTCGTGCAGGGCGGCCCAGAAACTCGGCGGGATTTCGCCGTGGAAGGCCTCGGTGGCCGGGCCGGTCATGTAGATATGATTGTCCGCGCCCCATTCGATGGTCAGCACGCCGCCATCCAGCACGATCTGTGCCTTGCGCTCGCTCAGGTCGCGGCGGGCGGCGGCCACCAGTGTGGCGCAGGCGCCGGTGCCACAGGCGCGCGTGATGCCGGCGCCGCGCTCCCACACCCGCATGCGGATCTGCGTGCGATCGATGATCTCGGCGAATTCGACATTGATGCGTTGCGGGAACAGCGGGTCGTGTTCGATCTGCGGGCCGATCTCGCCCAGCGGCACGGCTTCGGCATGGGGCACGAAGAACACCACATGCGGGTTGCCGACATTCACCGCACCGGGCTTGTCGTAACCGCCATGGCTGTAAGCCATGCTCATGGTGTTCATCTCGCGGGCCAGCGGAATCGACCGCCAGTCGAAATGCGGCTCGCCCATATCCACCGTGATCAGACCGCTGGCGCCGGTCTTCGCGTTCAGCCAGCCGCCCAGCGTATCGATGCTGACAGTGTCCTTGCCGTTTTCCCGCATCAGCAGGGTGGCGACGCAGCGCGCGGCATTGCCGCAAGATTCCACTTCGCCGCCATCGGCATTGTGAATGCGCATGAAGGCATCCGCCTTGTCCGAACGCTCGATGGTGATCATCTGGTCGAAGCCCACGCCGCGCTTGCGGTCACCCAGCAGCTTCACCGCGGCCAGGTCGAGTGGCAGGCTGTGGTCGCGCGCGTCCAGCACGACGAAATCGTTGCCGAGTCCGTGCATTTTGACAAACGGGAGTGGGCTGGACGGGTGCATGCGGGGTTTATAGGGCGGAGGGACCGGAGAGTCCAGATAAGGCCGGTACCGGGAAACGGCTAGGGGGTGACTTTGGCGCCCGGTTTGGCCTTGTCGACGGCCGCTTTCAGCGAGGCGCGCAGCTGGGCTTCCAGCGGCCCGCCAGAGCCCTTGATGCGGTGGGAGACCACCACGTACAGGGTGTCGACATGGATGCTGACGATTTCCTGCTGCAGTTCGTCCAGGTCGGTGAGTTCTTTCAGGAAGTCGTGCAGCGACTTGGCGAACTCGGTCAGCAGGGGATAGCCGAATACGCCGCCCATGCCCTTGATCTGGAAGGCCTCCTCGCGGATATGTTCCAGCACCTCGCGGCGCGCGGAAGGCTCCGAGGCGGCCCGGCCCAGCGCTTCGCGCAGGCCTTTCAGGCTTTCCACGGTCTCGTCCAGGAACTGGGTCGAGGAATTCTCGACCAGCTGCTCCATCTTCTTGAGCGTCTCGGGGTCGAGCTTGATGTCCATGCCGGTCTTGTAATTGACCGCCTTGCGTTTCAGCTCGCCACGATTGGGGATGATTTGGGCTTTGCTGCGCATGCTGCGGCCCGTGGCCTATTCGGGTTTCTGCTGACGCCGGTCAACGCCTTCGAACGGCAACTGCTGGCGCCGGCGATCCGGGCCGAAATAGCCTTTGACGCTGACAAAATCGCGCGGTCGCGCCACCACCGACACCAGGCGGCGATACATCCCGTCGGCGGTAAAGGGCTTGGCGAGGAATTCGGTCACGCCCTTGTCGCGCGACTCCATCACATATTCGAATTCGGAATTGGCGGTCAGCATGATGACCGGCATCATGCGGTCCGGCGAGCCGCCATCGGTGCGCAGCCAGTCGAGCAGTTCGAGGCCGGAGCGCGGCTTGAGATTCCACTCGGTGATCAGCACGTCGAAGCCGCCGGCACGCAGGTTGGCAATCGCCTTTTCGCTGTCGCGCGCCGTCGTGCACTGGGTGCAACCCAGCATCATCAGGATATCCTTGATCAGCTGGCACATCAGCCGATTGCTATCCACGATAAGAAAGCGGACGTGGCTGAAATCGATTTTTTCCGACATCCCGTTCCGACCGCCCCTCTGCTTAAATCCTGCTTTTTACCCACAGGCTTGCCAGCGCATCTGGCATCTTCAAACCGGACTTATATCCCCAGGCCACGCCGCGCTAGAATCATAGAAATACATTTGCGATCATATATATACTGGCCATCCGGTGAAGCCAACCAATCCGTAATACTTCTGAGCGGATTGACTTCATTATCATACAACCGGCGAGCCATTACCACCCGGTCCGATGCCCAAATCCCCTCCGCCTGCCGGCCTGCTGTTGCTGCTTACCATCCTGTTCTCGAACGGGATTCTGGCAGCGACCATGTATCTGCCGTCGTTGCCCACCATCGGCGATCAACTGGCTGCCCCGGCCGATGCGCTGCCGCTCACCCTGACGGTCTATTTCATCACTTTTGCCGGCGGGCAGCTGATCTATGGCCCGCTGAGCGACCGCTATGGCCGCCGCCCGCTGCTGCTGGGCGGGCTGGTCATCATGGTGGCCGGGTCGGCAGCCTGCGCCGTGGTCGATAGTTTGCCGGCTCTGCTCTGGGCGCGGGCGGCGCAGGGTCTGGGCGCGGCCAGCGCCATGGCCACCGGCCGGGCCATCATCAATGACACCTACGAGCGGACCCAGGCGGCGCGCGCCACCTCCATCGTCAGCGCCTCGCTGGCGATCGCCCCCATCGTGTCGCCGATGCTGGGTGGCCTGATCGAGCATTTCCTCGACTGGCGCGCCAATTTCTGGATCACCGGCGGCATCACGCTGGCCGTGCTGGCGATCCTGGCTCTGCGCCTGCCGGAAACCCACAAGCCCGATCCGGCGGCGGGGCCGCTGCTGCCCAGCATCCTGCGTGCCTATGGTTTCCTGCTCGGCAACCGCACTTTCCTCACCTTTTGCCTGCTCAACCTGGCGATCTTTGCCGGCCTGCACGGCTTCAGTGCCGGCGCGCCGGCAGTGCTGATCGGCACCCTGGCGCTCGATGCGGTCAGCTTTGGCGTGCTGACCGCCATGGGCAGTGCGGGCTTTTTCGTCGGCGCGATGGCCTCGTCCTGGTTCGGCACCAGGCTGGGTTTGCGCCGGATCATCGATGCCGGCGTGCTCTGCACGCTGGGCGGTGCCGTGGGGCTGGCGCTGTATGTGGAAATTTTTGAGCCCAGCGTCACTGCCATCATCGCGCTGCGCATGCTCTGGGCGGTCGGCATGGGGCTGGTGCTGCCCAATTCGATGGTCGCCGCCATCGGCGTCAATCCGGCCACCATCGGCGCCGGGGCGGCGCTGGCCGGTTTCCTGCAGACCATCGGTGGCGTGCTGGGATCGGCGATGAACGCACTGTTCCCGGCCGGCGATCCGCTGTCGCTCGGGCTCGCCTTCGGCAGCACGGCGGTGCTCGGCGCCGTGGTCTGGTGGATGAACCGCGACGCGGTCGCGCCGCCGGACAGGGCCGGCTAGCGCTTCAGCTTTCCGGCTTCAGCACGGCCATCAGCTCGCGCCATTCGCGCGCGCTCATGCCGGAATTGGCCTGCTCGACCGCTTCGCCCGCCAGCATGCGGCGCACCGCCTTGATGGCGGAAGCCGACAGCGCCGCGCCGCCAATGCGGTATTCCATGAAGGCGTCGTAGCAGGCCGGCACCCAGCGCTTCACCGTATCCAGCATGGCTTCGGCATAGACGCGGATTTCATACTGCGCATGGCTGTCGGCGCGTAAGGACAGGAAATGCAGCAGGTTCAGCAGATCGGTCTTCCAGTACCACTGGGTATAGAAGTTCACCGTCAGGTTCATGCGCGCCAGTTCGCGCGCCAGGCCCTCGCGGCCTTCATCGCGCTTGCTGCCATCGGGGCGCTCGTTCAGCATTTCCTCATATGAGGCATAGCTCTGGCTGGCATCGCGCTTCAGCAGCTCCAGCACGCGGGCGGCTTCCGGCCCGGTCAGGATGTCGCCGCGGCCCTGGCGGTTCGAGCTTGACTGCGCCGCCAGCTGGTCGGGGGCGGGGATGTAGAACTCGTTGTCCAGGATCGAATAGCGCGCCGAGTATTCGTTCACATTGGCGGTGCGATGGCGGATCCACTGGCGGGCCACGAAGATCGGCAGCTTCACGTGATACTTGATCTCGCACATCTCGAACGGCGTGGTGTGCCGGTGCCGCATCAGGTAGTTGATCAGGCCGCGATCCTCGCTGACCTTCTTGGTGCCGCGGCCATAGGAGACGCGGGCGGCCTGCACGACGGCAGAGTCGTCGCCCATGTAATCGACGACGCGCACGAAGCCATGGTCGAGCACGGTCAGCGGCTCGTACAGGATCTCCTCCAGCGCCGGCACGGTGGCGCGGCGGGTGGTCTGGCTGTGGGTGCGCAGGGCGGCGATTTCGGCGGCCTGCTCCGGCGTCATGGTCATACGGCAATCTCCGGCAATTTCCGGCGACTCGGGTCGCCGGGCGAAAGGCAGGTGGTTATAGACCGGCGGGCCGATTCCACTAAAGGCCCGGGGTCTCCAAAAGCCCCGGCGGCGGTCTGGAAGTAACTGCGCCGCACCCCTTCAAAAGCTGGCCCGGACCCCCTAAGTTAGGGGCGTCGGGAAACCGACTATGGTGATAAACGCTATGGAGAATAGGCGTTACGGACCCGGGGGCAGTACCCGGCGCCTCCACCATGAGCCCAGGCCGTGCAGGACGGCGGATGACGGGAAAACGGCCGGAAACGGCCCCGTATCCAGGCTCTGGGTTGATGATGGGGGCGAATCAGGCTCGACGTGCGCAGTAAAAACATAGTTTTTGCCCGGCATGATACCGCCGTTATCGGGTCACTCTCTAAGTGCCAACGACAATAGCGTTGCACTCGCTGCCTAATAGGTAAGCGCGGCACGGGGGGCGCCGGGCAACAGAAGCCCCCCACTTTCATCCTCAACCAGAGCGTTCTGGCCGGGAATGCCCCCGGCTAAATGCCTGTGCCGGGTTAATACCTGTGGAAGACCGGCCCAGAACGTCGCTTGTGGGCCGGCTTGTAATTGAACCCCCGTCTGCGGGCGGGTAAAATGGGGCCATCGCGTCCCCGAGAAGATCAGTCATGGCCGGCAAGCTGCTCGATTACAATCAACTGGTAGAAACCGCCCTGCGGGGGGCGGTGCGCGAGGCGCTGAAGCGCGTCGCCGAATTCGGCCTGCCCGGCAATCATCATTTCTACATCACCTTCCGCACCGACCAGCCCGGCGTCGAACTGCCGGACTACCTGCATGAGCGCTATCCGGAAGAGATGACCATCGTGCTGCAGCACCAGTATTGGGGGCTGGAGGCGCATGAAGACTGGTTCCAGGTGACGCTCAGCTTCAACAAGGTGCCCGAACGCCTGGTGATCGCCTATGCGGCGATCAGCGCTTTTGCCGATCCCAGCGTGCAGTTCGGCCTGCAGTTCCGTGTCGCGCCGAATGCGGAAAACCGCCCGGCCATGGCCACTCCGGCGCCGATCGGCAATGCCGAACCCGGCCAGACGGAAGACACGCCGGCCGACGATTCCGGCGCCGAGCGCAAGACCGGCGACGTGGTCGCGCTGGATGCCTTCCGCAAAAAGAAGACCTGAGACCCGCAAGCTTTCCTTCCGGCTCCCAGCCTGAGCCGTGCACCAGCCCCGGAGACGACAATGCCCGAGTTCCGCTACGAGGACCTGTTTCCGCTCGGTCCCGACACCACGCCCTATCGCAAGCTTTCCAGCGACGGCGTCGAGGTCATCAAGGCCGGCGGCAAGGATGTGCTGCAGGTCAGCGACAAGGCGATGAGCGATCTCAGCTTCGCCGCCATGCGCGATATCGCGCATCTGTTCCGCCCCGGCCATCTGGCCCAGCTGCGCGCCATCCTGGATGACAAGGATGCCTCGCCGAACGATCACTTCGTGGCGCTGGAGCTTCTGAAAAACGCCAATATCTCGGCCGGCATGGTGCTGCCCAGCTGCCAGGATACCGGCACCGCCATCGTGATCGGCAAGAAGGGCCAGTATGTCTGGACCTCGGGCAAGGACGAGGAGGCGCTGTCGCACGGCATCTACCGCACCTATACCGAGACCAGCCTGCGCTATTCGCAGCTCGCGCCGCTGTCCATGTTCGAGGAAAAGAATACCGGCACGAATCTGCCGGCGCAGATCGAGCTGTATGCCACCGATGGCGATGCCTACAAGTTCCTGTTCATGGCCAAGGGCGGCGGGTCGGCCAACAAGACCTATCTCTACCAGCAGACGCCGGCCGTGCTGCGCGGCGACAGCCTGCTGAAATTCCTCGATACCCAGATCAAGACGCTGGGTACCGCGGCCTGCCCGCCGTATCACCTCGCCATCGTGATCGGCGGCCTCTCGGCCGAACTCAATCTCAAGACCGCCAAGCTGGCCTCGGCGCGCTATCTCGACAACCTGCCGACCAAGGGCAGCCCGTCGGGCCATGCCTTCCGCGATGTGGAATTCGAGCAGAAGATTCTCGAACTCACCCGCGCCAACGGCATCGGCGCCCAGTTCGGTGGCAAGTATTTCTGCCATGATGTGCGCGTCATCCGCCTGCCGCGCCACGGCGCCAGCGTGCCGGTCGGCATCGCGGTGTCCTGCTCGGCCGATCGTCAGGCGATGGGCAAGATCACCCGCGACGGCATCTATCTGGAAAAGCTGGAAACCAACCCGGCGCAGTATCTGCCCGAGCATGAGGAAAAGCTGTCGGCCGAGGTGGTCAAGATCGACCTCAACCAGCCGATGGCCGAGATCCGCAAAACGCTGTCGCAGTATCCGGTCAAGACACGGCTGTCGCTCAGCGGCACGCTGATCGTCGCCCGCGACCTGGCGCATGCCAAATTCGCCGAACGGATCGAGCGCGGCGAGGGCCTGCCCGAGTATGTGAAGAACCACATGATCTATTACGCCGGCCCGGCCAAGACGCCGGACGGCATGGCGTCCGGCTCCTTCGGCCCCACCACGGCCGGCCGCATGGATTCCTACGTCGGCACGCTGATGGAAAACGGCGGCGGCTTCATCAGCCTGGCCAAGGGCAACCGCTCCAAGCAGGTGACCGAAGCCTGCAAGAAATACGGCGGCTTCTATCTCGGCTCGATCGGCGGCCCGGCCGCGATCCTGGCCAAGAACTGCATCAAGAAGGTCGAGCAGCACGAATATCCCGAACTCGGCATGGAGTCGGTGTGGAAGATCGAGGTGGAGGATTTCCCCGCCTTCATCATCGTCGACGACAAGGGCAACGACTTCTTCGCCAATCTGGCGTAACGAAGGCCCTCACCCTCCCGCCGCTATGCGGCGGGTCCCTCCCTCTCCCATAAAATGGGAGAGGGTAAAAAAAGCGAAAGCCTCCCTGATTGAAACGGGGAGGCTTTTTGTTTACCCCCTCTCCCGCTTGCGGGAGAGGGTAGGGGTGAGGGTGTTGCAGAGCTAAAGTCCCATATAGGCCTGTCGCACGCGGTCATCGTGCAGCAGATCCTGCCCGCTGCCCTGCATGACGATATGGCCGTTCTCAAGCACATAAGCCTGATCGGCCAGCTTGAGCGACACGGCGACATTCTGCTCGACCAGGATCACCGTCATGCCGCGCTCGGCATGCAGCAGCCGGATGATGCGGAACACCTCCTGCACCACGGCGGGCGCCAGGCCCAATGAAGGCTCGTCGAACATGATCAGGTCGGGCTGGCCCATCAGGCAGCGGCCGATGGCCAGCATCTGCTGCTCGCCGCCCGACATGGTGCCGGCCAGCTGGTCGCGCCGCTCGGCCAGGCGCGGGAACAGGTGGAACACCTCGTCCAACGTGGCCTTTTCCTTGCCGCGCGCACGCGGCAGCAGGGCGCCCATTTCCAGATTCTCCAGCACGCTGAGCGTGGGGAAAATCTGGCGGCCCTCGGCCACCTGGCCGATGCCGAGATTGCAGACCTTGTAACTGGGCAATCCGCCGATCT
>NZ_CALRUC010000102.1:0-16345 GCF_943371255.1 Ferrovibrio terrae | reverse complement strand
GCCATGCTGATGCTTGCGCTGGGCGAGGAGCATTCCTCCAAGATCTGGCCGCTGCTGGACGACGAAGAGATCAAGGAAATCTCGCAGAACATGGCCAACCTCGGCGCGGTGAATTCCGACGTCGTGGAAAAGCTGTTCCTCGAATTCGTCAACAACTTCTCCTCCACCGGGTCGCTGACCGGTACCTTCGACAGCACGGAACGCCTGCTGATGAAGGCGCTGCCGTCGGAGCGCGTCAACCAGATCATGGAGGAAATCCGCGGTCCGGCCGGCCGCACCATGTGGGACAAGCTCGCCAACGTGAACGAGAATGTGCTGGCGAACTACCTGAAGAACGAATATCCGCAGACCGTCGCCGTGGTGCTGTCGAAGATCCGTCCCGAGCATGCCGCCCGCGTGCTGGCCGCGCTGCCGGAAGAATTCTCGATGGAAGTCGTCATGCGCATGCTGCGTATGGAATCGGTGCAGAAGGAAGTGCTCGACAAGGTCGAGCAGACGCTGCGCACCGAATTCATGTCGAACCTGGCGCGCACCAACCGCCGCGACGCCCATGAAATGATGGCGGAAATCTTCAACAGCCTGGATCGCAACACCGAGGCGCGTTTCCTCGCCGCCCTGGAAGAGCGCAGCCGCGACGCTGCCGAACGAATCAAGGCACTGATGTTCACCTTCGAGGATCTGATCAAGCTGGACCCGTCCGGCGTGCAGACCCTGCTGAAGAGCGTGGAAAAGGACAAGCTCGGCCTGGCGCTCAAGGGTGCCTCCGAAACGCTGCGCGACCTGTTCTTCTCCAACATGTCCGAACGCGCCTCCAAGCTGCTGCGCGAGGAAATGGAATCGATGGGTCCGGTGCGCCTGAAGGATGTCGACGAGGCGCAGATGCTGATGGTGAATTCGGCCAAGGAACTGGCGGCCAAGGGCGAAATCATGCTGGCCGACAACAAGGGCGAAGACGAGCTTATTTACTGATGCCGCATCAATTGATGATTGGGAAAGCAGCGTAACCCCTGATGGCAAGCAAGGCCAAATTCCTGTTCGACATGCCCTTCGACGGCAGCCGCCCGAAGGTGGAGCGCAATTACGCGCCCAAGGCGCCGCCGCCGAAATACTCGGCCGAGGAAATCGATGTCGCGAAGGCTGCTGCCTTTGCCGAGGGCGAGGCGGCCGGCCGCGAGGCCGCGCATGGCGAGCATCAGCGCAATCTTGAAGCGGCCCTGCACCATATCGGCATGATGCTGGGCGATATCGCCAACAGCGAACAGCGTGCCCATATTGCCGCGCGCACCGAGGCAACCGAGCTGGCGGTGGCGATTGCCCGCAAGCTGGCCGGCCGGCTGATCGAACGCCAGCCGATGGACCAGGTGGAAGCCCTGGTGCTGCGCTGCATGGATGACATGCGGGATGAGCCGCGTCTGGTGATCCGCGCTGCCGAAGCAGCGGTGCAGCTGCTGGACGCCAAGATCGACCAGCTGGTGGCGCAATCCGGTTTCGGCGGCAAGGTGGCCCTGGTGCCTGACGAGACGATGGCGCCGACCGATTGCCGCATCAACTGGGCGGATGGTTCGGCCGAACGGCGCCAGGCGGCGCTGGAACAGGAAGTCGACCAGGCCGTCGAACGGTATCTTGCCGGTCTGCAGGCGCAGCTGGCGGAGCCCGGCGAGTAGCCGCGGCGGGGAGTGAGCGAGTATGGCTGATAGCGACGATCTTGACCTGAAGGATCTCGGCCAGGGTGCCGGGATGATGGAGGACGAGGATCCGAATGCGGCGCGTACCGCAGCGGATCTGCAGGCGGTGTTCGATATTCCGGTGCATGTCTCGGCCGTGCTCGGCAAGGCCAACATGCAGGTCAGCCAGCTGCTGAAACTGGGCCGCGGCGCCGTGGTCGAGCTGGACCGCAAGGTCGGCGAGGCGATCGATATTTACGTCAACAACCGCCTGGTGGCGCGTGGCGAGGTCGTGGTGGTGGAAGACCGTCTGGGCGTGACCATGACGGAAATCATCAAGGGTGGCCGCGGTGGCTGAGCCGCGCAAAACCCTTAAGTCGGGAAGTCGGGGCGGATTATGCGGCTGATCATCTTTGGAACGCTCAACGGGCAGATCGGCGCGGCAACGCGCATCGCGCTGCAGCGCGGCGCCAAGGTTATCCAGGTCGAGGATATCGAGCAGGGCCTCGCCACGCTGCGTTCCGGCCGTGGCGCCGATCTTGCCATGATCGATGTCAGCCTCGACGTCAAACATCTGGTCGACAGCCTGAAGGCTGAACGTATCAACCTGCCGGTGGTGGCCTGCGGCATCGGCAACGATGCGCGCGCCGCTGTGGCCGCCATTCGCGCCGGTGCCAAGGAATACCTGCCGCTGCCGCCCGAGGCGGATCTGATCGCCGCCGTGCTGGAAGCGGTGGCGGAAGACAGCCACCAGATGCTGTTCCGCGACCCGGCCATGGGCCAGGTGGTCAAGCTGGCCGAGCAGGTCGCGCCCAGCGGCGCCTCGATCATGATCACCGGCGAAAGCGGCACCGGCAAGGAAGTGATGGCGCGCTATATCCATATCAAGTCGCCGCGCGCCGACCGGCCCTTCGTGTCGGTGAACTGCGCCGCGATCCCCGATACGCTGCTGGAATCGGAACTGTTCGGCCACGAAAAGGGCGCCTTCACCGGGGCCGTCGCGCGCCGGCTCGGCAAATTCGAGGAAGCCAACGGCGGCACCCTGCTGCTGGATGAAATCAGCGAGATGGACGTGCGCCTGCAGGCCAAGCTGCTGCGCGCCATCCAGGAACGCGAGATCGACCGGATCGGCGGCAGCAAGCCGGTCAAGGTGGATATCCGCGTGATCGCCACCTCGAACCGCAACCTGGCCGATGAAGTGGCCAAGGGCACCTTCCGCGAGGATCTGCTGTTCCGCCTCAATGTGGTGAACATCAAGCTGCCGCCGCTGCGCCAGCGCCCGGCCGATGTCGAAATGCTGTCGACCCATTTCATCAAGAAATACGCCGAGGCCAATGGCGTGCCGGAACGGCCGCTGTCGCCCGCCACGCTGGAGGCACTGCGCATGGCGCCGTGGCGCGGCAATGTGCGCGAGCTGGAAAATACCATGCACCGCGCCGTGCTGCTGGCCATGGGCTCGCAGATCGAACTGGCCGATATCCGCCTGCCCGACGGTTCGGCGCTGACCGAGGCGATCGGCCGCGGTGCCGGCGCCACGGCAGAAGCGCCCAATGGCGAAGGCGGCGCCGCGCCCAACCTGGTCGGCCGCACGGTGGCCGATGTCGAGCGCGACCTGATCATCGACACGCTGAAGCATTGCCTGGGCAATCGTACCCACGCGGCAACCATCCTCGGCATTTCGATCCGCACCTTGCGCAACAAGCTGAAGCAGTATTCCGACGAAGGCCTCGCGGTTCCCGCGGCCAACGAGGGCACGCGCGTTACTGCCTGACGGCAGGCCGCGCGGGTTGAGGAGAGACGGGTATGGCGGAAAACGTGCCGGCTGATGCTTCAGCCGCCCCAGCGGGCGGTGGCGGCAGCTTTTTCGGCCGGCTCGGCAATATTGGCAGCCATGGCGACATCCTGCTCGCCATCGGTATCATGGCGATCCTGTCGGTGCTCATCCTGCCGA
This sequence comes from Ferrovibrio terrae, assembly GCF_943371255.1. Lineage (GTDB taxonomy): Bacteria > Pseudomonadota > Alphaproteobacteria > Ferrovibrionales > Ferrovibrionaceae > Ferrovibrio > Ferrovibrio terrae_B. The sequence goes on along the minus strand of NZ_CALRUC010000102.1, from coordinate 12,730 downwards.
TGCCGACCTGGCTGCTCGACGTGGCGCTGGCGCTGTCGATCACCATGTCTGTGCTGGTGATGATGACCTGCCTGTTCGTGCAGCGTCCGCTTGAATTCTCCAGCTTCCCGACCGTGCTGCTCATCACCACGATGCTGCGCCTGTCGCTGAACCTGGCCTCCACGCGCCTGATTCTCGGTCATGGCCATGAAGGCACCGATGCCGCCGGCCATGTGATCGAGGCCTTCGGCCAGTTCATCATGGGCGGCAACCTGGTGATCGGCATCATCGTGTTCGCCATCCTGGTGATCGTGAACTTCGTCGTCATCACCAAGGGTTCCGGCCGTATCGCCGAAGTGTCGGCCCGCTTCACCCTCGACGCCATGCCCGGCAAGCAGATGGCGATCGACGCCGATCTTTCGGCCGGCCTGATCGACGAGGCCACCGCGCGTATCCGCCGCAAGGAGCTGGAAGACGAGTCCGGCTTCTTCGGTTCGATGGACGGTGCGTCGAAATTCGTGCGCGGCGATGCCGTCGCCGGCCTGCTGATCACCTTCATCAACCTGATCGGCGGCATTCTGATCGGTGTGATCCAGAACGGCATGCCGTTCAGCGCCGCCCTCAATACCTATTCGATCCTGTCGGTCGGTGACGGCCTGGTGGCGCAGATCCCGGCGCTGATCATCTCGGTCGCCGCCGGTATCATGGTCTCGAAAGGCAGTGTCACCGGTTCGGCCGACAAGGCACTGTCGCGCCAGCTGTCGTCGGTCAAGGCGCTGGGTATGTCGGCGGGCCTGTCGCTGTGCTTCGCGCTGATCCCGGGCATGCCCTTCCTGCCCTTCATGATGCTGGCTGCCGTCTCCGGCGGTCTTGCCTATCTGGCCTGGGAGCAGGAGAAGAAGGTTGCGGTTGCCGCCTTCGTGCCGCCGCCACTGCCACCGGCAGCGCCCAATCCGCTGGACGAGCCGGTCACCAATGCGCTGGCGATGGACGACCTGCGGCTGGAACTGGGCTTCAGCCTGCTGCCGCTGATCAACGATGCGCGTGGCTATCGCCTGACCGACCAGATCAAGGCCCTACGCCGCCAGATCGCCATCGACATGGGCTTCATCATGCCCAGCGTGCGCATTCTGGACAACATGCAGCTGCCCGGCACCACTTACGTGATCCGCGTCAAGGAAGTGGAAGCCGCCCGTGGCGAAGTGAAGCCAAACCTGCTGCTGGTCATGGACCCGCGCGGCGAGCGTATCGCGCTTTCGGGTGAGGAAACCATCGAGCCCACCTTCGGCCTGCCTGCCATGTGGGTGGACGAGAGCATGCGCGACGAGGCGATGTTCCGCGGCTATACCGTGGTCGATCCCGGCACCGTCATCACCACGCATCTGACCGAAGTGGTAAAGGACAATATGTCCGACCTGCTCAGCTTCGCCGAGACCCAGAAGCTGGTCGACGAGCTGAAGAAGAGCAACGAAAAGCTGGTCAGCGAAGTGATCCCGACCCGCACCAACATCAATGGTGTGCAGCGCGTGCTGCAGAATCTGCTGAGCGAGCGCATCTCGATCCGCGATTTCGCCACCATCCTGGAGGCGATCGCCGAGGCCAGCGGCTATACCCAGTCGATCACCCAGATCACCGAGCATGTGCGCGGCCGCCTGGCGCGCCAGATCTCCAATTCCAATGTCAGCCCCGATGGCTATATCCCGCTGGTGACCCTGTCGCCGCAATGGGAGCAGAATTTTGCCGAGGCGCTGGTGGGCCAGGGCGAGGATCGCCAGCTCAGCATGCAGCCGTCGCGGCTGCAGGAATTCATCACCCAGGTGCGGCAGACCTTTGAACGCCTGGCGGCCGAGGGCCATATGCCGGTGCTGCTGACCAGTCCGTCGGCACGCCCCTATGTGCGCTCGATCATCGAGCGCTTCCGCCCCGCCACCGTGGTGATGTCGCAACAGGAAATCCATCCGAAGGCAAAGCTTCGGACGATTGCGCAGATCTGAGAACGGGCTGAACCATGCGGCTCAAAACATTCCAGGCAGCGACGATGACCGAGGCGATGGACCTCGTGCGCCAGAGTCTGGGCGACGAGGCGATCATCGTCTCGACGTTTACGCATCGCAACGGTGCCGGCGTCGAGATCACCGCTGCCATCGAACAGCAGAGCGAAGACGATTTCGCCACGCCCGAGGCGCAGGCGCTGCGTTATGGCCAGGGCAATGGCCGTCTGTTCGTGCCCGAGGATGATTTCGCCCCGCAGGACGAGCAGCATGTTGGCGACCTGATCCTGGGTGCGCTGAACTGGCATGGTGTGCCGGGCCGCGTCGCCGAGCGCCTGACCCAGGCGGCGCTCCGCGTCGGCCTCGACGATCCGGTGGGCGCGCTGGCCGAGGCGCTGGATGAAACCTATCGCTTCCCGGGACTCAGCACCGATAACCGGCCGCTGATCCTGATCGGCCCGCCGGGCAGCGGCAAGACCGTGGTGGCCGCCAAGATCGCCGCGCGCTGCGTGATAGAACGCCGTGCCGTGCAGGTGGTGTCCACCGATGTCAGCCGCGCCGCCGCCGGCGAGCAGCTCGCCGCGCTCTGCCGCGTGATGAGCGCGCCCTTCATCGAAGCCGTCGATGCCCGCGAATTGCACCATGTGGTCGGCGAAACCGCCGAGACCAGCAAGCTGATTGTCGATACCGCAGGCATCAACCTGCACGATGCTGCCGAGCGCAAGGCGCTCAAAGCCCTGATCCAGGCCAGCGGTGCCGAACCGGTTGCCGTGCTGGCCGCCGGCACCGATGCGATGGAAGCCGGCGAACTCGCCGCCCAGGCGGTTGCACTGGGTGCGCGGCGATATGTCGCGACCCGCCTGGATGCCGCGCGCCGGCTTGGCGCATTGGTGGCGGCCGCCGATCTGGGCGGGCTGGCCTTTGCCGATGCCAGCGCCAGCGCCTTTATCGGCAAAGGTTTCGAGCGTTGCGATGCGCTCATGCTCGCCCATCGCCTGCTGGCCGATCCCGATGCCCGCAGCGCCGTCGACCCCGAGACCGATATGCAGTACTTTTCCCCGAAACCCGCTGCCCTGAAGGCCGCCGAATGACCGTGATGACCATGACGCCGACACCGCCGCCGTCCTCTCCCGCTCGCCCGGTCCGCCATCCAGCTGCGGCCGTGCGTCAATCCAATGTGATTGCCATCGCATCGGGCAAGGGCGGTGTGGGAAAGACCTGGCTGTCGGTCACGCTGGCGCACACCTTCGCGCGCCAGGGCCAGCGCGTGCTGCTGTTCGATGGCGATATCGGCTTGGCGAATGTGGACATCCAGCTCGGCCTGATGCCAGACCGCGATCTGGGCAGCGTGATTGCCGGCCGCTTCAGCCTGGCCGATGCAGTGATGCCGTCCGAAGCCGGCTTCGATATCATTGCCGGCAAGTCTGGTTCGGCTTCGCTGGCGACGCTCGACCAGACGGCGATGACCACGATCCGCGACGAGTTGATGCAGCTGGCGAAAAGCTATGACCGCGTCATCATCGATCTGGGCGCCGGCGTCGATGCCGTGGTGCGCACGTTTTCGGCCGCGGCCGGCATCACGCTGGTCGTCACCAACGACGAACCGACCGCGCTGACCGATGCCTATGCCTATATCAAGCTGGCCCGCATGGCCGATCGCAATGCCGATGTGCGTGTTGTCATCAACATCGCGCCGACCACGCGCGAAGGCGAACGCACCTATGCCAAGCTGAACAAGGCGGCGGAGAATTTCCTCAAATACTCGCCGCCGCTGGCCGGCGTGATTCGTCGCGACGACAAGGTGCGCGATGCCATCCGCAACCAGGTGCCGCTGTTGACCCGCCACCCGATGTGCGAGGCGGCCGAGGATGTCGAGGCACTGATGAACACCGTGCTGCGCACGCCGCTGCCGGTTCAGCCCTGATCGTGAGCTGATGGCCGGGAGTCGCGTGTGAGCGATCTCGGCCCCCTTGCGCCCACTGCGCCACCGGTCACCACGACCGCAGGCACCACGACCGCGCCGGCCGCCACACCGCAGACCGGAAATGCGCAGACCGCTGCCGGGGTGACTCCGCCGGCGACACCACAGGGCCAGGGGCAGAGCGGCCAGCCGCAGCAGACACCGGCCTCGCCCAACACCATTCTGCAGGGCGCCAGTCCGCAGGGTGGTGGTGCAGCCACCGAGATCGCTTCCAGCGCCAATGAACTGACCAAGGGCGGCCAGATCGCGGCGCAGGTGGTGGCGCGCGACAACATGACCCTGCTGGTGCGCACGGCGGCGGGCAACACGCTGGCGATCACCAATCTGGCGCAGGCGCTGGAACAGGCCAATCTCGCCGTGCTGAATGCAGCGCTCAGGCTGCAGCTCAATCCTGAAAATCCGCAGCAGGCCACAGTCGTCAGTGTCAACGGCACGACCCTGCAGCCGCCGGTACCCGCATTGGCGCAGCCGCCCACGGCTGCCCAGTTGGCGATTGCGGTTTCGCCGCCGCAGCCGGGCGGTTCTGCCGCACCGGTGCTGCCGCAACCGGGGCAGGCGCTCACCGCTGTGGTGGTGACGCCGCCGGCAGGCGCTGCAGCCCCCGCCTTGCCGCCGGGCAGCCAGTTGCAGGTGGTGGTGCAGAGCGTGACGCTGCCCACCACAACGCCGGCCACGCCCGCGGCACCCACGGCAGCAACACCTCTGCCAGCCGCCACGCCGGCCACACCGGTTGCGCCGGCCGCGGTTCCATCGCCGCCACCGCTGCCGGCCGCCACCGCGCCGGCGGCACCCTCGATCACCCATGCACTGGTGCAGGCCCAGGCCCAATCACAGACGCCAGCCGTCACACCGCCGCAGGCGCCGCCACTCACGCCACAGACACCGGTGCAGCCAGGCATCCTGCCGCAGGCGGCGATTCCGCAGCCGCCGCCGCAATTGCAGCCAACAGTGGGCGCGCAACCGTTCAATATCCCAACCGGCAATCTGCCCGCGCCGGGTGCGGCCAGCCAGGTGCTCACCGGCATCGTCACCGGCCAGGGCCAGACGGGACAAGTGCTGGTGGCCACGCCGCAGGGCGTGTTGTCGCTCAACCTGCCGCAGGCGCTGCCGCCCGGCACGCAGCTTGCGCTCGAACTCACCGCCATCACCAAGCCGCCGACGCCTGCGCCCACCGCGCTTGGCCCGGCACCGCTCGCCGGCATCCTCACGCGGCTGCAGGGCGGTTGGCCGCTGCTGCAGCAGACCCTGGATGCCGTGCGCGCCGCCGATCCCGCGCTGGCGCAGCGCCTGCACACCGAGTTGCTGCCGCAGCCGAATGCCCGGCTGGCCTCCACCGCCCTGCAGTTCATGGCTGCCGCTGCTGCCGGCAGCGCGCAGGCCTGGCTCGGCAGCGAGGCGGTGCGCAAGCTGGAGCAGAGCGGACGGGGTGAGCTGCTGAAAAAGCTCGACGACGATTTCCGCGAACTCGGCCGGCTCAACCAGCGCCAGGGCGACAACGACTGGCAGGCCCTGGTGATGCCGATGATGATCGGCGGCAAGGTCGAGGCAATTCACATTTTCATGCGCCGGCGCAAGGATGCGAAAAAGCAGCAGAAGCAGACCCGCTTCATCATCGACTTCGACCTGGAAAGCACCGGCCCGATCCAGTTCGACGGTTTCGTCAGCGTCAAGCAGCTCGACCTGATCCTGCGCAGCGAAACCGAATTCGGCCCGGCCTTCCGCCTCGATGTCGGTGCCATCTTCGAAGAGGCGCTGGCGATCACCGGCATGGTCGGCTCGCTGCGTTTCCATGACCGCGAAAAGCCGCTGCCCTGGCCCAGCCCGGAGCTGGAAAGCCGCGGCCCCAGCACCGAGCTGAAGGCTTAGGCGGCATCAGCGCAAGATGCGGATAGCGGCCAGGTCGCAACCGGTCTACAGACATGATGGTTTCAGTATGCAGCGTGAGGCGTGACGATGACGGCGCGGGTCTGGGGTCTGTTGATCGCGCTGTCGATCCTGTGGGGCGGCTCGTTCTTTTTCATCGGCCTGGCCGTGCGCGAATGGCCGCCGCTCAGCATCGCCGCCAGCCGCGTGGTGATCGCAGCCATCATCCTGCTGCCAGCCCTGCATCTGCTGGGCCGCCGGCTGCCGCGCGACCCGGCGATCTGGCGGGCCTGCCTGGTCATCGGCCTGCTCAACAACGTGATTCCCTTCACGCTGATCATCTGGGCCCAGGGCCAGATTCCCAGCGGGCTGGCCTCGATCCTCAATGCCACCACGCCGATCTGGACGGCCCTGGTGGCGCATGTCTTCACCAGCGACGAAAGGCTGACGCCCAACCGCATCCTCGGCGTGCTGCTCGGATTTGCCGGTGTGGTGGCGATGCTGGGGCCGGATCTGCTGGATGGTCTGGGACACAATGTGCCGGCGCAATGTGCGGTGCTGCTGGCGACGCTGTCTTATGCCTGTTCGGGTGTCTATGGCCGCCGTTTCCGCCGCATGCAGGTCGAGCCCATCGTGGTCGCCACCGGACAGCTCAGCCTTTCATCCCTGGTCCTGCTGCCGCTCGCGCTGCTGGTCGATCACGCCTGGCTGCTGCCGCTGCCATCCCTGCAGGCAACAGCCGCCCTGCTGGCCTTGGGCATTCTCTCTACGGCACTCGCCTATGTGCTGTTCTTCCGCGTCATGGCGGCGGCCGGCAGCAATGTCAACCTGGTGACGCTGCTGGTGCCGGTCAGCGCGATCCTGTTGGGCGTGCTGGTGCTGGATGAAACGCTGAGCGCCCGCCATCTCGTCGGCATCGCCGCGGTGGCGCTGGGTCTTGCCGCCATCGACGGGCGGCTGCTGCGGTGGATCAGGCCGGCGCGCTGATCAGTCTGTCCGCTTGGCGTCCTGGTCCTGGCGGCGGCGGAAGCCCTGCAGGCCGGCCTCGTCCATTTCGTCCTGCTCGCGCTTTTCCTGCTTGGCGCGTTCGCGCTTTTCCCAGTTCTCGAGCACCAGTTCGTATTTCTTCTGCTCGCGGAAGGCGGCATTGACCTCTTCCTGCGCGGCAGCGATGCGGTCGATCACTTCCTCGCGCGCCACTTCCAGATTGGCATGGCGTTCGCGGTTCATGCGGCGATAGTTGGTGAAGCCGAAGCTGGCGGCATAGTTGGTGGTGGCGACCTTGCGCTCGCGCTCCAGCTCCTCGTCCAGGCCGATCATCTGGCGCTCGATACCGGCGCGCAGGATTTCCAGATCGACGACGACGCGGCGGCGCTCGTCAAGGCGCCATTTCCACAGCCGGATCAGTCCGCCGACGCCGCGCATGCTTCAGCCGATCATCCCTATTCGCCAGCCTGGATGAAAATTTCCGCCAGGCGCGCATAGCCGGATGGCAGGTCGGCGCGTTCGGCCTTCTGCTGCTTGAGGAAGGCTTCCAGCATCGGCTGGTAGCGGATCGCCTCGTCCACCTTGGGATCGGAACCGGTGCGATAGGCACCCAGGCGGATCAGCTCGGCCATGTCGTCATAGGTCGCCATCAGCTGGCGCGCGCGGGTCACCAGCAGGTTCTCATCCTCGCTGTTGCAGCCCGGCATGGTACGCGAGATCGAGCGCAGGATGTTGATGGCGGGATAGCGGCCGCGTTCGGCGATGCCGCGCTCCATCACGATATGGCCATCGAGAATGCCGCGCGTGGCATCCGCGATCGGTTCGTTATGGTCGTCGCCGTCCACCAGCACGGTGAATAGCCCGGTGATGGTGCCATCGCCAGTGCCTGGGCCCGCGCGTTCCAGGAGGCGCGGCAGTTCGGCAAAGGTGGTCGGCGGATAGCCCTTGGTGGTCGGCGGTTCGCCGCCTGACAGGCCGATCTCGCGCTGCGCCATGGCAAAGCGGGTGACCGAGTCCATCAGGCAGAGCACCTGGCTGCCCTGGTCGCGGAAATATTCCGCCACCGCCAGCGTCATATAGGCGGCCTGGCGGCGCACCAGGGCGGGTTCGTCGGATGTCGCCACCACGATCACGGTGCGGGCGAGGCCGCTCTTGCCCAGATCGTCCTCGATGAATTCCTGCACCTCGCGGCCACGTTCGCCGATCAGGCCGACCACGTTCACATCGGCCTCGGTGTAGCGCGCCATCATCGACAGCAACACGGATTTGCCGACGCCGGAGCCGGCGAAGATGCCCATGCGCTGGCCGCGGCAGCAGGAGATGAAGGTGTTGATCGAGCGCACGCCCAGATCGATCTTGGGGCCGACGCGCTTGCGTGAATTGGCCGGCGGCGGATTGGCGCGCAGCGGATAGGGCCGGGTGCCGTTGGTCAGCGGCGGTCCGCCATCCAGCGGCCGGCCCAGACCGTCGATCACGCGGCCGCGCCAGCTTGCATCGGGATAGACCACCGGCTGGTCTTCGCCCACTAGGGCGCGGCTGCCCAGGCCGATGCCTTCCAGCGAGCCATAGGGCATCAGCAGCGCGCGGTTCTGGCGGAAGCCGACCACTTCGCATTCCACATTGCGGTGGTCGCGGGTCTGGACATGGACGCGGGATCCGATGGAAAGATGGCGCTCGACACCCGCCACTTCGACCAGCAGGCCCTGGATGGAGGTCACCCGGCCGGTGAAACTGACATCCTTGATGCGGTCGAGATCCATCAGCAGGCTGTGCATGGCGCCTCAAAGGGTTAACGGGAAAAACACCCTACAGGTCAAAGCCTTAACCGCCGGTAAACCCCTCCTGTCGAGGCGGGGTCGGCGCTCAATCTAGCATGGATATCGGGGGTCTGGCCGCTCCTATAAAGGGGGGCGTTAAAGAATGCGTTAACTTCATTTATTAACAATGGTAAACTAATCCGAATCGGGCGGAAAAACGCCATTCCCGGTCCGGACAGGATCGTGTCCCGATCAAAAAGCGCGGGAGAGCGCCATGCGCGTGCTGCTGATCGAAGACGACGCCTCCATGGCCAAGAGCATCGAGATGATGCTCAGTGCCGAGGGGTTCAACGTCTACCGGACTGAATACGGCGAAGAGGGCCTGGACCTCGGTAAGCTGTATGACTACGACATCATTGTCCTCGACCTGAACCTGCCCGACATGCACGGCTATGACGTGCTGAAAAAGTTGCGCGCGGCCAAGGTGAATACGCCGATCCTGATTCTCTCGGGCATGGGCGAAGCGGACAAGAAGGTGAAGGGCCTCGGCTTCGGCGCCGACGACTACATCACCAAGCCGTTCAACAAGGATGAGCTGATCGCGCGCATCAACGCCATCGTGCGGCGCGCCAAGGGCCATTCGCAGTCGGTGATCCAGACCGGCAAGCTGACCGTCAACCTCGACGCCAAGTCGGTCGAGGTGGAAGGCGGCCGCCTGCATCTGACCGGCAAGGAATATGCGATGCTCGAGCTGCTCAGCCTGCGCAAGGGCACCACGCTGACCAAGGAGATGTTCCTCAACCATCTCTATGGCGGCATGGACGAGCCGGAGCTGAAGATCATCGACGTCTTCATCTGCAAGCTGCGCAAGAAGATCGCCTCGGCCACCGAGGGCGACAACTATATCGAAACGGTCTGGGGCCGCGGCTATGTGCTGCGCGACCAGGTCGAACCAGTGGCCGCCGGCGCCAAGCGGGCGGCGGGCGGACACTAGGTCGGTTCAATCGAACGCAAAAGAAAAGCCGGCCTGTGAAGGCCGGCTTTTTTGTTGCCCGGATGAAAGGCGTTTACGGCTTCACCTTCAGCACCAGCGATGCGTTGTAGAAGGTGCCTTCCACGCTGCTGCTTGCATCCTTGGCGAAGTGGCTGACCTCGACACCGGCGAAGGCTCGCTTGGGCACCGTCACGGTCACCTTGCCATCCTTGTCGGTCTTGAGCTTATCCGCCTTGACGTCGTGGCCGAGGAAGATGTCGCCGACCAGGCTTGCATCGGCCAGCGGCTTGCCTTTCAGCAGTATCTGCACGGTCAGCTTGTCGCCGGCCTTCAGCGAGGCCGGATCGGCCTGCGGCACGATTTCAAGATCGAGGCCGAGCGGCTTGGCAAAGCTCGCCACCGGCGCCAGATAGGTTTTCGGCATCTTGTAGGACGGGCCGGCAATGGTGGGATTGCTCACCGTGCCCTTTGGCCCGTTATTCCATTTGCCGTCCTGGCCTTTGGCCCAGTATTTGTTGTCGAAGAACGCCGCCACCAGTGCGGCGCCGCCGGCCGGCTTTACGGCGGCGGCCTTTTCCAGCCGCTCGACCTCGGCCGCAACCGCCTTGCCGTCCTTGTCGAAAGCCCAGGCCTTGGTCACGCGTGCCGGATCGTAGCTGTCGAGGTCGCCCGGATCGCCATTCTGGATCATCAGTTTTCCGGCCTGATCGGGTTCGATCCACACGGAATGGGCGGCCACGGGGCCGGCCAGCAAGGCAAGGCCGAGGGCCAGGGCATAGGCGCGTATCTGTATCATTGTGGGTTTCCTTTGGTTGCGGAGCATTCGAATCAGAAGGTGACCGTCAGCGCGGCCATGGCGCTGAGCGGCTGGCCCGGCACAACGCGCAGGGGGCCAAGGGCGCGTTCGTAATATTCGGTATCGAACAGGTTGTAGATGTTGAGCGAGATCTTCGCGGCGTCGGTCAGCTTGTAGAAGCCGAGCAGATCGACCTTGGCAAAGCCCGGCATGGTGAAGCCATCGCCATTACCGCTGCCGGCGCGGTCATCCATGGTCACGACGCCGCCGCCGAAGCCGAAGCCCTTCAGGCTGCCGGTCTGGAATTCATAGACATTCCAGAGGCCCAGGCTGTGACGCGGGATATTCTGCAGCGAGGCACCCTTCGGGATCGACTTGTCCTTGGTCACTTCCGCATCGGTGAAGGCATAGCCGGCGATGATGCGCCATTCCGGCGTGATGCTGCCCGCCAGGTTGATATCCAGGCCGCGGCTCTGCACTTCGCCGGCCGCGACGTTGAAGCCGGTGGCCGGATCGCTGGTCAGCACATTCTGCTTGGTGATGTGGAACAGGGCGGCCGTCACGTTCAGGCGTCGGTCCAGCAGGTCGGCCTTGATGCCCGCTTCATAGCCCAGGCCGGTTTCCGGCTTGAAGGGCTTGCCGTCGCTGGTGGTGACGAAGCCGGTGTTGGAATCCATCACCGGCCGGAAGGATTTTGCCACACTGCCATACACTGCAAGATCGGGCGTCACCTTGTAGGTGAGCCCGCCACGCGGGCTGTAGCCCTCGCGCGACTGCGGCGCCGATTTGCGGCTGACGCGGTCCTGGAAATCCTGCTCGAACCAGTCGGCACGGATGCCGATCTGCGCCTGCCAGCGCTCGCTCAGTTCGATCTGGTCCTGCAGATAGACGGCATAGCTGTCCGATACATCCAGCAGATCGGAGAAGGGCGCCGGATTGACGCTGCTCTGGCTGTATACGGGGTTGTAGATATTAATGCTGCTGGCATTGCTGCGATAGAAATGTTCGCTGGCCCGCGCGCGTTCATATTCCAGTCCGGTCAGCAGGGTGTGCTTCAGGCTGCCGGTCTCGATATGACCAAGCGCTTCAAACTGCACGGTGTTGCTGTTCCAGTTATAGTCGCGCAGGGTGCGCCGGCGTGTCAGCACGCCGGTCGATGCATTCAGGACATTGGGTTCGGTGGCGAAGCCATACATCGATCCGGTTTTGGACAGGAAACCGGCGCGCAGCGTCCAGTCATCGCTGACATCATGTTCCAGTCGCGCCGAGGCAAGATAATTGTCGTTGCTGATCTTGCCGTCATTCGGTTCGCCGAGGAATCGGGTGATCGGGATGCGGCCCAGCTGGCCATTCACCGCCACCACGCCACGGTCGAACACGCGGTCGTCCTTCAGGGCCTCGGCCTCCACGGTCAGCCGCGTCAGGCTGTTGGCCTGCCAGGTCAGCACCGGCGAGAAGAACTGCCGGTCGGATGATACATGGTCGCGGAAGCTGTCGCGGCTTTCGATGGCGAGATTGGCGCGGCCGAGCAGGCTCTTGTCGTCACTCAGCACGAAATTGCTGTCCAGCGTGCCGCGGAACAGGCCGTAGCTGCCCATCATGCCCTGCACGGTATTGCTGTTTTCAGTGAAGGGTTTCTTGGTCACGACATTGACGAAGCCGCCGGGATCGCCGCGGCCGTATAACGAAGCCGAGGGCCCGAGCAGGACATCCACCTGTTCGATATTGGCCGCATCGGCCGTTCCATCGTAACGGCGATTGGCCGTGAAACCGTTCTTGGCTGCGTTGACGGTTTTCAGTCCGCGCAGGTTCATCTCGTAGAGATTGAGACCGCCGAAATTGTTGCCCTTGGACATGCCGCCGACATAGTCCAGCGCCGGCTCCACCGTGGTGCCGCCGGTATCCTGCAGCACCTGCTTGGACACGGCGATGGCGGTCTGTGGCACGTCGATCAGCGGCGTGTCGGTCTTGGTGGCGCTGCTGCTGCGCGGCACCCGATAGGCCTCACCGGAGGCGTTGTCAGCCGGCACCGTGCCTTCGACCGTGATGGCCGGCAGGGTGGTCGGGCGGCTGTCCTGCGCGATGGCATTGCCGGCGCCGGATAGCAGGCCGAAGACGGCCACAAGGGCCGTTGGTTTTTTCGTAAACATTGATAATCCCCCAAAAAAAGCAGGCTAGGTGCGGTTATTGTTATTTTATAACGTTATAGTATAACAATCTGCAAGGCACGGGTTGGGGGATCGGAAAACAGCAGGATGGTTGGCATGACGACGGCCTCTGTGTGGCACGTCACTCGCACGTAAGACCGTCACCGCGGCTGATGGCGGTGAACAATTCCCAATGAGACACCCCGCCCATTGTACGCACGCGTGACCACGGCTG
>NZ_CALRUC010000101.1:0-16531 GCF_943371255.1 Ferrovibrio terrae | reverse complement strand
GGAAAGACTTTGCTGCGAACCGCGGTAATCATACAGCAGAGGGGCAAGCTCAGGGAGTTCGTCGATCAGAATAAGGCGGAAGTCAATGAGGCCTACGACATACTGGCGAATCCAAGGGATCTCCAGAGTTTCCACAACACCCGGCTGCGCGCGGCCCTTATTGTTCCAAAGCTGCAGTTCGATCGTATGAAAACATTCAATACAACGACTCAGAAACTCGAAATTCTGGAGGCGGCCATGAAAACCCATGTGGCGCTCGCGGAGTACGACATGCTGCGCACGCTGCCGCCACCTGAAAATGTAGCTAAGTTTTTTGCTGATATAAAAGTGAAGCTGGCCGAGGCAACAGACGACAGGTATGACATCGAGGAAATCATAGGTTTCATCAAATTCTCAGTGGGCGAGATCGAAAACATCAAGAGTCAGTATGAGAATTTGCGTGACAAGACCGAGAAGATGCATGCTGCCCTGAATGCGCTGCGCTAGGGTATCGCCATGCGGAGCTTACTGCTTGCTGCGGTCGGATTTCTGGCGCTCGCATCTGGCCCCGGTGTGGCACAAGACACGTTGCCGACGCCGATAACGACCGATGCGGCTGCTAAGATGACGGCGGCGATAAGGAGCAAGGTCGAGTCTCTCAGTCCGGAAGAGCAGCAAAAGACCGTGCGTATTCTCGACAATCGTATCGATGAGCTTGGCCAGCAGGCGAAAGAACTGCAGGACAAGCTTGGCACCGCGCGATCCGCAGAGGCGCGAAACGTGTCGATGCGGGGGCGGGAATCGGCTGAAAATATTGAAAAGCGGTATGAGGCGGTTCAAAGCACGCTTGTGGCCTATTCGACGGCACGGGAGGTTACCACCAAGCCGGATTCCGACATTCCTTTCGATCTGATCCAACCTGTCAATGAAGCCTTTGCGCAGTTCTTCGGCCCCCTGTTCATTGTCTGCGACTCAGCAATCTGGGCACCCGCCGACCCCAAGGACTATCGCGGGGCATTGGCGCAGAACCTGCTGAAGCTGCTGCAGATGGGGCGCAGTGTCGGTCGGATCGAACTCAGCCAGAATGGAACGCCGGCTGTTGGAACGGGCTTTCTGGTCGGCCCCAGGCATGTACTGACAAACCGGCATGTCATTACCGACTTCAACCTGGCCGCCCGGGACCCGAACACCAAGGAGTGGAAGCTGAGGGAGACCCCGGCCACCGTGATCCGCTTTCACCACGAGTTTGATCTGCAGGCGGGCAATGGCTGTCCGCAAAGACCGGCAACTCATCTGGTCCGCGTCGTCGGCATTCTGACTCCAGATGACAATGTTGACCTCGCCGTCCTGATCCTGTTGCCCAGCGCCCAGGATGAAGCGCGCCTGCCGCCGGTTCTGCCTTTGCAGGATCGCGCCACCGATGAATACAAGTATGCCACACGGATCGCCGTGATCGGGTATCCGGGCCGACCATCCGACATGACGGTGCGTCAGTTCGACGAATACTTCCGCACGCCATTCAGGACAGTGGGTGAGACAGGCATCAAACGTCTGTCACCCGGCGAGACCGGATATGACGAGTATGACCAGTCGGTCAAGGCAAACGAGTTTCGGCACAATGCGAATACGGCAGGCGGCAATTCCGGTGGTCCAGTGATCGATGTCGAGCTCCAGGCGGTGATCGGTGTGCATACCCGGGCTTTGGCACGGCAGGGAAATCCCGAAAGCATCAACTACGGCATCATGTCGGCTGCAGCGAAAGGTATCGTCGATGCTGCCCTGAAGGCCACGCAAGGGCAGTAAATCGATCTGGCCGGAACCTGAGTTGGTGCTGCCGGGGTCGGTCCCGTTTGCGCCATGGCCGCTCCGGCAGTATCGTCGGTGGCATGTTGGGCTTTCTGATACGCCCCCTGCTTGCCGCGCTGGCGCTTCTGTTCGCGGGTTCTGCCTCGGCGCAAACTGCCGGCCCGCAGACCGCTCGCGTCCTGATCAATGATGCGCCACCCTATCGCATCGTCGGTTCGGCCAATGGTGCGCCGTATTACACCGGCATCTATGTCGACATCCTGCGCCTGGTGGCCGCCGAAACCGGGCTGCAGCTCGATTTCATCGAGCTGCCGTTTGCGCGCGCCTTCCGCGTCATGCAGGCGGGCGAGGCCGATATCATGCTGGGCCCCAACCGCTCGGCCGAGCGCGAGGGCTATCTGCACTACCTCGAACCGCCGCTGCCGCAGGAGCCGAAGATTTTCCTGCAGGCCCGCACCGCGTCGCCGATCCGCGGCTATGACGACCTGCAGGGCCGTAGCATCGCCGTGTTGCGAGGCGCCACCTATTTCGATCGCTTCGATGCCGACGAAGGCCTGGCCCGGATTGCGGTCGATGATTATACCGCCGCGCTGCGGCTCGCCGTGGTCGGCCGCGTCGATGCCGCGATCATGCCCGAGCTGCAGGCGCTGTGGCTGTTGCGCCAGACCGGCTTTCCGCTCCAGATGTCGCCCTATCGCGTGCCGGGCCGCGACTCTTATATCGTGGTGTCGCGGCAGTCGCCGATGGTGCAGCAGGTCGCCAGCCTTGAAGCCGCCCTGCACCGCGTCGTTGCCAGCGGCGCGGTGCGGCGCATCCTCGAACGCTACGAATAAGCAGCCGCATCGGCTGGAAACTGGCGAATTCTCTACGGATGCGATGCTCCGGCCTGCAGCAAAGATCGGCCTTGTATTCGCCGCAATTAAAGCCTAGGGTCCGCGCCATCGACATTTTGGCCGGACCTTCTGGCTGTCCGCCCTGGTTATGCCGGGCGCATCATTCCGACTTTCTCTCCAAAACATCGAAAGCCTTATGGGGGCCACGGCATCGTTGTGGCTTGTGCATCTGGCTCATCTCTACGGACTAAGGAATATCCCATGCAGACTGGTATCGTTAAGTTCTACAACTCCACCAAGGGTTTTGGTTTCATTCAGCCGGAAGACGGCGGCAAGGACGTGTTCGTGCACGCCACCGCTCTCGAGCGTGCCGGCATGAGCCAGCTGTCGGAAGGCCAGAAGGTCTCCTTCGACACCGAGCAGGACAGCCGTTCTGGCAAGGTTGCCGTGCGCAGCCTGCAGGCCGCCTGATCTGACGCCTGCCTGATCGAGCCCATCGCTTGATCGAACAGACGAAAGAAGACCCGGGCGCGGCGTCCTTCGATTGCCAGAGCTGTGGCGCCTGTTGCGCGTATTCGCGTGACTGGCCCCGCTTCTCGCTCGAAGACGATGCCGCGCTCGCGCGCATCCCGGCCCGTTTTGTCGATGACGAAGCGGGCCGGATGCGCTGCGATGGCGACCGCTGCTCAGCGCTGTCGGGAAAACTCGGCGACCGTGTCGCCTGCGGCATCTATGACGTGCGCCCCATCGTCTGCCGCGACTGCCAGCCCGGCGACGAGGAATGCCTCATCGCCCGCGCCTATCACCGGTTTCCGGTGACATAAAAACAAAGAACCGTCGTCCTCGGACTTGATCCGAGACCCATCTGTCCCATCCCGCCTGCGATAACCATGGGGTGGACCCTCGACACAAAGTCGAGGCTGACGATGTTTTTAATCAGGGCGTCTCGCGCAAGCCACCCTTGTCATCCCGTTTGAATCCGGCCTTCTCATAGGCGCGGATGGCACGGGCGTTTTTCCGGATCGGGATCGGTCACCGCATGGGGTGTGCTCTGTAAATGGTTTGGCAATTAAAGATTGTGCCTCAGCCATAAACTCCACTTAAGCGACCTTAACTATAGATTCACCCCGGTAAAATGAGTTAATCAGTCAGCCTGTGGGGATGCAGAGCGAAAACGCTACCGTGTCCATGGCAGGGTTTTTGACGGGGAATTGGGTCATGCGTAACACATCGGTCAGAATGACGATGGCCTGCATCGGGCTTATCTGCTTTGCCGGCACGGCCCAGGCCGCGGACCCCGACTGGACCGGCTTCTATACCGGCCTCACCGTCGGCACCGCCATGGGCAAGGCGGAGATGAGCCTCAACCCGACGGGAGCCTTCAACGGCCCGCTCGCCGCTGACATTACGGACGGCAATTTCTGGCGTCGCACGACGGATCTCGACTCTGCGGCTTTCACCGGCGGCCTCTATGGCGGCTATCAGGTCAAGGTCGACAGGGTCGTCTATGGCCTGGAAGGCGAGGCCGGCTATCTCGGCTTGAAGGACTCGTCGTCGATCACGGCCACGGTGTCGACCGGCAACACGTATCGGCTTGACCAGAAGGTGGAGACCGATTTCTTCGCCAGCCTGCGTCCGCGCGTCGGATACGTGCCGGAGGCTTTCTCCGGCAGCCTGCTGCTGTTTGCCACCGGCGGCGTCACCCTGACCCAGGTCCGGGTGGACCAGACCTTCAAGCAGATCGGCGTTGCTTACCAGTCCAAGGGTCTGGCGGAAGACAAGATGCTGGTCGGCTGGACGGTTGGCGGCGGCATGGAATATGCCATGTCGAAGGCCTGGAGCCTCAAGGCGGAATATCTCTATGCCGACTTGGGCACGATCGAAAACAACAATGTTCCCGGCAGCCCGGCTTCGGTCGCAGCCTACCGGACCAACAACAAGGCGGAGCTGACCACGCATATCCTCCGCATCGGCACCGCCTGGCACTTCTGATCCGGCAGCCACTGCGCGGCGCTGTCGGAAAAACGCGGCGACCGTGTCGCCTGCGGCATTTATGACGTGCGCCCCATCGTCTGCCGCGACTGCCAGCCCGGCGACGAGGAATGCCTCATCGCCCGCGCCTATCACCGGTTTCCGGTGACGTAAAACAAAGAACCGTCGTCCTCGGACTTGATCCGAGGACCCATCTGTCCCATCCCGCCTGCGATAACCATGGGATGGACCCTCGACACAAGGTCGAGGGTGACGATTCTTTTAATCAGGGTGGATCGCAGACTTACGCGCTCTTGCCGTCGTATTTCACCGGCTCCAGCGAGTCCAGATCGAAGCCTTCCAGGCAGCGCACATTGATCGCCACCATCTTGCTGCCGTTCGGCGCCGTGCCGGTGGCAAAGGATTCCACGCCGCAGGTTTTGCAGAACAGGTGATGGATGTTCATGGTGTTGAACTGGTAGTCGCTCACTGCATCCTTGCCGGCCATCAGCTTGAAATCGTCGGCCGGCACAAAGCTCAGCAGCGAGCCCTTCTTCGAGCAGATCGAGCAGTTGCAGGAAATCACCGGCGGATTGTGGCCGGTGATCACGCTGTAGCGCACCGCGCCGCAATGGCAGCCGCCGTTATAGGTGTTCTTCTGATCGCTCATGCCGGTCTCCGGATTAATATATAACTTACAGGTTATATTCTGAGGGGCCGGTGGCATCAACCGGGCGGCTCCGCTTGTTTTGCCGCTCTCTCGTACTATCTATGTTCTTTTCAGGCAAGGTATTGGTCGCCCAGCCTTAGATTCACATAATAATGTATTCAGTGGCACCGAACCTCAACGAACCTGAACGAACCTCAGCGAACCCGAACGAACCCTAACGGACCTCAACGAACCCCAACGAACCTGAACGGACCCGAACGAAGCCCGGCGGGAATCCCCCCTCCCGCCCCCCGATGGCCCTGTGTAAACTGGTATTCCGTCCGCCTTTTCCGTGAGCGCCGCCTGATGAGCATCGACCGCAGCCTGATCCCCGAGGCGCCGCATTTCGTCACCCATCTGGAATGCGGCATGACCGGGGAGCGGCTGCCGGCCGGGCAGTTGCACAATCTCTCGCCCCAGGGCTTTCCGATCCTGGTGCGGTATGACCTTGCCGGCGTGAAGGCAACACTGACGAAACAGAAGATCGCCGCGCGCGCACCGAACTGGTGGCGCTATCGCGAGCTGCTGCCGGTGCGCCGCACGGAGAATATCGTTTCGCTCGGCGAGGTGATGACGCCGATCCTCAATCTGCCACGGCTGGCGAAACAGCTGGGGCTGCGCGGCGACGGCGAGATCATCGTGAAAGACGAAGGCCGGCTGCCGACTGGCAGCTTCAAGGCGCGCGGCCTGGCGCTCGCCGTCTGCATGGCGAAAGAGCTGGGTGTCACCAAGATGGCGATGCCGACCAACGGCAATGCCGGCGCCGCGCTCGCCGCCTATGCCAGCCGCGCCGGTATCGAAAGCGTGGTGTTCTGCCCCGACGACACGCCGCAGGTCAACATGAACGAGATCGTGCTGCAGGGCGCGCGGCTCTACAAGGTCAACGGCCTGATCAACGACTGCGGCAAGATCGTCGGCGCCGGCAAGGCGGCTGCCGGCTGGTTCGATACCTCCACTCTGAAAGAGCCCTATCGCATCGAGGGCAAGAAGACGATGGGGCTGGAACTGGCCGAACAGCTCGGGTGGGAATTGCCGGACGCGATCTTCTATCCCACCGGCGGCGGCACCGGACTCATTGGGATGTGGAAGGCATTTGAGGAATTGGAAGCCATCGGCTTCATCGGTGCCAAGCGCCCGAAGATGATCGCGGTGCAGGCAGCGGGCTGCGCGCCGATCGTGCGCGCGTTTGAGGGCAACGAGCGCCATGCCAAACTCTGGGAGAACGCGCATACCGTGGCGGCCGGCATCCGCGTGCCGGCGGCGATTGGCGATTTCCTGATTCTGGATGCCGTGCGCAATTCCGGCGGCTTTGCCATGGCCGTCGAGGACTCGGCCATCACGGCGGCGCTGAATGACGTGGCGAAGCAGGAAGGTTTCCTGATGTGCCCGGAGGGGGCGGCCACCTATGCCGCTTACAGGCAGGCGCTCTCTGCCGGCCGGGTGAAGCCCACTGATCGCGTGGTGCTGTGGAACTGCGCGGCGGGTCTGAAATATCCGATGCCCGATGGCGGCACGCCGCTCGATCGGCACGGCCCGATCGACTACGCCCGGCTCTAGGGGGCGGCGATGGCGGACAGGGTCAAGGATCTGCGTTATGGCGTCCTCGATTCAGCCGACCGGCTCGCACATCCCCTGCTGCGCCGCCTCTATGATGACTGGCGCACGGCACCGCATGTCGATGGCGGCTTGCCGGGTCATGACTTCATCGATCCGCTGAAGCTGAACTATCTGCTCGGGCAATTGCTGATCGTCGGCGTTGTGCGTCCGCAGGCCGATACCCTGCGTTTTCACTACCGGCTGATCGGCACCGATCTGGTGGCGCGCCGCGGGCGTGATTCCACCGGCCTGTGGATGGATGAGCATTACGATCCCACCGTCGCCGCCAGTGGTCCGCTCGCCTGTCGTCTTGCGGTGGAGGCGCGCCAGCCGGTGTATATCACGGCGGCGCGCTGGATCGATGGCAAACGCTATGCGCTGGAATACCTGTTGCTGCCGCTGGTGGATGGCGCGTCGCATATGATCGACCGGCTGTTGATCGCCCAGCTCTATCCGGCCGATGCGCCGCGCCTGCCTTACGCCGCGAGACGATCCGGGTGATGCGACGATGACCTTCACCAGCAGCGGCGCAAATTTCACCACCCTGGCTGCAGGCGAGCAGCTCGAAACCCTGCGGCTCAACCGCCTGTATCGCGACTGGCAGCAGGCGTCGCGCGATGGTGCCCTGCCCGGTGTGGAGTTTCTCGATCCGCAGCGTCACGGCTATCTGGATGGCATGCTGGTGATTGTCGATGTCGAGCCGGGGCCCGAACACCGGCGCTATCGCTACCGCAGTGTCGGTCACCATTTCATTGCGCATCTGCAGGTCGATCCGGCCGGCATGTATATGGACCAGCATCCGGAATCGCAATTCGCCATGCAGGCGCTGCGGGCCTGCGACCTGGTGGTGCAGACGCGCAAGGCGATCCATGCCCGCATCGACCGCGATATCGACGGCCGGCTGTTCACGGTGGAATTTTTGCTGCTGCCCATAAGCGGCGCCAGTGCCGATGCCGATGGCGCGGTGGTCACGCTGCTGATCGCGCAGATTTTCACGCCGGCCGAGGTTTAGGCCGCCACGCGCATGAAATAGATCATGTCCAGTTCCGGCGGGCTGACGCCGGCATGACTCAGCAGGCCATGCACCTGGCCACGATGATGGGTCTGGTGGTTGAAAAAATGCATCAGTGGCGGGAACAGCGGGTCGGTGAACCGCTCGCCGCGCATATTGGCGTAAGAAAAGGTGTCGTTCAGTTTTTCATCCGTCATGCCGTCACAAAAGGCGATGATCTCGGCATCCTTGGCTTCGCGTGCGGCGCGCAGCGGTGCAAACTCTGCATGCAGGATCTGGTCGAGCCGGGTGACGCCGGGCGGCGGGTTGCCGGTGAAGCGGCCGAGCCAGATGCTGTCGCCGACCAGGATGTGGTTCAGCGTCGCCATGATGCTGCCGAAGAAACTCGGCCGCGGCGCGCTGAATTCCGCCGCCGGCAGCATGCCACAGGCATCATACAGGCGCCGGTTGGCCCACTGGTTATAGCGGCCGAAACGGCGGACATGCTGCAGCATCAGGTCATCGGGCATGCGCGCAGCCTAAGCCGGCAGCGGGTGGTTTTGAAAGCGCGGAATTGTCCTGCTGCAATTGCGCAAAACTCAAGCCAGCGGATGGCCGACGCGGATCAGGTTGCCGTCAGGATCGACGAAATGGAATTCGCGCAGGCCCCAGGGTCGGTCTTCGATCGGGCTGAAGCGCGGCAGGGCAAGCGGCTGCCAGGCGCGATGCAGGATGTCGGCATCGCTGCAACGGAAATAGCAGGCCGAGGCATTGGTCTGCGGGTCCAGCATAATGGGTGCATTCGCCCCGCCGCCGGCGAAATGGATTTCGAAATCCGGGTGAACGGCAACCAGATAGTCGGGATATCGGCGCTGCCGGTCGAAGCCGAGGCGGCTGTAGAAGGCGGCCGTGCGGTCGAGGTTGCGGGACGGCAGAATCGGAATGGCGGGCATGGCTCCCCCGAATGCAAACGGCCCGCCGGGTGCGCCGGCGGGCCGTCTTCATGTGGGTATCGGTGTGGCCGATTACCACTCGGTCAGGAACACATCCATCTTGGCCTTGGCCAGCGCATCGGCGCGGGTCTTCTGCCAGGCCTTCATGAAGGCGGCGTCATCGGCATGGCTCGCCTTGGCGTGCGTGGCCCAGGCTGCGGCCAGGGTCTTCTGGCGCTCGACCAGGGCGGTATTGGCCTTGTCGAATTCCGGCTTCCAGACGCCGATTTCCTTGAAGTACTTGATGGCGCCCTCATGCACCGGCACCACCCAGTCAAACACCTGGCGCTTGATGTCCCAGCCGTTGTTGCCGGGCGCTGCATCCTTGTAGTCGCCGTAGAGTTCAACCATCGCCTTGGTCATGGCATAGACCAAGCCAGCATCGACATTGTCGTAAGTCATCAGCACCGGATAGGGATAGGTGGCGGCTTCCACCTTCTTGGCGGCGCTCATCTCGGCGCCCTCGGCGCCCATGAACGGCACGAAGAACGGCGCCTTGGCCTTCAGGCGTTCCCAGCCGGCCTTGTCGCCATGCGGCACGGTCGGATAGGCGACGCCGCGCGGGCTGGAGGCGAGCTGGTAGACCGGGCCGGAAATGGTGGACGAGAAAGCCGCATCGACCTGGCCGTTGATGATGCCCTGCATGGCCTGGCCGAAGCCGCCGAACTCGACCTTCTGCACATCCGCCCAGGTCAGGTTGGCATAGGCCAGCAGCGCGGTGATGTTCTGGTTCAGCGACGGCGCACCGATCACCCAGGCGACGCGCTTGCCCTTCAGATCCGCCATGGTCTTCACGCCGGTATCCTTGGCGGCGACGATGGTGAGCAGGGCATCGGAATTGTTCAGCAGCAGGGTGCGCACCGGTTGCGGGCCCCATTCCTTGGCACCGAATTCATAAACGGCTTCCTGCGCCATGTAGGTGCCGCCGACACCATTGGCCGAGAAGGGCACCTTGCCTTCGCGCAGCGGCACGGTGCGCGACACGTCATTCTTGCCGGGCAGCACGCGCAGCGTGATGTTCTGCTTGTTCTTGAGCGCATTGCCGACGGCAACCGCCTGGTTGTAACCGCCGGAGCCGACGTCATAGGCCGTCCAGGTCAGCTGGTCGGGCAGCTTCTGTGCGAAAGCACTGGCCGACAGCGCGAGTCCAGCGACAGCACCGAGCAGGGCATAGGTATAGTGACGCATTGTAGTCCTCCCGTTTATGTCTTGTTTATGCGTTGAGTGTGTCGCGGTTACCCAGTTTGAGCAACAGGAAAGCGCCGAGCGCGAGCGCCGCGCCGATCACCGCCAGTAACATGTTGCTGATCGGGATCAGGTTGCCGCCCGGTGCTGCAAGTGCGAGACCGCCGAGCGCCAGCATGATGCGCGCCAGCAGGCGCAGCCATGTGCCGTCCAGCCGGCCGGCACCGATCAGCCAGCCCTGGATCGCGGCGGCGATCAGCCATACGCCGATGAAGGCGGTGACGATCACCGACACCACATCCATCGGCTCGCCTTTCAGGATCAGCGCCGGATTGAGTACGAAGAAGAACGGCACGATGTAGATGACGGCACCGAGCCGCATCGCCTGGAAGCCGATCTTGAATGGCGAGGCGCGTGCGAGCGGTGCGGCGGCGAAGGTGGCAAGCGCCACCGGCGGCGTGATGAACGAGATCATGCCCCAGTACATGATGAAGAGATGCACGGCCAGCGGATCGAGGCCGGCCTTCACCAGCGGCGGCGCCAGCACGATGGCGAGGAAGATGTAGCAGGCCGTCACCGTCATCCCCATGCCGAAGATGAAGCTGGTGAGTGCGCCCATCAGCAGCAGCACGATCGGCTTGTCGCCGGCGATGTAGACCAGGTCATTGGCCAGCGTGCCGGCCAGGCCGGTGACCGAGAAGGCGCCGATGATGAAACCGACACCGGCGAGGATCGCCACCAGTTCGGCCAGTGCGCGGCCGGTGGCCAGCACCAGCTCGACCAGGCTTTTCCAGCTCAGACGGTTTTTGGGCAGGATCTGGTTGATCACCAGCAGCAAAGCGGTGGCCACGAAGGGCGCCGTGGCCTCCTGCTGTTCGTTGATCATCAGCCAGACCAGCACGGCGAAGACGAGGATATAAAGCCAGCCGTCCTTCAGCGTCTGCTTCAGCGACGGCAGTTCCTCCTGCTTCATGCCCTTCAGCCCGAGGCGGGCGGCATAGGCATCGATCTGCATGGCGAGGCCGAAATAGAACAGCAGCGCCGGCACCGTGGCAGCCAATGCGATCTCGCCATAGGAGATGCCGAGGAAGCTCGCCATCACAAAGGCGGTCGACCCCATCACCGGCGGCATCAGCACGGCGCCGGTAGACGCCACGGCTTCGACGCCGCCGGCATAATCGGCGCGGAAACCGGTGCGTTTCATCGCCGGGATGGTGACGACGCCGGACGAGATCACGTTGGAAATCACGCTGCCGGAAATCGAGCCCTGCAACGCGGAGGAGATCACGCCGACCTGCGCGGCGCCGCCACGCCAGCGGCCGACCAGCGCGAAGGCGATGTCATTGAAGAATTTGCCGCCGCCGGTGTGGTTCAGCGCCACGCCAAAGACGATGAAGCCGATGACGATCTCGCCAAACGCCCGCATCGGAATGCCAAAGGCGCTTTCGGCCGAAACGATGTGATAGGCCAGCGTGTCATCCAGCGGCTGGTCGATGCCGTTCAGCGGGCTGGGCAGTTTGCCTGCCACCACCGGATAGAGCGAGACGATGGTGACGATGATGAAGATCGGCGTGCCGCCAGTGCGGCGCAGCGCTTCCAGGATCAGCACCCACAGCAGTGCGCCGAGGATTTTCGCCATCGCCGGTGCGGCGAATTCCCAGCCTTCGCCGAGAATGGCTTCCGCCTTCCAGGAAAACCAGAACAGCGCCGCCATGGTGACGAGGCTGAGCAGGATATCGAAGCCGAGCCAGGCGGCCGAGCGCATCACGCGCGGGTGCCAGGGATAGGCGAGGAAGACCAGTGGCAGGGTCGCGGCGGCGAGCAGGAAGAGATAGCGGTTCTCGACCAGCGTGATGCCGAACAGATGCAGGTTGAACTGCTGGTTCAGCACCAGCACCATCACAGCCAGGGTCAGGGTGCCGAAGGCGGCCTGCAGCCAGCCGGGTAGAATGCGATAGGCCAGCTCCTCGACCATGCGGTCGGCGGCAGATATGTCCGGCGCAGATATACTATCGGCGCGAACGTCCTTGTCGGCACCATGGGTGCCGGCACGCTTCTGCATTATGATCCTCCCTGCGCCGACTTTTTTCTGTCGGTCGGATTGTCGGACCGACAGTCTAGGGAGCGGGCCGCAGCGGATCAACACATCCTGCGGCCTCCGAAGATGCCGCAGGATGAAATAGGGGCGGGATTAAGCGCCGGCCTTGTCGGCAGGATAATCGCGCAACTCGATCGGCGCCTGCCAGAAATGCTGTGCGGCTTCGAAGGCCGCCGCGCCGGGCGAGATGCCGGCATCGCGCAAGCTGCGGGCATCGACCTTGGTGAGTTCGCGCCGGATGCGGGCACGCTCGATCCAGGTTTCAACCAGACTGCCGAGGGCGGGCAGGGTCAGCTGCCACCAGGGCGCATCGAGGCCGTCGAACACGGCGGGTTGGTTGACGCCGTCGAGCCAGCCGAGTTCGGCCTTGCTCGGGCTGAGCACCGGGCGGGGCCCGAGCCAGGCCGGCCGTTCGCCGGTCGGCTGCAGGCGCCGCGCCTGCTGCAGTGCGTCAGAACGATCGTGCTTTTTTAGCAGGGTCTGCGGGGTCGAGGGGGCGATGGTCGTCATGGGGAGGCTCTTTTTGTTGTTAGGTCTGGGGGACTAACGGGGAAACACTAACGCGTACCGGTGTCAAAAACTGTCAGTGGAGAGGCAGGGCGCGGGCAATCAGGCTGCGGAAACTGTCTTCGGCGCGGTCAACAGCCGACCCGTCGCGCAGCAGGCGGCGGTAATAATTCATCGCCAGGAAAATGCCCTGCAGATCATAGGCAAACTGCTTGGGGTCCAGATCGGCGCGGAAATGGCCTTCCTGCACGGCGATCTGGGCGCTGCGCGTCAGCATTGACTGCCACTGACCCTGCAGCTCGGCGAGATGGTCACGCACCGGACCGGGCTTGTCGTCCACTTCCACGGCCAGCGCCACAAACAGGCAGCCGCCCGGCAAATCCTCATGATTCAGGCTCCAGCCGAGCCAGGACTTGAACAGCACCTCGATGCGCGGCCGCCCGCGGGGGGCCTTCATCGCCGGCTGCCATACCGTGTCCATAAATCGCTGGGCGGCCTCGTCCAGCAAGGCCATTTCCAGCTCTTCCTTCGAGCCGAAATGGGCAAACAGGCCGGATTTCGACATCTTCAGCCGGTCGGCCAGCATGCCGATCGAGATGCCCTGAAAGCCTTCCACGCTGGCGGCGCGGAGGGCCTCGGTCAGGATGGCGGCACGGGTTTGCTGTCCTTTGCTCATGGTCAAAACATTACGAACGATCGTTCGTTAAGTCAAATCCAAACCGGCTTCCGGCTGTGACGGCGGCCACAAATCGGCCGTTACCGCCTGCTGCACGGCGCAGGTTGGCTGATTCTGGGCCGTGCACTGGCCAAGGCATCCGCAAATCCCACCGTCTGGAGCATCATGATGAAATCCCGCCGCGCCCTGCTGCTGCAGGCTGCCCTGCTTGGCAGCCTGCCGTTTGCCGCCCATGTGCCGGCCCAGGCCCAGCAAAGACTGCTGGAGCCGACACCGGCCTGCGGCGACGACCATGGCGTGACGCCCGAACAGACCGAAGGGCCGTATTTCAAGCCGCAGTCGCCGCTTCGGGGCAGCCTGCTCGAGGCCGGCATGGCGGGCACCCGTCTGCGGGTCGGCGGCCTGGTGCTGGGGCGCAACTGCCGGCCGCTGCCCCATGTGCTGGTCGATCTGTGGCATGCCGATGCCGCCGGCCAGTATGACAACACCGGCTATCGCCTGCGCGGCCATCAGTTCACCGATGCGCAGGGGCGCTGGCAGTTCGAGACCGTCGTGCCCGGCCTGTATCCGGGCCGCACCCGCCATATGCATGTGAAGCTGCAGCCGCCGCGCAGCGACATCCTGACCACGCAGCTATATTTCCCGGGCGAACCGGGCAATGCGCGCGACATGATCTTTGACAGGCGCCTGCTGCTCAGCATGGCGGGCGATCAGGACCAGGCCATCGCGCGCTATGATTTTGTGCTGCCGGTCGGTTGATCGAATCACGCTGTCCCAGCATCATTGGCACTGACAGGAGTCAGCGCCAATGATGGATCTCGCCACACTGCTTACCTTCGCCGCCGCCGCCTTCGCGCTGGTGGTGACGCCGGGTCCCGACATGCTGCTGATCATGACGCGCAGCGTGGCGCAGGGCCGCATCGCCGGCTTTGTCACGCTCGCCGGCATCAGCGTCGGCTGCTATTTCCATGCGGTGATCGCCGGTCTGTCGCTGAGCGGCGTGCTGCTGCTGGCACCTGTGATGTTTGAAATCATCCGCTGGGCCGGTGCGGCTTATCTGCTGTATCTCGCGGTGCAGGCGTTGCGCGGCAGCGGCGGATTCCAGCCGCCGGCCGGTGACGCACCGGCAGTGCCGCTGCTGGCGCTGTTCCGTCAGGGCCTGCTCACCAACATTCTCAATCCGAAAGTGGCGCTGTTCTTTCTCGCGCTGTTTCCGCAGTTCATGCAGCCTGATCCCGATACTGCGGTGACGCAGGCCCTGATCCTGGCCAGCGTGCTGAATGTGGCGGGTGGCATCGTCAATGGCGCGATCATTCTCGCGGCAGGACGGCTGGGAGAATTCCTCGGCGCGCGGCCCGGCTTTGTGCGCTGGCAGAACCGCCTGCTCGGCGGCGTGTTCGCTCTGCTGGCCCTGCGTCTCGCACTCGACGCGAGACGCTGAACCGGCGCCTGATCCCGTTTACAGCTGGGCGACCTTGACGCCGGCCACTTCCGCGGTGCCGTCCAGGATGGCGGTCTTGATGGTTTCCAGGCCGCGTTCGAATTCCTCGATCCGCACACGCAGGCCACGCAGCTCTTCCAGTGCGACAGTGCCGATCGGGCGTTCGTTCTGTGCGTATTCCAGCACCAGCGTGGCGTAACGGCCGCGCATCTTCGCCAGCGAGCGCAGCATGTTGTCGATTTCAGTCGGCTCGATGCGGCCCAGCGCCCAGACCATCTGGGCGCGTGTCACTTCGCGTTCCTTGGCAACGATCTGCTGCACATACTGGCGCGCATTCAGGGCGGCGGCGACGGCTTCGGCCGGGCCTTCACGCAGCGCCAGGCGCTCGCGGGCACTCAGGCCGGCTTCGGCCAGGGTCTTGGGCTTGGGCGCAGCCGCGGCGGCAGCCTGGGCCAGGGCCTTCTGGGCCAGCGGCACACCCTTGATGGCGGCCTTGAGCTGGGGTTCGACCTTTTCGGCCTGACGCAACGACAGCAACGCAATTCCCATGACGGCAACTCCTGTCCCGGACATCTTTTCCTGAGGAAGGAGGAGCAAGCCGCGTGCCATGGTTAAAATGGCGGTTTTCCGGCATTTCGTGGCCGGGCGACGGCTGCCCGTCGGCAGCTTTTACCTAGGATGTCAGGTGCTTAAGGCCATTTACGGCAGCGGCGGCGCGGCCAGGGTGCTGACCCGGCTGCCGAAGTTCAGCTCCAGCAGCCAGTCGCCCGGCCGGGCGCGGTATTGTGCCAGCAGGGCCGGATCGAGGGCGAATTCCACCTGCGTCGATTGACCACTGGCACGACCGCCACCGCCAAAACCGCCGATCGGGAAACTGAGGCCGATGCCGGTGCCGAAGCCGCCGCCGGAGCCGGCCGAACCGCCGACGCCGACGCTGGGCCGGCCCCAGCCCTCGCCACTGCCGGCCGGCGCCGGCTCGGGCGGGCTGACGCGCTGGGCCAGAATCTTCTGGCCATCGGGCGTGGTCAGCCGGGCATCGCGCAGGGCATCCGGGGCGATCACGCGCATGAACAGCAGGCCTGTGCTGTCGCCCTGCCACACCGCCACGCGGGGCGGTGGTGGCGTCGCGGGCGCAGCGCAGGCGGCTGCCGCAACGGCAAGCAAAAGCAGGCAGGCCAGACGTTTCATCATCGCAGATATATAGGCGTACCGGCCGGCAGTTCCCATAGGACGGGCCCCGTGTTTAAGCTGCATTGCCAATCAGAAACGCAGGAAACGCCATCATGTCCGATACATTGTTCGATCTTTCCGGCAAGGTCGCCGTCATCACCGGTTCGAGCCGCGGCATCGGCCGCGCGATTGCCCTGCGCATGGCACAGCATGGCGCGAAGGTGGTGGTGACCAGCCGCAAGGCCGAGGCCTGCGAGAAAGTGGCGGCGGAGATCAAAAACGCGGGCGGCGACGCGATTGTCGTGCCCTGCAATGTCTCGGACAAGGCGCAGTTGCAGGCACTCGTCGATGCCACGGTGAAGCAGTGGGGCAGGATCGATGTGCTGGTCTGCAACGCGGCGGTGAATCCCTATTTCGGCCCGTCGAAGGACATTCCCGACGATGCCTTCGACAAGGTGATGGATGTCAACATCAAGTCGAACCACTGGCTGTGCAACATGGTGGCGCCCGGCATGGCCGAGCGCGGCCATGGCGCCATCATCATCATCTCCTCGGTGGGCGGACTGTTCGGCTCCAA
>NZ_CALRUC010000100.1:0-16568 GCF_943371255.1 Ferrovibrio terrae | reverse complement strand
AGATTGGTGGCGCGCAGTTCGGTGACCGTTGCGGTCTCGGCCTGCCGCGTCCGCGGACACTTGCTCTGGCTTTCCTGCATTCGACCCACATCCTTCTGGACGGACGGATATCCACCGCCGTATCCGATGAAAGTGAGTGTACTGAAGAACAGCTGCGAATGCAAGTGAGAATGAGTCGCAATTTATAGCCCTGCTTACAGTCTAGGCGCGGCCTGAGCCTGACCGGCATATCATCAGAACACGATTTACGGCGCTAAACGGCTCCCGGCCAATGCCGGTCAGACCGCGGCAGGCTCGCCGGCATCGTTATCGGCGAGCCGGGTTTCGGCATGCCGGCGGCGACCTTCCTCGGCCAGGCGCAGGCGTGCGGCCAGGCGGCGGATCTCCGCTTCCTGCACGCCGTCGCGGCGCATCAGCAACTGGGTGATCGGGTCGGCCAGCATGTCGTTGAGGGCGGGTTCGGCAGCGAGCCAGCAGACCTCGGTGCCGCCGATCAGATGGATCGCGGTGCGTCTTGCGTCGTGCATGTGCCCCTCCTTCCCTCTTGCCCCGCCATGACTGCTGTCATGCCGATGACGAACTCAAAAACATCGCTCTGCTCTCCGGTTTTAACGCAGACTGCGATGATGTCCTGCGCTTCATCTATGGCGCCCACCATAGCCTGACAAGCATGCTCAGCATGTGACCAGAAAGCGGTTTTTTCGTGACCCGCGATTCAAAGCCGTGGCGTACGGTCCTGCGCGTGCAGCGCGGCAAGCACTGCAACAAATCCGCCATCAATGTTGCGTAAGCCGCATGCCGCGCCTAGGCGCGTGCGGCCGGCCCCTCGATCAATCCCAGTGCCACGGCGCAAACACCATCGGCTGCTGCCTCGGCATCGGCACAGGGTCGCATGCCGGGGATTTGTGCTGCATCGCACAATCCGAACACCACGCGGCCGAATTGAAGGCCCAGCGCCACTTCGGACAGCGTGCCGTAGGAATCGCCGATGGCAACCAGGCAGAAGCCGGCACGGGCGACGATGGCATTGCGCGCTTCGCCCAGGCCCGTGGCGATCGGCAGGGTGACATACGGGTTGGCGTCGGCGATATGCGGCTCGGGCAGCAAGCCGATCGACAGGCCGCCTTTCGTCGCCACGCCGCGGCAGACCGCTTCCATCACGCCCTGACGACCGCCGCAGGCCACCGCAAAGCCGCATTCCGCCAGGATCTCGCCCAGGCGTTCGGCGGCGGCAAGCTGTGCCGGGCCGCCATCGCGCGGACCAATGACGCTGACCGGGGCGCGCAGGCGCTGCGGGCCCTGCTGCAGCCATCGCGCGGCGTCGCGCAGCGACAGCGCGGGGCCAGCCGGCAGATCTGCCGGGCCCGCTGCATCATGCCAGCGCCGCGTAGGCGCATCAAAACAGCGACCGGCCTGGTCGAACAGCTGCTTGCGGGTTTCGTCGAGCAGAAACATTTCAATGCGCCGGGTCATGACGGGCCGCGATCCATTCTCCCAGCGCCATGATGCCAGAACAGGTGGCGGTGAGCAGCAGGGCCAAAGCAGCGGCGGCCGGAAAATCGGCGCCGGTATCGGATACCAGACTGTAGAGCTGCAACGGCAGGATCTGCACCTGGGTGCCGACCAGCGCCAGCGCGGTGCCATAAGCGCCGAACACCACGGCCAGCACCAGGCAGAAGGCGGCGGCGGCAGACGGCATCACCTGCGGCAGCAGGATATCGAGCAAGGCGCGCCAGGGTCGGGCACCGAGCGAAGCCGCCGCAGCCATCTGGCGATCATCGAAATTCACCAGCACCGGCAGCAGCAGCATCACCACGCGGGGAATCAGATAGTATGAAGAGGCAAAAGCCAGCCCATAGGGCGAGAACAGGAAACCGGCAAGTGCTGCAGGTTCCAGACCCAGAGCGCCGAGCAGCTGGGTGACAAAGCCGGCGCGCCCATAAGCAAGAATGAAGCCGTAGGCCACGATCATTCCAGAGAAGGTGAGCGGCAGTGCGATCACGAAACTCAGCGCGGTGCGCGCCGACTGGCCCAGTCGTGAGAGATGCAGCGCCACCATGAAACCGACGCCGAGCGACAGCATGCCGGTCGACAGCGCCAGCAGGACCGAGCCGCGTACCCCGTCCCAGAAGGCCGGACTGCCCAGCACGCGGGCAAAGGCAGCGCCATGCCCGACAAACGCATCGCCGGTAATAAAGACAAGTGGCAGCAGGAAGAAGAAGGCGAAGACGACCGCGCCGGGGGTTGCAAGTGCAGCCAGCAACGGTGCTGAGAACAATCCCCGGCGCGGCGTCATCGTTACGCGTCTGTCAATATGCCTGCCTCAGTTTGCGACTGCCTTGGCATAGCCGGCGTCGATCTCGGTCTTCTTGGCCGCCGCCTTGATGACATCGAGCGGCTTGACCTGCGGTGCGGCCGGCAGGCGATCCGCCACATTGGCCGGCAAGGCAACGCCTGGCACGCTGGGGCGCACGAAGCCCTGGGCGAAGATGCCCTGGCCCATTTCAGTCATGATGAAATTGAGCCACAGCTTGCCCGCATTCGGATTGGGGCCGTTCTTCACCAGCGAGATGCCATAGGGCGCGGCAGCCGAGGCCTCCTTGGGGATCACCACGGCGACATCATCGCCCAGGCCGTCGGTGTATTTCGCCTTCAGCCCGTCATTCTCATAGGCGATCCAGATCGGAATCTCGCCCTTGACGAACTGCGCATAGGGCGTGGTGCCCAGCACCCGCAGCACGTTTCCGGCCTTGTGCAGTTTGCCCAGATAGTCGAGGCCGGGCTGCACATTCTCCATGGTGCCGCCATTGGCAAAGGCGGCGGCGAAAGTCATCACCTGGCCGATGCCGGCCGAGCGCGGATCAAGATAGACGACGCTGTTCTTGTAGTCCGACTTCAGCAGGTCGGCCCAGCTCTGCGGCACATCCTTGACCAGCTTCTTGTTCACGACAAAAGCGATGGTCAGCGAGTGGATGGTGAACCACTGGCCGTCCGGATGACGGAATACATCCGGCAGCTTTTCGAAATTCACCGGTTTGAACGGCGCCACCACGCCCTTGTTCACCGCATCGACGGCGGAAGCCGCGAAGTAGTAGGCGGTATCGGCCTGTGGGCGGTTCTTCGCCTTCTCCAGCGCCACCACGGTAGCGGCCGAACCAAGATCGTTATAGGTCATCTCGACCTCGGGATAGCGCTTCTTGAAGGCGGCAAACTGCGCTGCCCAGTTGGCCCAGGTCGGGCCGGTATCGAAGGAAACCACCAGGCCTTCCTTGGCAGCAGCCTCGTAAAGCGTCTTTTCACCGGCATAAAGCTCGGGCGAGTCTTTCACGGTCTGGGCAAAACCCAGGGCCGGCAGCGCGACAATCGCCAGCGCAGCAACATAAGCAAGCGGGGAAGTTTTCATGAGCCGTTTCTCCTGTTCGGTCGGTGAGGGCGGACTAGCATGCTTGTGTGACACTTACTGTGCCGGCAGCAGACGGATCGCCGAGGGCGGGATATGTACGGCGGTGACCGGTTCGGCAGATGCGGTTTCACCGGCGATCACACCACCGGGAATACTGAGATCGAAACGGCGCAACGCGCCCAGATAGCGATCCCGCACCACGGCACCGGAGAAGCCGTTGATGCCGTCGCCTGCCGCTCCCAGCCGCACGGCTTCGGGCCGTACCATGGCAATGGTCGGCTGGCCGGGAGCAAAATCCGGCTGCGGCAGAATCTGCAGCATGCCGATGGCGGTATCGATCCGGTCCGGCGCCGTCAGGTTGCCGGGCCACAGGTTGGCCTGGCCGACGAAGCCCGCCACCATGGCATCAACCGGCCGCTCATAAATCTCGCGGGGCGTTGCGACCTGCAGGACACGGCCATCACGCATGACGACGATGCGGTCGGCAATCGACAGGGCCTCTTCCTGATCGTGGGTGATATGCAAGGTGGCGATGCCGTGTTCGCGCTGCAGATGCCGGATCTCGTCGCGCATGCCGATACGCAAACTGGCATCCAGCGCCGACAGCGGCTCGTCCAGCAACAGGGCCTGCGGGTTGAACACCAGCGCGCGGGCCAGGGCCACGCGCTGCTGCTGGCCGCCCGAGAGTTGCCCGGGACGCTGGTGGGCGCGATCACTCAGGCCAACACGCGCCAGCATCGCATTGGCCCTTGCCAGCCGTGCGGCTTTTGCCAGACCGCGCAGTTTCAGCGGATAGGCGACATTTTCGGCCGCCGTCATATGCGGAAACAGCGCATAGGCCTGAAACACGATGCCGATTTCGCGCTGCTGCGGCAGCAGCGCGCCGGCATCGCGGCCATTAAGCAGCAAACGGCCGGCATCGGGCTGCAGAAACCCGGCGACCAGTTTCAGCAGGGTGGATTTGCCACAGCCACTGGGGCCGATCACGGCAATCAGTTCGCCCGGCTGGATATCGAGCGAAAGGTTTGCCACGCCATGGCCACTGCCCGGGTAGGCATAACTCACATTCTGCAGGGATACCGCGGCGTTCAAGATGCGACGCCTTGCAGACCGCGTGCGCTGCGCGCCGTCAATCCACCGCTGACGGCAGCGATCAGCGCCAGGCCGAGCAGCACCACGGTGGCGGCACAGGCAAAACCGGTGGCGCCATAAAACGCCTGCAGCAGGACCACCGGATAAGGCCGGGTCAGGAAACCGGCGACAAGGTTGGAGAGCTGGAATTCACCAAGACTCAATGCAGCCACCATGATCAGGCCGCTGAGCAGGGAGTGGCGCAGGCTTGGCAGCACAATATCGAAAAAGCGTGCAGCAAAGCCGGCACCCATGGCCGCCGCGGCCTGTTCCAGCATCGCCAGATTGAGATGCCGCATGTCGGCCACCAGGGCCTGCAGCAGATAGGGCAGCGCGAGCGCGACATGACCGCCGACCAGCACCCAGAGCGAGCCGAGGAAGGGCAGTTCGTCGGAGGAGAAAACCAGCACGAAGCCAAAGCCGAGCACCAGCGGCGGAACCGCCACCGGCAACAAGGCAATCACGCGCAACACCGTCTTCACGCCGCGATGAGCCATATTGTGCAGGCTGTAGGCCAGCGGCAGTGCAATCAGCGCGCTGACCAGGCAGGTACCGGCGCAAACGATCAGGCTGGTCGTAAAGGCACGGCGGAAACTGCCGTCGCTCGCCACCTGAACATACCACGCCCCGGTCATGCCTTGGGGTAACAGCGTGTTGAACCAGGTCTCGCCAACCGAGCCGACCAGCAACAGCAGAATGGGCACCAGCAGATAGACCAGATATGCAATCGTGACGAACGCCACGGCTTCCCCGACACTGAAAATATGGGAGTGGGCTTAACAGCCGTCCATGTCACTTTGATTACATAAAACGGTCACGCGACCGATTGTCACTGCGGCAAAGCAGAAAAAGGGAGGCCTGGAAGGCCTCCCTTGAAATGACTCGGCCGCTGGCCTGCGCTCAGTTCGATAGGAACAGCGGAATACGATGGTGCTCCAGCAGATGGCGCGTCGTGCCGCCCACCACCATTTCCCAGAGTCGGGAATGGCCATAGGCGCCGGATACGATCAGGTCGGCCCCCAGCTGCTCCGCCTGCGCCAGAATCACCCGGCCGGCATCGGCATCGCTGCCGGTCATCGGCTTCACCGTCACCTTGATGCCATGGCGCGCCAGGTGGCGGGCAATGTCGGCGCCGGCGATCCGGCCGCTCTTGGCAGCATCGACTTCCATGATGGTGACCGTGCGCGCCCGGGCCAGGATCGGCAGGGCGGCATGCAGGGCGCGGGCAGCCTGGGCGGTGGCCTTCCAGGCCACCAGCACATGCTCGCCGCAGGTCTTGGCGCGGTTGTCGCGCGGCACCACCACAACCGGACGACCGGCACCGAGGCAGACCTGCGCCACCGACGGCTCCAGCGGTTCGGACAGATTAAAGGGATTGCTGTCCTGGCTCAGCACGATCACATCGTTGTAGCAGCTGTGCAGCAGGATGCCGCTTTCCAGCGCATCCTCGACCGAATGCCATTCGATCTCCCGTCCGCTGCGCTGGCGCGCCGCATCGACGATGCCCTTGGCCTGCGCCTGACGGCTGCGCCGCAGATCGGCCTGCCACTGTTTCACCGCATCGCCCACCGAGGTGCCGATGATATCGACCGGCGTATAGGGCGGCGCATCGACATAGAGCGCGGTGAGATGCGCGTCATGCGTCCGGGCCAGATCGGCCGCCAGGTCAAAGCGTGCCGCGCACCACGGGCCTGGATCGGTGTAGACGAGGATATCCTTGTAGCTCATCACGCAATCTCCCTGGATGTCTGTTTGCCGGCATGCCGCCGGCGGATCACAGCTTGCTGACCGATGCAATGCGGAATGTGTGCTGCTGGCGGTCTGGTTCGGTGATCGAAACATATTCACCGGGCCGCATCAGATGCTGGTCGAGGCGGAAAATCGCTTCGTCATCGTCGGTGGTGGTCGGATCATAGGAAAACGCCCAGTGGCCGCCGCGTGTATGAATCAGGTTGCCGGTCTGGTCATCCTCGCCATACCAGAAGCGGCGTGTGGTGCAGCGACCGCGTTCATCGGCCCAGTGGCTGCGGTCGAGATGACCGTTCTGATCGAGCGGCGCGACGAATTCGTAGCCATGCAGGCTGCTGCCATCGGGATGGCCTTTCTCGCGGGCGAGTTCCAGACGGACAAGATGCAAAGTCATGCGGCGCTCCTCTTTGTTGGTGCAGTCTCACAACCGCGGCCGCATTGCGCCTTGATTGATGTCAAAAGCGGAAAAAGAAATTATCTCCGGTAGCGATCATCCGATTGACATGCCTCAATGCGGCAGGCGCGGCGCAACCGCAGGATGGGCAGCATCAGACACCAAGGCCGAACAACGAGGGACACCATGCGCTACTGCGATATCCTGCTGCATCTGACGGATGATGGTCGCGGCACCGAAAAGACCGCCATGGCGCTGTCGCTGGCCAAGCGCTTCGAAGCCACGGTGACCGCGCTCTACACGCTGCCGTTCCCGACACAAATCTACTACATGGGCGAGTATGTTCCCCCCAGCCTGATTCAACAGCAGGTCGATGAAGCCCGCGCTGTCGCAGCGACCGCGCGCCGCGATTTTGAAGCCGCCGCCAAACAAGCCGGCATGACGGCAACCTGGATCGAGAGTGACGAAGACCCATCATCCGCGCTGCAGCGGCACGGACGTCACTGCGATCTCGCCATCCTCGGCCAGCCCGACCCGGAACGCGATCCCTCGGCCCTGGGCGGCACGCTGCCCGGCGACCTGGCGCTCGCGCTCGGCCGGCCGGTGCTGGTGGTGCCCTATATCGGCCAGTATGCCGCACCGGGCAAAACCGTGCTGATCGCCTGGAATGACAGCCGTGAAGCCGCCCGCGCCGTGCATGATGCGCTGCCCGTGCTGCTCGCGGCCACCAGTGTGATCATCCTGTGCATCGACGGCGACGACCAGCAGCAGCGTTCCGCCGCCGGCCTGGTGCAGCATCTGTCGCACCACGGCATCACCGCCAAGCTGCGGCACACCACGGCCGCCGATATCGGCACCGGCGAGGCCCTGCTGTCGGCACTGGCCGACCACAGCGCCGACCTGCTGGTGATGGGCGCCTATGGCCACAGCCGGCTGCGCGAAATGGCCCTGGGCGGCGTGACCCACACCATCCTGCAGAGCATGACAGTGCCGGTCCTGCTGGGAAACTGAGGCGGCCGCATCAAGTTGCCGTGAACACAGCGCTAGACCCGGGCCGCCCTGATACGACACACTCCTCCGACTATGCTGGCCGTCACAGACTGCCCGGTCTGAAACCCGGCATCCTGCCGGCTTTTCCAGAGGCATAATCTGCCGCGACGGAGGAAGCCTTGGCCGGTGTCGATGCGATGGGTATCCGATCCCGCTGGGTCTCGGCGTCCATGAAGATGCCGCCATGATCAATCCGTTCGCCAGCCGCACACCGCGCACGCCCCTGGGCCTGCGGCTGAGCCGCGCCATCGCCGAAGAAGAAGAGCGCGGCCGCAGCTTCGCCTTCCGTGCCCGCCTGGTGGCGGTGGTGGCGGTGATGCTCTGGCTGGTGCTGGTGATCGAGCCGCAGCGCCAGCTGTATTACCTGGCCATCAGCGGCGGCTTCCTGCTGCTCGGCCTGATTCCGCATCTGCTGCGCCGGCATCGCTATGCCGTGGCGATCCGCTTCGCCTTCGTGATCCTCGACATCGTGCTGGTCACCGCCGTGGTAATCCTGCCGCCGCCGGGCCAGATCGATTTCGGTCTCCCGATCCAGATGCGGGTGCGCGGCCCGGAATTCCTCTATCTCAACCTGCTGCTGGTCGGCGCCGCGCTGTCCTATTCGCCGCTGCAGGTGATCTGGACCGGCTTCTGGTCGATCCTCGTCTGGTCCGTCGGCGTGCTTCTGGTGGCGATGCGGCCCGATACGCTGCCGTTCACGCCGGGTGGCGACAGCTCGCCACAGGCCCTGCTGCAGATCATCCTCAATCCCTATTTTGTCGGCATCTTCCAGTTGCTGAACCAGGTCGTGCTCACCGCCATCGCCACCGCGCTGCTGGCGGCTGCCGTGTGGCGCTCCCGCGCCCTGTTGCTACGCCAGACGCGCGCCGAGATCGCCCGTGCCGACCTCGCCCGCTACGTTTCCCCCGATGTGGCCGATGCGATCATCACCAGCGAGCGCGCCTTCGGCGCGCCGACCAACCGGCGTGTCGCCGTGCTGTTCGCCGATATCGTCGGCTTCACCGGCCTGTCGGAACGCATGGCGCCCGACCGCGTGGTGCGGCTGCTGAAGAGTTTTCACGAACGCGGCAGCGGCGTGGTCTTCGCCCATGGCGGCTCGCTCGACAAATATCTCGGCGATGGCTTCCTCGCCACCTTCGGCGGCATGGGCGAGATGCCCGATGCCGCCGCCCGCGCCATCCGCTGTGCGATTGACCTGCAGGCCGAGATCGGGCGCTGGAACGCCAAACGCGCCGAGCGCGGTGCGGCCCAGGTACGGCTCTCGGTCGGCGTGCATTACGGCGCTGTGGTGGTGGGCAATATCGGCAGCGCCCAGCGCCTGGAATTCACCGTCGTGGGCGATGCCGTCAATATTGCCAGCCGGCTGGAAACGCTGACGCGCCAGCTCGACTGCCGCATCGCGGTGTCAGATGAAACCCTGACCGAAGCGGCGCTGCATGATGCAAACCTGCCGCGTTTCGAGAGTGCCGGGGATCGACGGCTGGACGGGCGCGAGCAGCCCATCTCGGTTCATATCTGGCCGCCGCGCTCATGACGGCCGGCAGCACAGCCTGACGATACGTCTCGTCAGGTCGATTCCGACAGGGCCTTCAGCCGGTCGGTCTGCTTGATCAGCACGCGATCTGATGCCGGCAGGCTGATGATGTCGAGCTTGCGCAGCTTGGTGAAACAGCGGCTGACGGTCTCGATGGTGAGCCCGAGATAATCGGCCACCTCGGCCCGCGTCATCGGCAAGGCAATCGGATTGGGCGGCAGGCCGCGGGCGGTTACGCGGTTGACCTGCAGCAGCAGGAAGGAGGCGATGCGCTCCATCGCCGTCTTGCGGCCGAGCAGCAGGATCTGCTCCTGCGCCGTGGCGAGTTCGGTTTCCGCCACCGCCAGCAGGCGATGCTCCAGGCTCGGCATGTCGGACAGCAGTTTGCGGAAGGCCGAGCGCGAAAAGCGGCAGACCTTGGTATCGATCAGCGCCTCCGCGCTCACGCTGTAGGTGTCGCGGGTGTTGAGGCCGAGAAAATCGCCCGGCCCGAGGAAGCCGGTGATCTGGCGGCGGCCATCGCTCATGGATTTTGATAGCGACACGCTACCGCAGGTGATGTTGTAGACATGGTCGGCAGCATCGCCTTCCTGGAACAGCACCTGATGCGGCTGGAACCACATCGCGCCGGCCAGGGCGCCCATCCTGGACTGCTCCTCGTTGGTCAGTGCCGCGCAAATCGTCAGGCTGCGTGCCGTGCAGGTTTCGCAGGGATCGGGATGCTTCTGCGCCGGCGCGGCATGTTTGCGAATGGGCAGGGCATGAATCTCGGCCATCGGTCGCCTTTCGTCGTGGTCGTCCGGCATTGCGGCGCGCTCCACGGTCAGTGCGGTTGGCGCGCGCGGTAGCGACGATCCATATCGGCGCCCCAGCGATTCATATCCTCTGCCGAGAGACGGTCGCGCGCCAGTGGCAAAATCGTCGCATCCTCCCACAGTAGATGACGCCGCTGGCGTTCGGCAAACTGCGTCAGGGCGTCGCAGAGTTCCGGCCAGTCGGCATCGGTGCCGCCGGCAAAATCAAGGCATTGCGCCGCCAGTGTCCGGGCCAGCTCGCGCTCCTGGCGATGCTCGTCGCTGAGCTGCGAGATCACGTCGTCCAGGTTGTCGCCGAGCAGCAGGCGACGCTGCAGCAGGGGCAGCAGGCCCTCTTCCTCCTCGGCGATCAGGCTGATGAAATCCTGCGACAGGAAGGTGGCAAAGCCCGGTGCCAGCAGTTTGCCCAGCGCCGCATCGGCCACCGGCAGGCCGCGCAGGAAGGCGCAGAAGGACAGCACGTTCAGGCGCCAGCCGACCAGACGCGCCAGCGGCGAGAGTTCGGTGCCCGGACCGACCAGCGCCTGCTCGATCTGGAGCAGCGCCAAGGCCGGGGCGGCAATCTGGGATGGGGTAGCAGCAGGCATGGTGAAAGGCTAGGATGCGGTGGCACATCCGGCATTGATCCTGATCAAAGCCGGCAACATGCGGGCCCTATCCGGCATCGTGGAAGATGATGCCCAGCGTGTGCCGGATGCCGCTGTGCAGCGTCGAGACGCCATGACGCAGCGCAACACGATAGCTGCCGCGTGTGCCGCTCACCGGTCGCTGGTTGACCGCGAAGATCACCGCCTCGCCCTGCTGCAGCCGCACCACCTCGGCGCGGCTCTGGCTGCGCGGCTTGTTTTCCACCAGCACGAATTCGCCGCCGCTGAATGCTGCCGGATCGCTGAGCAGGATGGTGAGCTGCAGCGGAAACACCAGCTCGCCATAGAGATCCTGGTGCAGGCGGTTGTAATCGCCGGGACCGTATTGCAGCAGCAGCGGCGTCGGCCGAGTCTGCCCGGCGGCATGGCAGCGCGCGATATAGTCGGCATGGCCGGCGGGAAACTGTGTCGGCAAACCCAGCGCCAGCTGCCAGCGATTGGCCAGCGGCACCAGCTGCGGATAGAGCCGGCTGCGCAGGGTGGCGATGATATCGGGCAGCGGATACTTGAAATAGCGGTATTCGCCCTGGCCGAAGCCGTGGCGCGCCATCACCACGCGGCTGCGGAAGGGATCAGGCTGGTCATAGAGCGCGACCAGCGCGGCGCATTCATCTGCTGTCAGCAGTGGGCCGGTGGTGGCGAAGCCCGATGCATCGAGGCGGTCGGTCAGTGCCGGCCAGGGCAGTGAATCAATCCGTGTGGCGAGATCGCTCATGCGCCTTCTCTACTGCGCGCAGCGCCGCGGCGCTTCCCGTTTCTTGCGTTCAGGCCAGCAGCGCGGCAAAGGCGGCGGTATCGGTGTAAACGCGGTATTCGGCGATGCGGCCGTCGCGGAAACGGAACGCATTGGTCATGTTGACCTGCACCTCGCGGCCGCTGGCCCGCGCGCGCCACAGGCCGCGGCCCAGCATCACCACCCAGTCGCCCTCGGCAATCGTGGCTTCCGGCGTCACCGCGACGATCTCCAGTGCGGCGCGCACCCTGTCGAGAAAGGTTTTGTAGCCGGCGAAACCGTCATGGCGCCCGACCCAGGGCAGCAGGCCCGGCGGGCCGTAATACTGCACGCAGACATCGGGGGTGACGAGCTGCTCCAGCTTGGCGAAATCGCCATCGCGCAGGGCGGCGTAATAGGCGGCGAGGACGTCCCGGCTCATGCCGTCAGAAACGCCTTGTAGCTCTCGGCCAGTTCCGGCACCACGGCCTCCATGATGGTCTTGCCATGCTCTTTCGTCGCCAGCGCCGGGTTGGAGCCGATGCGGCCATCGGCGAAGCGGCGGCGATAATCGGCGGCATCGGTGAAGCTGCCATGGGGCGCGACGCGCGGCGTCATCTCCACGCTTTTCACCGCGTCCGGATAGGCATGATAGGTGACCGAGACTTCGGATGGCGTGGCATGGCTGCCCTCTTCACCCGGGAACAGGCTGTTGGACAGCCGCTTGGCGCTCGGCGCCTCCCACCAGTTCCGGATGGTGCAGCGGATGCTGGGCACGTTATGGCCCGGCGGCGCCAGTGAGGCCTCGGCATAGATTTCCGAAAACGCCGCGGTGGCGGTGGCGATATTGCCGCCATGGCCGTTGAGGAAGAAGAAGCGGTCGAAGCCGTGACGGCTCAAGCTGGCCACCATGTCGCGGATCACGGCGATCAGCGTGGTGGGCCGCAGCGTCATCGAACCGGGAAAGCCCAGGTGATGCTGCGCCATGCCCACATTGATGCTGGGGCCGACCAGCGCATCGGCGGCCTTGCCGACCTGGGCGGCAAACACCTCGGCGCAGATCGCATCGGTGCCGATCAGGCCGTTGGGGCCATGCTGCTCGGTGGAGCCGATCGGGATGATGATGCCGGTCGAGCGCTTCAGATAGGTCTCGACCTCGGCCCAGGTACTCAGATGCAGCTGCATGACGGCTCCGCGCAAAAAGTGGAACCGTGAATAGAAGGGCGCCGCCGGCAAAAGTCCAGTCGCAGGGAACACTGCGCGCCGGTCACGCCGCCATGTTGAGCAGGCGCTGCGCCCCCATGGCGCGTGCGATCAGCCGCATGTCGGCGGCCGACACCGCGCAGAGGCCGAAGCGGAAGCGGTAGCCCCAGTTGTGCTGGCCGGCGGTGAAGTCCAGCTGCTGCAGCAGCGGGGCAATCGGCGCCTCGACCGAGGCATGCCAGTCGACATCGCGGCGCCAGGGCGTGAAGCCGCCGCCCATATCGACCTGGTAGGGCTTGCCCGCCGCCACCACGCCGAAGGCGGTGAAGGCCTGCAGCCGGTCGCGGCCCTGGAAGGCCGCATGCGGCGAGTAATAGGCAACGCTGTCGCCCGGTGCGATGCGCAGCAGCGGCGCCTCGCGGCCATGGCAGACCTGCATGAAGCCGCCGGCGCGGCCGCGCCGCACATGGTCGAAGGAGGCAACGGCGATCCAGTGCCGGGGATGATCGGTGATGGGCGGCGTCTGCGTCATCGGGGTCTCTGGTGTGTCGTGTGTGGCGGTGGTCAGCATGGCGGATTGCGGATCGCTTCCTCTTCGCGCCAGGCCTTCATCAGCACGGCGCGGCGCCTGGGGTAGCGCTGCGCCAGCGGCGTGAGCGTGACGATGCGGTCGGTGCGGAAATGGCGGAAGGCCTGGCGCAGCTCGCACCAGGCGACGACGACGCGCACGCGTTCGAAGAAGGCGAGCGCAAACGGCCAGATGATGCGCGCGCTGGCGCGTTCGGATTCATCGCGATAATCGATCTGCAGTTTATGTTCGTTGCGGATCTGCTGGCGGATCGTCGCCAGCTCGGTATCGCCGGCCGCCACCGGCATCGGCCCGACGATGAGCAGGCTTTCGCTGTCCAGCGTGTCGCGCAGGTCGGCCGGCAGCACCGCACCGATGCGGGCGATGGCATTGCGCGCGGCAGCGCCCAGCCGCGCATCGGCGCGTTCGGCGACCCAGCGCGAGCCGAGCATCAGCGCCTCGAGTTCCTCTTCCGAGAACATCAGCGGCGGCAGCATGAAACCCGGCCGCAGCACATAGCCCACGCCGGGCTCGCCATCGATGCTGGCGCCCTGGCTCTGCAGGCTGGCGATGTCGCGATAGAGCGTGCGTAAGCTAATGCCGAGTTCGGTGGCGAGGCTCTGGCCGCTGACCGGCTGGCGGTGGCGGCGGAGACACTGGATCAGGGCGAGCAGGCGTTCAGCGCGGGACATGGGGGGAGAGTGCCATAAACCACTGCCAGTTTCTGTCAGCACTCTGCCGGCTGGCGGCGGCTTCGGCCGGGTTCGTTGGGGTTCGTTCAGGTCCGTTCGGGTCCGTTGAGGTTCGTTCAGGTTCGTTCAGGTTCGTTCAGGTTCGTTCAGGTTCGCTCGGGTTCGCTCGGGCTCGTTGCCGGCATCCGACGCATCCTGAAATTTTCAGACTGTGTCGGTACTCTGCTAAGTTCTATTTCAATATAGAACAAAAAGAGAACTCATGCAATATTATTGCAACCCGACACAGACGGTTTCCAAACCAGTCCAATTCAGGAAACCGTCACGGCTAGGCTTCCATGCTCTTAAAAAAGCCTAACGACGAGGCAGTGCGATTGGACTTCTACGGAATGTCGGCGTGCTTATGAAGAGGCTTTATGGGAGTCTCTGAAATCTTTGGTTCAATGTCTTTCAGAAGCGCGAATAGCTCTTCCTGAGCATTCAGGCAGTTTAAAATCCCCTGCTTAACCTCGCCCAGCAATGCTTTGTCGATAGAGCGCTTTTCGGTCCAAGTTGACCCATCAAAGTCATTGGGGAAACTCGATATCACCATATGTTGGTTGTTGATTTGGAATTGATATTGAGAATGTGC
Organism: Ferrovibrio terrae; assembly: GCF_943371255.1. GTDB lineage: Bacteria > Pseudomonadota > Alphaproteobacteria > Ferrovibrionales > Ferrovibrionaceae > Ferrovibrio > Ferrovibrio terrae_B. Next base: position 2,039 of record NZ_CALRUC010000100.1, on the reverse strand, counting down.
AAACCTGTTGCGAATTGCTGTGACAGCTTTGAACTTGCCTAGTAGAGACGAGAATCTTTTTTGGAGTTCCTCGTCTGCGACATAGGTCATAAAAACACGGTTCAGTAGAGCCCGTCGCGAAATCGCAGTTGTGATAGTATAAAAGACAATCTCGGCTCTATGGGTATCCGATTTTAGAAGCTGCGCCAGCAGTGCTATGAACCAGCTTTCCAAGTTTGACCACTGCACCATCAGTCGGCCGATTAAGGCCACCATATCAGCTTCAATTTCCGTGCTGGCTTTTGGAAGTTCAGTTATTGGAGTGTGCATATCTAAACCCTCCGATGATGCAAAGCGCGACAAAGCATCAAAGCGCATGCCTAATACAGCACCAAAGCCGTATAAAGAAAAAGCCCCCAACGCGGGGGCTTCAAACTCGGCGCCTGAAAGCTTAGCGCAGCTCCAGCGTCAGTGAGCCTGTCTTCATGGAAGACGAGGCCTTGGGCTGCTTGACGTTGATGCTGACGCTGCCGCCCAGCGCAACCATCCATTTCGCCAGCTGATCGATCGTCACGCTGTCCAGCTTGCCCGACAGAATTTTCGACAGGGAGGCCTGATGCGTGCCGCATAGCCTGGCCGCTGCTGTCTGCGACAGCTTGCGCGTTTTAATCGCAATGCCGATCAGGGAGATCAGATCGGATTTAACCGCCAGTTCTTCCGCCTCGAATTTGCTGAAGCCGATATCCGAGAAGACGTTGCCCTGGCTCTTTTTCATGTCCCTTGCCATGTCTCACTCCTCATCCCGCTCTATGGCCCGCTTCAGGCGCGCCAGTATGCGTGCCTTGTCTTCCTGGGGAATCCCGATGCCTTTTTTGGATTTCTTCATGAAGGCATCCAGAACATAGACCCCCTTTTTCATCTTGATCAGATAGGCAACCCGGTACGTGTTCCCATGATCGTTTGATATGAGTTCGTACACATCCCTGCCGAAGGTCTTGAGGCGCTTTGCAAATGGCGGTGTCAGGCCATTCTGGACTTGCCGCACGCCAAAACCGAGCTGGCGTTTGGCATCGGGCGGGAATGCGGAGAGAACCTCGAGGCTGTCTCCCATCCAGATCAGCTTGTAGGGATTATATGGCAATTTTGCCATAGGAGTCAATCTCCGCCGTCTCGTCTATTCGCCTCTGCCGGACTCTGCGGTTGATACAATCCCGATTCAGCGTTCTGATCCAGGCATTCCAGACACTTTGCGGACGGGGCAACAGCCCCCGCCCTCAGAATTCCTGCCAGTCGTCATCGGCGGCAGCGACCGGCACGGGCCGCGGGGCCGGTTTCGCCACCGGCCTTGGCGCCGGCGCCGCGGTTGGCGCTTTCACCACCATCAGCTTGGTCACCGGCTTGGCCGCGGGTGCAGCGGCGACAGGCACCGGTGCGGCTTGAACCGGTGCGGACTGAACCGGCGCTGCTGCAGCAGCCGGCGCATCGCCCTGGCGGAAGAAGCCGACCGCATCGGCCAGTTCACCCGCCTGGCCGTTCAGCGCCTGCGCCGCCGCCGTGGTTTCCTCCACCAGCGCAGCATTGCGCTGGGTCATCTCGTCCATGCCGGCCACAGCGGTGTTGATCTGCTCCAACCCCGTCGCCTGTTCGCGCGAGGCGGCGGCGATCTCGGCCACGATATCCGACACCTTCTTGATGGCGACGACGATCTCGGTGAGCGAGGCGCCGGTCTGGTTCACCAGCGTGGCGCCGGTTTTCACCTGGGCATTGGATGCACTGATCAGCGCCTTGATATCCTTGCTGGCATTGGCCGAACGCTGGGCGAGCGCGCGCACTTCCTGCGCCACCACGGCAAAGCCCTTGCCGGCTTCGCCGGCACGCGCAGCTTCAACGCTCGCATTGAGCGCCAGCAGGTTGGTCTGGAAGGCGATCTCGTCGATCAGGCCGACGATATCGGAAATCTTCTGCGCGCTCTGTTCGATCTGCGTCACCGCGGTGACGGCATCGGCCACGACGCTGCCGCCCTTCTGCGCCGTGTCGCGCGCCGCCACCGCCAGCTGGTT
>NZ_CALRUC010000099.1:0-16696 GCF_943371255.1 Ferrovibrio terrae | reverse complement strand
CCCGACTATCAGCAGCTGGCGAAATACGAACCGCCGGTCACCACCCGCCTGCATGCCGGCGACGGCCGCCTGATCGCCGAGTATTCGCGCGAGCGCCGCCTGTTCGTGCCGATCGAGGCGATCCCCAAGCCGGTGATCCAGGCCTTCCTTTCGGCCGAAGACAAGAATTTCTACGAACACAGCGGCATCGATCCGCTGGGTGTCGTGCGCGCCGTGGTGCAGAACATCGCCAATCTGGCTCAGAGCCGCCGCCCGGTTGGCGCGTCGACCATCACGCAGCAGGTGGCGAAGAATTTCCTACTCGGCAATGAAGTGTCACTGGGCCGCAAGGCGAAGGAAGCCATCCTCGCCTTCCGCATCGAGAAGGCTTTCAGCAAGGACAAGATTCTCGAACTCTATCTGAACGAAATCTATCTCGGCTCTGGCGCCTATGGTGTCGCCGCCGCGGCGCTGGTGTATTTCGACAAGTCGCTCTACGACCTGACGCTGCCCGAGGCCGCCTATCTCGCAGCCCTGCCCAAGGCGCCCAGCAACTATCATCCGGTGCGCCATCTGGATCGCGCCAAGGCAAGGCGCGACTGGGTGATCGAGCGCCTGCAGGAAGATGGCGTCATCACTGTGGAGCAGGCGCGCGCCGCCATTGCCTCACCACTGGTGGCGCTGGCGCGGCCGGAATCGGAACTGGCGCGCGCCGACTGGTTCGCCGAGGAAGTGCGCCGCGAACTGGCGCAGCGATTGGGTGAGAAAGGCCTCTATGAAGGCGGCCTGAGTGTTCGCACCACGATGGACCCGAAGCTGCAGAGCATCGGCGAGCGCGTGCTGCGCGACGGGCTGGAAGCCTATGACCGCCGCGCCGGAGGCTGGCGTGGCCCGCTGGCCAAGCTGCAGCCAAACACGGACTGGCGCACGCAGCTGAGCGCGATGCCGCCCTTTGCCGGTATCCTGCCGCCCTGGCGCGTCGCCGCCGTGCTGGCCGTGGAAACCGACAGCGCCGGGATCGGCTTCGCCGATGGCAGCAAGGCCGTGCTGCCGCAGGCCGGCCTGCGCTGGGCGCGCAAGAAACTGGGACCCGATCATTTCGGCCCGGTGCCGCGCACACCCGCCGAGGTGATCGCCGTGGGCGACGTGATCGCGGTGACCGCGATCAATCCGGCCAAGCCGCAGGACGGCTATGCCCTGCGGCAGATTCCTGAAATCGGCGGTGGCCTGGTGGCGATGGACCCGCATACCGGCCGCGTGCTGGCGCTGGTCGGCGGCTACGATTTCAAGCTGAGCCAGTTCAACCGCGCGACCCAGGCCAATCGCCAGCCCGGTTCGGCCTTCAAGCCATTCGTCTATGCCGCAGCACTCGATAACGGCTTCACGCCGTCGTCGCTGGTGCTGGATGCGCCATTCGTGATGGACCAGGGCCCCGGCCTGCCGCTGTGGAAGCCGGGCAACTATTCCGATCAGTTCTATGGCCCCTCCACCCTGCGCGTCGGCGTCGAGAAATCGCGCAACCTGATGACGGTGCGGCTGGCCCAGGCGATCGGCATGGAAAAAGTGGTGGATTACGCCAAGCGCTTTGGCGTGATCGACAACATGCAGCCGGTGCTGTCGATGTCGCTGGGCGCCGGTGAAACCACGCTGATGAAGATGACCACCGCCTATTCCGAATTCGTCAATGGCGGCCGCAAGATCACGCCGACCCTGATCGACCGCATCCAGAACCGCAACGGCACCACCATCTATCGCCATGACAAGCGCGCCTGCCCCGACTGCCTGGTCCCCACCGGCTGGAACCAGCAGAGCGAACCCGCCCTGCCCGATCCGCGCCCGCAGGTGATCGATGCCGTCACCGCCTATCAGATCACCTCGATCCTGGAAGGCGTGGTGCAGCGTGGCACCGGCATCCGCATCCGCGAACTGGGCAAGCCGCTGGCCGGCAAGACCGGCACCACCAACGACAGCATGGACACCTGGTTCATGGGCTTCAGCCCCGATCTCGCGGTCGGCGTCTTCATCGGCTACGACACGCCGAAAGACATGGGCAAGCGCGAGACCGGTTCGTCGGTCTCGGTGCCGGTGTTCAAGGCCTTCATGGCCGAGGCACTGCAGGGCAAACCTAACATCCAGTTCCGCGTGCCGCCCGGCGTGCGGCTGGTGCGCGTGCAGGCCGAGACCGGCGAGCTGGCGCGGCCGGGCGACCGCAACGTGATCCTGGAAGCCTTCCGGCCCGGCTCGGAGCCGCAGCTGGGCGAGCGCAGCCGGGTGCTGGACGGCTCGATGGCGGATGAACGCGACAGCATCTCCGGCGTCGGCGCCTCGGCCGGTTCGGCGCCGATTTCCGGCACCGGCGGGCTGTACTAACCCCTTGGAAAGACAGGCCGCTTGACACAATCAAGCGGCCTCTTTATACGCTGCTTCGCGTGGGCGGTTAGCTCAGCGGTAGAGCACAGCATTCACATTGCTGGGGCCACTGGTTCAATCCCAGTACCGCCCACCATTTTCCTTCAGACACCTGAAACTTACGGCTGGGCTGCCACAGCAGCCAGATACAGCTCATAGGCCCTGCGCGCGCGCGGGCCCGGCTTGCCGTTGCCAATCACGCGGCCATCAATCTTCGTCACCGGCGTGACGCCGCCGAGCGTGCCGGTGACGAAAGCCTCGTCGGCCGCATAGACCTGCGCCAGGGTGAAATCGCATTCGCGCGCCACGCCGCCGGCCGCCGCCCAGGCGTGCAGCACGCTGCTCTGGGTGATGCCGCGGAAGCTCCAGCCCGGCGTCGAGGTCCACAATTCGTCGCCGCGCAGGATGAAGAAATTCGTCGAGTTGCAGCTGGCGACGAAGCCGCGCGGATCGAGCATCAGCGCCTCGTCGGCGCCGGCATTGATCGCCTGGATCAGCGCCTGGATCAGATTCAGCCGGCTGTGCGAGTTGAGGCGCAGGTCGAAGACATCGGGGCTGCTGGTACGGAAGGTGGAGGTGAACAGCGACAGGCCGCGCTGCCAGGCCTCCGGCTTCGGCGTCTTGTATTCGGCGACGATCACCACCGTGGCGCCGCCGATCACGAAGCGCGGGTCCTGGTTCGGCGTCTTCTTGGTGCCGCGCGTCACCATCAGGCGGATATGCGCGCCATCCTGCATATTGTTGCGCTTCAGCGTTTCCAGCAGCGCGGCACGGATGCCGTCACGACCCAGATCGATATTCAGCGCAATCGAGCCCGCGCCCTCGAACAGGCGATCGAGATGCTTCTCCAGGCTGATCAGCTTGCCATTGACCAGACGCAGGCCTTCCCAGACGCCATCGCCGAGCACGAAGCCGCTGTCGAAGATCGAGACGCGCGCTTCGTCGCGGCGCACGAAGTCGCCGTTGACATAGACCAGCACATCATTGTTGCGGGGGTCTTCGACATAGCCTTGGGCGCTGTGACTGGATGCTGTTGTCATTTTTCAAAATCCGAACCGGTTAGAGACTGAATTCGCGATGGCGGGCCAGGAAAGCCTGGGTCCGCTCGCGCTGTGGATTTTTAAGCACCTCGTCGGGGGTGCCGGATTCATGGATCTCGCCATCGGCGATGAAGATCACCCGGGTGGCGACATGGTAGGCGAAACCAAGCTCATGGGTGACCAGCAGCATGGTGCGGCCTTCCTCGGCCAGCGAGCGGATCACGCCCAGCACTTCGCCCACCAGTTCGGGATCAAGCGCCGAGGTCGGCTCGTCGAACAGCAGCAGCTCCGGGTCCATCGCCAGCGCACGCGCAATCGCCACGCGCTGCTTCTGCCCGCCGGACAGCCGCGCCGGGTACTGTTCAGCACGGTCGGTCAGGCCGACGCGCGCCAGTTCGGCCATGGCGCGTTCGCGGGCCGCCGGCGCCTTCACGCCCTTCACGGTACGCAGACCCTCCATGACATTATCGATGGCCGTCATATGCGGGAACAGATTGAACTGTTGAAACACCATGCCGACACGCTGGCGCACCTGGGTCAGCTCGCGCTCGGCATAGACGCGTGCGCCGCCGCCCCTGCCCTCACTGCCCAGCAGGCGACCGCCGAGTTCGACCGTTCCAGACGTGGGGATTTCCATGAAATTCAGACAGCGCAGCAACGTGCTCTTGCCCGAGCCCGAGGCGCCAAGGATGGCGATACGCTCGCCCGGCAGCACGGACAGATCAATGCCGCGCAGCACTTCATGGGTACCGTAGCTTTTACGCAAACCAATCGTTCTGAGCAGGGGGTCTGCCATGATGCGCCTCAATCGCCTTTGGCCAGCCGGCGCTCGAGCGCATAGGTCGCGCGCACCAGCGGGAAGAGAAACACGAAGAATGCAAGCGCGATGACGCTGTAGGTCTCGATCGGATTGAAATTCAGCGAGGCAACCAGCTTGCCCTGCTGCAGCAGTTCGACATAGGCCACTACCGATGCGAGCGTCGACATCTTGAAAATCTCGATGGCGCGGTTGGTGAGCGCCGGCAGCATGCGGCGGAGCGCCTGCGGCAGGATGATGCGCCGCATCGCCTGCAGGCCGGTCATGCCCAGGGCACGCGAGGCTTCCCACTGGCCCGGCTCGATCGACTGGATGCCACCGCGATAGATCTCGGCCGAGAAGGCTGCCGAGTTCAGCGAGATGCCAAGCGCTGCTGCCATCAACGGGCTGATCTCAAACGGCACCAGCATCGGCAGGGCGAAATAAAACCACAGGATCTGCACCAGCACCGGCGTGTTGCGGAAGAATTCGACGAAGGCCGTCGCCGGCCAGTTGAGCAGCCGGTTCCGCGCATAGCGCGCCAGGCCGACCACCAGGCCGAGGCTGAGGCCCAGCACCAGGCAGATGGCAAAGATGCGCAGGGTGCCGACGGCACCATAGAGCAGCGCATCGGCATTCTCGAAGACGGAGGCGAAGTTCCACTGGTAGTTCATCAGTGCGCCCCCATCAGTGCACCGTGGACTCGCCGCTGACCGCCAGCCGGCGCTCGAACTGGCGCGCGATCAGGCTGAACAGCAGAATGACGACGAAGTAGATGCCGGCCGTGACGGTGAAGACTTCGAGCGGGCGGAAGGTTTTCTGCGCGATCTCGTTGGCCTGGAACAGCAGGTCGGCATAGGACACGGTGGCGACCAGCGTGGTGGTCTTCATCAGCTCGATGGCGCGTTCCATGAAGGCGGGAATCATGCGCTTGACCGCCTGGGGCAGGATCACGCGGCGCATCGACTGCGGCGGTGTCATGCCGATGGCGCGCGCCGCTTCCCACTGGCCGCGCTCGATCGAGACGATGCCGCCGCGAAACACTTCGGCAAAGAAAGCGGCGGACTGGATCGAGAAGGTCAGCGCCGCGGCCATGAAGGGCGTCATCTCGACGCGGATCAGCACCGGCAGGGCGAAGAAAAACCAGAACAGCTGTACCAGCGGCGGCGTGGTGCGGAAGAATTCGATCACGAATCCCGCCGGCCAGGCCAGCAGGCGCCGGCCCGATAAACGGGCCAGCGCCAGAGCCAGGCCGAGCGGAATGCCGAAGGCCAAGGCCGTGCCGGTGACGGCCAGCGTGTTGACCAGCCCCTGCAGCAGCAGATCGGCATTCGCCAGAACCGGCCAGAAGTCCCAGCGGTACATAATGCCGCCGGATTACTTCAGCATTTCTTTCATCACCGGCGGAGCGGATTTCGGATCGAGCCCGAAGCCACGCAGGAATTCTTCATACCAGCGCTGGGTCTGGCCGCTGGTGTAGTAGCCGTTGATCGTCGTGTCGACCCAGGTGAGGAAGGCCTTGTCGTCTTCCTTGCGCAGGGCGACGCTGGAGGGCTGCGACTGGGCCGGCAGCGGCACCACGATCTTGCCGGCGCCAAGGCGCTGGCGCGCCGCCAGCAGCGGCGGATGGAACAGGCAGACCGCATCGACGCGGCCGGCCTGGAAGGCGGCGATGGCTTCCGGGTTGCCGGGGAAGCGCTGGATCGCGGCATTGCCGACCGTCTCGGTGAGGAACTTGTCCATGCTGCTGGCCTGCGGCACGGCGATGCGCACATCGGGCTTGTTCAGATCCTGCCAGGTCTTCACCGCCAGGTCGTCGCGCGCCAGCACGGCCATCGAATAGAACAGCAGCGGATTCTGCGGGAAATCGACGGCGGCGGCGCGTTCGGGCGTCGCATCCAGCATATACATCAGGTCGATCTTGTTGCCCTGCAGAGCGGCAATCGCGGTGCCCCAGGTGACCTCGACCGGCTCGAACTTCACGCCGAGCACGGCGGCCATCGCCTTGCCCATCGATACGCCGAGGCCGGCATTCCATTCGCCGGTCTTCGGATCCTTGGAATACCACGGCGGCGCCTGGGTCACGCCCACGCGCAGCGTGCCGCGCTTCTTGATCTCGGCCAGCGTGCCCACGGCCTGGGCGCGAACGCCACCAGCAACAGCAAAGGTCGCGCCCACGCCGGCAAGGCCGGCCAATACACTGCGTCGGTCCATAATCATGATGCTTACCCCCTTTTGGATGGATCGGTGGATGGCTGCGCCATCCCTTTCAGGAATTTCTCGGTCTGCTGGCCGCCGCGCTGCATATGCGCCCTGATCTCGGCGCGCATGGCGTCCAGATCATCGCCCAGCGCGGTCTCGACATAGCTTTCATGGCCATCGCGCTTTGGGCCACGGATGGAGTGGGCGCGGTGATGCGCCGCCCAGTAGAGCTGCAGCCGGCCGCGCAGGCTGCTCCAGGTGCGCTGCAAAAGGCGATGGCCACAGACTTCGTAGACCAGGCCATGCAGGTTGAGTTCGGCCAGGATGCTGGCGCGGTCGTCGCCGTCGTCGATGGTGGCGACCAGTGCCGCGTGACGGCGCTGCAACTCGGCCCGGAAGGCGGCATCGCGCTTGTCCCAGGCCTGCTCGAAGGCAAAGCATTCCAGCGTGACGCGCATCGAATGGATTTCGCGCACATCTTCTACCGACAGGCTGATCACATGGGTGCCGGTATAGGGCACCGTCACCAGCAGGCCTTCTTCCACCAGCTGGCGCAGCGCCTCACGCAGCGGGCCGCGGCTGACCTGGAACTGGCCGGCCAACGCGGTTTCCACGACGGGCGCGCCCGGCGCGATCTGGCCCGAGAGGATGGCCGCGCGGAGCTGTTCAGCGATGTGCTCGCGGAAGGTGCTCTTCGGCAGGCGGGCGAGGCCCGCGGCCATGGCAATCTCGGATGTCAGCACCGCGAATCCCTGTCGATTGTCGATTGTTGACAATGTGAGGGGTAAAAAGAACCTGAGTCAAGGATAGTTTACAAATCTGTTACGGCCGCACCCCCGGCGTTTCCACCGGCATGCTGGCGGCGCGCGTGTTCAGGTACAGTTCGAGTTCCACCATCTCATCGGCGCCATAGGGATACGGCTCGGCACGCACGCCGGTCATGCAGTTGCGCAGGCGCCGCTGCAGCGAGCCCATCGCCTGCCATTCCAGGCGATAGATCGGATAGCCGGTCGGATGTGCCTGCGGGATCGGGCTGCCGGCCAGGCGCCGGCCCGGATTGTCGGTGTGGCACTGGGCGCAGGAAAAATTCAGCTGTCCCATTGGCGCATTGAACAGTGCCGCGCCACGCAGGCGCGCCGGCTGCAGGCGCGGATCGTCCGGCGGCGCCACCGGCAGGCCGCGCGACTGCAGGCCGATATAACTGGACAAGCCGAGCAAGGCCCGGCTCTCGGCCGCGAAGGCCGGCTGCTGCTGACGGGTTTCGCGGCAACTGTTGATGCGTTGCTGCAGGTCGACGGGTTTTTTCCGGTGTTCATCGAAGGCCGGATAGCGGGCGGCGACACCGCGCATGCCGGCCGGCGCATCGCCGTGGCACCCGGCGCAGGATTGTGCACCGGCGGGCGCCTCGTTCCACAGTGCCTCGCCTTCGGCGACCCAGAGCATGCCGGGATTAAGCGCATCCTCCTGCTGCATCTGTTGCGTGCTGCTGCTCATGAACTCGAAGCCGGACCGACGCTGATCCGCAGCCAGAGCCAGGCCGGATGCCAGCACCAGCGGCAGGACGATACGGATCAGGTCACGCGGCATCAGGTGACGATAATGGCCACGGTTTCGGTCTGCGTGAAGCCGTTATCGCCGTCCCAGGTGAAACTGAGCGTGCCGCTGGCGGTCGCCACCGTGGTGAAGCTGATGAAGGGGTTGGCGGCAATGGCCGGATAGAGATCGGCGCTGAAGACCTGCTCCCCGGCATAGCGGCAGGTGAAGCGGCGCAGGATATCGCGCGGCACCACCTTGCCAACGGAATCGGCGCGATAGCCGGTTTCCATCACATGCGAGATCAGGGTCTTGATCTCGATCACCTCGCCCTTCTTCGCGGTCTTCGGGCAGTTGATCAGCGCGCGCACCATGCTCGTCACTCCGTTATTCGATACAGGCGGCCAGGGTGACGATCACCTCAACCTGGTCCGACCAGAAGGTGCCATCGCTGAAGCCGGCCACGGCAATCACCTTCTGCGAGGTGGCGAGCCGCATGCGGGTGTTTACGAAAGCCCGGCCGGCGCGCGGCCCGAGTTGCACCGTGATCACATTGGGCTGCGGATTCTGTTCGGTGAACAGTGCGATGGCGCGCACATGATGCTCCGGCGTCATCGGGCTGTCGGCCCGCACGGTCACCGACACCGAGTTGCCGTTCTCGACCAGCGGTGACAGATCGAGGGTGACACGCCCGCGTTGCGCCGGCTGATTGCCGGTGAATGCGGCAATGGCACCGGCAAGCTCGGTCGGCGAGGCATAGGCAACAGGTCGCAGCACCAGCAGACTGACGGCCGCGCCCATGCCGCCGATCAATGCGCTGCGTCTTGTCACATCCAGGCGGTTCATCGGCTACTCCCGCAGGGTTTGCAAAAACGCCACCACATCCTCGATCTCGGCCGCCGACAGCACCGGCTTGTCGCGCCAGGCGGCACCGACGCGGGTGAGGCCGTCGATCCGATAATAGGATGGCATGATGGTATTGGGACTGACACGCCGTGAATCAACGATCCGCAGGCGCAACTGTCCGTCGCTCCAGCGGCTGCCGGCGCCCGCTAAAGATGGCGCCAGATCACCCTGAAACCGCTCCTCGGCAAACGGCCCGGTATGGCAGAGCAGGCAGAGGCCCTTCTGGCGGTTCACGACAATGCCGCGCCCACGCGTGGCATCGCCCGGCATGCCGGTGAGTGATTGCGGAATGGCATCACCGCTGACCGCATAGGCGACCAAGGCGGCCGTCTGTGCGCCAGCGGAAGATACCGCCAGCGCACAGATCAGGCCTGCAATGCCAAACGCCCGAAGACCCAAGCCTGACGTCCTGATGTCAGGCTGACTTAAGGTCGTGGTTCTTCAGCGGCAGGTCGCGGATGCGCTTGCCGGTGGCGGCGAAGATTGCATTCAGTACCGCCGGCGCCGCGACCGCGATGGTGGGTTCGCCCACACCACCCCAGAAGCCGCCCGTGGGCACGATCACCGTTTCCACCTTCGGCATCTCGTCGATCCGCATCATCGTGTAGGTATCGAAATTCTCCTGCTCGATGCGGCCCTTGGCCACCGTGCATTCGCCGTAGAAGGCCGCGGTGAGGCCATAGACGAAGGAACCCTCGACCTGGGCCTCGATCTGCTGCGGATTGACGGCATGGCCCGGATCGGTGGCCGCGACAATGCGATGCACCTTGATCTTGCCATCCTTCGCCACCGACACCTCGGCGCAGGCCGCCACGTAGGAGCCGAAGCCCATGCATTGCGCCAGGCCACGGAAGATGCCGGCAGGCGCCGGCTTCGACCACTCGATCCGGTTGGCCGCCGCATTCAGCACCGCCAGATGCTTGGGGTGATTGGCCATCAGCTTGCGACGGAATTCCAGCGGGTCCGTCTTGGTCTCATGGGCCAGTTCGTCGAGGAAGCTTTCCAGATAGATGGTGTTCTGGTTTAGGTTCACCCCGCGCCAGAAGCCGGGCGGCACATGCGGATTGCGCATGGCATGATCGATCAGCAGGTTGGGGAAGCTGTAGCCGATCGATGCTTCCGGCCCCGGCGGGTTGAGGCCCTGGAACACCACCGGGTCGAGACCGTTGCGGATATTCTGCGGGAAGATGCCGGCGACAATCGACTGGCCGGAGATGCGCATATGCAGCCCGGTCACCTCGTTCTTGTCATTCAGCGACGCCGTCATCTTGCATTGCGTGACCGGATGATACCGGCCATGCGTCATGTCTTCCTCGCGTGACCAGATCAGTTTGACCGGCGTGCCCGGCATTTCCTTGGCAATCGCCACCGCCTGGCGCACCCAGTCATGCACCGCGCCGCGCCGGCCGAAGCCGCCGCCCAGATGCAGCTTGTAGACCTCGCATTTCGCCGGCGGCAGGCCGGAGGCTTCCGCGGCTGCGGCGAGTGCCGCTTCGCCATTCTGCGTCGGCGTCCATACCTCGCAAAGTTCCGGCGTGTATTTCGCCGTGGCGTTCATCGGTTCCATGGTGGCGTGATTCTGGAACGGATAGCTGTAGGTGGCGGTGACCTTCTTCGCCGCGCTGGCAAAGGCAGCCTCGACATCGCCGACCTTGTTGCCGGCCACGGCCTCCTTGGCGTCCAGGCCTTCCCTCAGCATCGCCGCAATCGTGGCGCTGGAGACGGCGGCATTCGGGCCCTCGTCCCATTCGATCTTCATCGTGTCGAGCGCGGTTTTTGCACGCCACCAGGTATCGGCGACGACGGCAACTGCGCTGTCGCCCACCTGCACCACTTTCTTCACACCCGGTTTCTTCATCGCACCGGCGGCATCGAAGCTTTTCACCTTGCCGCCAAAGACTGGGCAATCCTTGATCGCCGCATTCAGCAGGCCGGGCAATTGCAGATCGACGCCGTAAACCTGCTTGCCGGTCAGCTTCTCAACCGTATCCAGCCGCTTCACTGGCTTGCCGGCCACCTTCCAGTCCTTCGGATCCTTCAGCGGCACATCGGTGGGCGGCGTCAGTTTCGCTGCCGCATTGGCAACCTTGCCGTAACTGATGGTGCGATTGGTCGGCTTGTGCGTGACGATGCTGTTGGCCGCCACACATTCCGATACCGGCACCTTCCACTGTTCGGCAGCGGCCTGCACCAGCATGATGCGCGCCGCCGCGCCGCCCTTGCGGACATAGTCATGCGACTCGCGGATGCCGCGGCTGCCGCCGGTGGAGAAATTGCCCCAGGCGCGATTGCGCGCCAGGTTCTGGCCCGGCGTGGGATATTCGGTGGTCACCTTCGACCAATTGCATTCCAGTTCCTCGGCCACCAGCTGGGCGAGACCGGTGAGCGAGCCCTGCCCCATTTCGGAGCGCGCGATGCGGATCACCACGGTGTCGTCGGGTTTCACCACGACCCAGGCGTTAATCTCGGGTGCCGGAGCGGCAGCCTTTTGCTGGGCCAGCGCATCGAAGGGGATATGGAAGCCGATGGTGAGGCCGCCGGCAGCGGCAGCGGAACCGGCAATGAAGCCGCGACGGGACGGCGAAGACATGACAGTCATGATGGCTCTCCTTGTCCGGCTCAGGTGCGCGTGCGCGGAGCGGCCGGCGCAATGCCGGCGGCCTGATGGATCGCACTACGCACGCGGTTGTAGGTGCCGCAGCGGCAGATATTGGTGATCTCGTTGTCGATATCGGCATCGGTCGGCTTGGGCGTCTTTTTCAGCAGCGCTGCCACCGCCATGATCATGCCGACCTGACAGTAGCCGCATTGCGGCACATCCTGTGCCAGCCAGGCCTGCTGCACCGGGTGGCTGCCGTTCGGCGACAGGCCTTCGATGGTGACGATCTTCTGCTTCTCGGTGACCGCCGAAGCCGGCATGGCGCAGGAGCGCACCGCCTCGCCATCGACATGCACGGTGCAGGCGCCGCACTGGGCCACGCCGCAACCGTATTTGGTGCCGGTGAGTTTCAGCTGCTCGCGCAGCACCCACAGCAGCGGCGTGTCCTCCTCGGCCTGAAATTCACGCACCTTGCCATTCACGTTGAGCTTGGGCATTGCCGTCCTCCTGGTCCGCTGGCGGTGTGCCGGCGTCTGCTTCGTGGGTATCTCGGGGCCTTGGGGCGGCGCGATTATCAACCCAGGGCGACCGCGGCGCCGACACACGTGTTTGTGAAGTGCGATCAAAGGCGAGAGCCGTGTGTGCAAATGCACAAAGCGGCGCGGTCCGGCCGGGCTCGGTTCGATTGTGATTGACAGCCAGTCCTCCTGATTGGTAAATCGATTTAGTAAATCGATACACAAGATTTAAACGATCTCAAAAAAACCACCTACCGGGAAGGAAACCACCATGTCGATTTCACGCCGCCGCTTTCTTGGCACCGGCGCTGGCCTAGGCGCCGGCATTGCCGCTGCCGGGCTGTTCCCTGCTCCGGCCGTTCTGGGCCAGGGCGCGCCGATCACCTTCCGCGTCTCGTCCAGCATGCCGGTCGATCCGAATGCCGCGCATCATGTCTGGTTCGATCTGTTCCAGAAAAACCTGAAGGCCAAGGTGGGCGACAAGATCCGCCTCGACTTCTTCCCCAACAGCCAGCTCGGCAAGGAAGCCGATGTGGTGCAGCAGGTCATCATCGGCTCGGTCGACATGATGATCACCGGCTCCTCGATCTGGGCCACGGCCGTGCCGGAGCTGGGCGCGCTGGACCTGGGCTTCCTGTTCGACAACTACGCCCATGGCGCCAAGGCGCTGGATGCCGGCGTCGGCAAGACCTTCGAGTCGATGCTGGACGAACGCAAAAGCATCAACGTCCTGGGCTGGGGCTTCCATTTCGGCGCACGCAGCGTCTACACCCGGACCAAGGCCAGCAACCTGGCCGAACTGAAGAGCGTGAAGCTGCGCGTGCTGCCGGCCCCGGCCTTCATCGAGACCTTCAAGCTGATGGGCGCCGTGCCGGTGCCGATCCCGGTGAACGAGCTGTATACCGCCCTGCAGACCGGCGTGGTGGATGGCTTCGAGCATGACCCCGCCACCGTGCTGTCGAGCCGTTTCTATGAAGTGGCCAAATTCTGCCTGCGCACCGACCATCTGTTCAGCCCGATGATCTGCGCCATCGGCAAGCGCGGCATGGCCAAGCTGACCAAGGATACCAAGGACGCCTTCCTGGCCGCCGCCCGCGAGGCAACCGTGGCCGAACGCGGCATCGCCGATGCCAAGGCGACCGAGGCGATGAAGGAACTGGAGCGGCTCGGCGTCAGCTTCACGCCCTTCCCCGCTGCCGACCGCGCCGCGATCTCCAAGCCGGTCTCGGACACGCTGTATGCCCAGTTCATGGCGCAGTATCCCAGCACCAAGCCGGTCTTCGAGGCGATTGCCAAGGCGCGCGCCTGATCATTGGCATCGACAGACCATAAGGGGCAGGCCCCGGCCGGGCGGTTGTGAGTCCGGCCGGGTGTCCTGAGGAGATTGCAGACCATGAACAGCAACGCGGCCATTGCGGCCATCAATACGCCCCTGCTCTACGCCCGTTACGGGCGACTGGGCACCGGCCTGCGCCGGGCCCTGACGGTGATCGAATATGCCGCCGGCCTGGCGCTTGCCGTTGATGTGGCGGTCGTCTTCGCCTCGGTGATCTACCGCTATTTCCTGCACGACCCGGTTGACTGGGCCGAAGAAATCGCGCGCGCCCTGATGGTGATGCTGGTTTTCTTCGGCGCCGCCTCCGCACTGGGTCGCAACCATCACGCCGGCATCGACGTGTTCCGCACCGCCTTCCCCGAACGCTGGCAGCAGATTCTGGTACAGCTCAGCCAGTGGGTCGTTGCCGCGGTGTCGCTGGCGCTGCTCGTCACCTCCTACATGCTGCTGGAGGAAAGTGCGGGCCAGACCACGCCGCTCGGCCTGCCGCATGGCATCTATGCCTGGCCGGTGGTGATCGGCAGCCTGTGCATGGCGCTGTTCTCGCTCGCCAACGCCTTCGAGGCACCGCGCCGGCTGGCATTCGGCACGCTGGCCAGCGTCATCATCGTCTGCGCCATCCTGGCGGCCTGGCACAGCTATGCCTGGGCCTCAGCGCCTTCGCCACTGGTGCTGCTTCTGGTCGGCTTCATCGGCAGCATCGTCATCGGCGTGCCGATCGCCTTTGCCCTCGCCTTTGCCTCGCTGGTCTATTTCATCGCCGACCCGTCGCTGCCGATGGTGATCTATTCGCAGCAGGTGGCGGCCGGCGCCGACCATTTCGTGCTGCTGGCGATTCCCTTCTTCGTGCTCGCCGGTCTGGCCATGGAAGCCAACGGCATGTCGTCGCGGCTGATCGAGTTGCTGCTGCGCATGATGGGCCGCCTGCGCGGCGGCATCAACCTGATCACCATCGTGGCCACCGCCGTGTTCTCCGGCATCTCTGGCTCGAAGCTGGCCGATATCGCTGCCGTCGGCGGCATCATCATGCCTGCCGTGCGACGCAGCCGGCAGGACCCCAACGAAACCGCAGGGCTGCTGGCCTGCACCGCCGTGATGGCCGAAACCATCCCGCCCTGCGTCAACATGATCATTTTCGCCTTTGTCGCCAACGTGTCGGTCGGCGGCCTGTTCGTGGCCGGCCTGGTGCCAGCCGCTTTCCTCGCCCTGCTGCTGGCTGCCGTTGCCATCTGGTACGGCGGCAAGGTCGATCCCGAGCACCTGAAGGCCAGCGACCGCTCGCTGGCGCAGCTGATTGTCGGCTCGCTGGTGGCGCTGATCATGATCCTGATGATCGGCCGCGGTGTCATGGCCGGCCTCGCCACCTCCACCGAGATATCCGCCTTCGCCGTGGTCTACGCCCTGGTAGTGGGGGGCCTTGCCTTCCGCGAGCTGACCCTGCGGATCACCATGCGGCTGTTCGTGCAGTCGGCCGCCATGGCCGGCAGCATCCTGTTCATCGTCGCCGCCGCCTCGGGCTTTGCCTATGCGCTGACCATCGAGCAGATTCCGTCGCTCATCTCGGCCACCATGATCGAATTCGGCCATGCCTATGGCAGCGTGATGTTCGTACTGCTGGCCACCGTGGTGATGATCTTTTTCGGTGCCGTGCTGGAAGGCGCGCCGGCCCTGATCATCTTCGGCCCGCTGCTGACGCCGATCGCCGCCCAGCTCGGCGTCAACCCGCTGCATTTCGGCACCGTGATGGTGATCGCCATGGGATTGGGCTTGTTCGCCCCGCCGGTCGGTCTGGGCCTGTTTGCCACCTGCACCATGACCGGCACGCGCGTGCAGGACGTGGCCCCGCCGATGATGAAATACCTTGCCATCCTGGCGCTCGGCCTCGTTATACTTGTGCTGTTTCCAACCTT
Organism: Ferrovibrio terrae; assembly: GCF_943371255.1. Lineage (GTDB taxonomy): Bacteria > Pseudomonadota > Alphaproteobacteria > Ferrovibrionales > Ferrovibrionaceae > Ferrovibrio > Ferrovibrio terrae_B. Next base: position 1,468 of record NZ_CALRUC010000099.1, on the reverse strand, counting down.
CTCGCTGTGGCTTCCCGCAAAATTCGGCATGAACTAACGCATGTCTACCATCACCGACGTCGCCAGACTGGCCCGGGTTTCCGCATCGACGGTATCGAATGTGCTGAACGGGCGCGTTGACCGGATGAGCAAGGAAACGCTTGGCCGCGTGCAGCAGGCCGTGGCCGAACTCGGCTTCCAGCCCAACCGCACGGCACGCCAGCTCAAGACCGGGCAGATCGCGATGCTGGGCCTGCTGGTGCCGTCGATGGGCAATCCGAGCTACGGGCTGCTGGCGCGCGAAATCGAGATCGTGGCACGCGAACGCCATGGCTATCGCGTCATCGTCGCCAACACCTACCGCGAGCCGCAGCAGGAACGCGCCTTCCTTGATGATATGTGGTCGCAGGGTGTGCGCGGTGTGATCGTGATCTCCTCGCTGGCCGATGAGGCGCATTTCGAAGAACCGGTCTCGCGCGGCCTGGTGGCGGTGAGCTACGACAGCCATGCCCGCCGCGACCGCCAACCGATCCTGGATTATGTCTCTGCCGACAACGTCGCGGGTGCCGGCCTGGCCGTGCAGCATCTGGTCGCACACGGCCACCGCACCATCGCCTTCCTGACGCCATCGGGCTGGACCTTCAGTCGCGCCGAGAAGCGCGAGGGTTTCATGGCCGCCGTGCAGCAGGCCGGCATCAAGGGTGTAGTGATCGCCGGCAGCACGGCGTCGCATTATGCCGACGAGGAAATGGCCGAACTGGGTCAGAGCCTGGCCACGCCGCTGGTGCAGCATGCCGACCGGCCGACTGCCGCGGTGGCGATCAACGATATGATGGCCATCGGCCTCATGGCCGGCCTGCGCGAGCAGGGACTGCGCCTGCCGCAGGACATGTCGGTGGTCGGCATGGATGGCATTCCGCTCGGTGCCTATATGGCCCCGCCCCTGACCACGATCCGCCTGCCGCTGCCAGATCTGGCCGGCACGATGGTGGACCGCATCATGCTGCGCCTGAAGCAGCCCAACACGACACCGGATGAATTCCGTTTCACATCCACCCTGCTTGAGCGCGGCTCCGTCGCTCCGCCGCCCCGTTAACCGAGTCTCCATGCGCATCCTGCTGACCCACACGCCTGACGCCCTGCGAAACTACTATGGCGAGGATGCGCTGGCGGCCTTGCGCCGTCACGGCGAGGTAAAGCTGCATCTGGGCGACGCACCGCTCGGCACCGCGCAACTGATCGAAGCCGCACGCGACTGCCAGGTGATCGTTTCTGACCGTCAAACTCCCGGCGAGGCGGCTGTCTTTGAAGCCCTGCCCGATCTTGTCGCCTTCCTGCGCTGCGCCATCGACATCCGCAATATCGACCGCGCCGCGGCCGACCATGCCGGCGTGCTGGTGACCCGGGCCACGGCCGGCTTCATCGATGCAGTGGCGGAGCTGGCGATCGGCTTCATGGTCGACCTGTCGCGCGGCGTCAGCGCCGCGGT
>NZ_CALRUC010000098.1:0-16947 GCF_943371255.1 Ferrovibrio terrae | reverse complement strand
GCCGGCGTGCAGGGCTACATGGTTGGCGGCAAGACCGGCACCTCGGAAAAGGTCAACGAGCGCGGCGGTTATAACCGCAAGGCGCTGTTCAACACCTTTGTTGCCGGCTTCCCGATGCACAACCCGCGCTACATCGTGCAGGTGATGCTGGACGAGCCGAAGGGCAATAAGAGCACCTATGGTTTCGCCACCGCCGGCTGGACTGCGGCGCCGACGGCTGGCCGCGTCATCAGCCGTATCGCGCCGCTGCTCGGGGTGCCGCCGGTGGACGAGAATTCGCCGGCGTTGCGCCAGGCCATGTATGTGCCGATCCCGGGCCAGCCGATGCCGAATTTCGCCGCCATTCCGGCCAGTCCGGTGCCGGCAACCGCAACGACCACCAGGACGCAGGAGAAGAAACTTGCGGCTCAGTGAGCTTTGCGCCGATCTCCCGCTCGATCCCCGCGCCGCCGCGCTGGATGTCGCCGGCCTGACCGCCGACAGCCGCGCCGTGCGCCCGGGCTATGTCTTCGCCGCGCTGAAAGGCACGCAGGCCGATGGCCATCGCTTCATTCCCGATGCGCGTGAAAAAGGCGCGGTCGCGGTGCTGAGCGATCATGTCGACCCGGCCTTCGCCGGCCAGATCGCCTTTGTCACCGATGCCAATCCGCGTCGTCGTCTGGCGCTGATGGCGGCAAACTTCTTCGGCGCACAGCCGCGGCATATCGCGGCTGTCACCGGCACCAATGGCAAGACCTCGGTGGCCAATTTCACCGCGCAGATCTGGAGCCGGCTGGGCTTCAAGAGCGCCAGCCTCGGCACACTCGGTCTGCACGGTGCTGGCCTTGACCTGCCGGTGGCGCATACCACGCCGGATCCGGTGCGGCTGCATGAGCTGTTGAGCAAGGCCCAGCAGGCGGGTGTCGAGCATTTGGCGCTGGAAGCCTCCAGCCATGGCCTCGATCAGTTCCGCCTCGATGGCATCGTGCCGCAGGCCGCCGCCTTCACCAACCTGACGCGCGACCATATGGACTACCACGCTTCGGTCGAGGCGTATTTCAATGCCAAGCTGCGGCTGTTCGACACGCTGTTGCCGGCCGGCGGTGCCGCCGTCATCAACATGGATTCCGCACTGGGTGCCAAGGTCGAACAGATCTGCACCCGCCGTGGCCAGCACCTGATCCGTTATGGCCTGCTCGGCACCGAACTCAAGCTGCTGTCTGCCGTGCCGCATGCCGGCGGTCTGGAAGTCCAGGCCGAAGTGTTCGGCGTGCGCCGCCATGTCGACCTGCCGCTGATCGGCGGTTTCCAGGCCAGTAATGTGCTGGCCGCTGTCGGCTTGGTGGTCGGCTGCGGCGTGCATGCGGCGGCAGCCTGGGAAACGCTCGACCATCTCGACGGCGTGCCCGGCCGCATGCAGAAGGCCGCGCAGCGCAAGAATGGCGCCAGCATCTTTGTCGATTACGCGCATACCCCCGATGCGCTGGAAACCGTGCTGAAGGCGGCGCGACCGCATGCCGTCGGGCGTCTGGTCGTGGTGTTCGGCTGTGGCGGCGACCGTGATCGCGGCAAGCGTCCGCTGATGGGCGACGTGGCAACCCGGCTGGCCGACCGCGTCTATGTCACCGACGACAACCCGCGCAGCGAAGATGCGGCAACGATCCGTGCCGCCATCATGGCGGCGGCGCCGGGTGCCACCGAGATCGGCGACCGTCGCGCGGCGATCTTCGCTGCTGTTGCTGAACTGCAGCCGGGCGATCTGCTGCTGGTGGCCGGCAAGGGCCATGAGCAGGGCCAGATTGTCGGCAACGAGGTGCGTCCCTTCGACGACCTGCTGGTGGCGCGCGAAGCCATGTCTGCAGCGGATGCAGGTTCAGGTTCGGGCAGCGCACCATACGGAGGTAAAGGTTAATGGAAGCTTTCGCGCTCTGGACGTCTGCCGAAGCTGCCTCCGCCATGCATGGACAGGGCGATGGCTTCTGGACTGCAAGCGGTGTTTCGATCGACAGCCGCACGGTAGGTTTCGGCGATCTCTTCATCGCTATCCGCGGTCCGAATTTCGACGGCCATGCCTTTGTCGCCGATGCGCTGGCGAAAGGTGCCGCGGCTGCAATGGTCGACAAAGGCCCGGAAACGCTGCCTGGCATGAATCTGCTGCGCGTGAAGGATACTTTTCAGGGTTTGAACGATCTGGCCGCAGCGGCGCGCCAGAGGTGCGGCGCGAAAGTCATCGGCGTCACCGGCAGCGTGGGCAAGACCTCGACCAAGGAAATGCTGCGCCAGGTGCTGGCCGAACAGGGCGCCACCCATGCGTCTGTCGGCAATCTCAACAATCACTGGGGTGTGCCGCTCACGCTGGCGCGCATGCCGGTCGACAGCCGCTTCGCCGTGATCGAGATGGGCATGAACCATGCCGGCGAGATCGCGCCGCTGTCGCGGCTGGCGCGCCCGCATATCGCCATCATCACCACCATCGAGCCGGTGCATCTGGAGAATTTCGACAGCATCGAAGGCATCGCCGATGCCAAGGCGGAAATCTTCGCCGGCCTCGAACCGGGCGGTATCGCCATCATCAACCGCGACACCCCGCATTTCGATCGCATTGCGGCGGCAGCGCGCGCTGCCGGTGCGGCTGACGTGATCGGCTTCGGCGAACATCCGCAGGCGCAGGCCAGGCTGGTGAAATACGCACCACATTCTTCCTGCTCCTGCGTGGCGGCCGATATCCTCGGTCATCCGATGACCTTCAAGATCGGTGCGCCGGGCCGCCACTGGGTGCTGAACGCGCTTGGCGTGCTGGCCGCCGTGCATCTTGCCGGTGGCGATCTGGCCGAAGCCGGTATGGCGCTGGCCGGTGTCACCGCGCCGAAGGGCCGGGGCGAACGTCATGCGCTTGACTGGCGCGACGGCGGCCAGATCGAACTGATCGACGACAGTTACAATGCCAGCCCGCCCAGCATGCGGGCCGCCTATGCCGTGCTGGCGATGGCCAAGCCGAGCAGCCCGCGTGGTCGCCGCATCGCCGTGATCGGCGACATGCTGGAACTCGGCCCCGAGGAACAGATCGCCCATACCGGCCTGGCTGAAGACCTGGTGCGCGAAAAGATCGACCTGGTCTTTGCCTGCGGCCCGCTGATGAAGGGCCTGTATGACGCGCTGCCGGCGCAGATGCGCGGTCATTACGCACCCAACTCGCTCGAGCTGATCCAGCCGCTGCGCCGCGCCATCCGCAGCGGCGACGTGCTGCTGGTCAAGGGTTCGCTGGGCAGCCGCATGGGCAAGATCATCGAAGATTTGTTGAACCCGGCGCCGGCGCCACGCGCCGCCAACGGCTGGTAAGGAAAGTTCAAAAAGAATGCTGTATCACCTGCTGTATCCGCTGGCCGACGAGATCAACATCCTCAATCTGTTTCGCTACATCACCTTCCGCACCGGCGGGGCGATCCTGACCGCCATGGTGCTGTCGTTTGTGATCGGCGAGCCGCTGATCAACTGGCTGCGCGCCAAGCAGGGGCGCGGCCAGCCGATCCGCGATGACGGCCCGGAAGGCCATCTGGTCAAGCGCGGCACGCCCACCATGGGCGGCTTCCTGATCCTGCTCGGTATCGGCGTCGGCACGCTGCTCTGGGCCGATCTCAGCAACCGCTATGTCTGGGTGGTGCTGCTGGTCACCTTCGGTTTTGGCCTGATCGGCTTCTACGACGACTATCTCAAGGTCACCAAGCAGAATCCGAAGGGTGTGCCGGGCAAGCTGAAGCTGGTGCTGCAGATCGTCATCGCCGGCTTTGCCGCGGTCTGGATCAACCAGATTGCCGCAGCCCCGCTCAACACCAGCCTCGCGGTGCCCTTCTTCAAGGATGTGCTGCTCAATCTCGGCTGGTTCATGATGCCGTTTGCCGCCTTTGTCATGATCGGTGCCTCCAATGCGGTGAATCTCACCGACGGTCTCGATGGGCTTGCCATCGTGCCGGTGATGATCGCCGCCGCCAGCTTCGGCCTGATCTGCTATCTGGTCGGCAACACGGTGTTCGCCAATTACCTGCAGATCCACAATGTTGCCGGCGCCGGCGAACTCGCGGTGTTCTGCGGTGCGCTGGTCGGTGCCGGCATCGGCTTCCTGTGGTTCAACGCACCGCCCGCCATGGTGTTCATGGGCGATACCGGTTCGCTGTCGCTGGGTGGCGCGCTCGGCACAGTCAGCGTCATCGTCAAGCATGAACTGGTGCTGGCGATCATCGGCGGGCTCTTCGTGCTCGAGACCGTGTCGGTGATGGTGCAGGTGGCCAGCTTCAAGCTGACCGGCAAGCGCGTCTTCCGCATGGCGCCGCTGCATCACCATTATGAAAAGAAGGGCTGGAAAGAGCCGACCATCGTGATCCGTTTCTGGATCGTCGCGGTGATCCTGGCGCTCGCCGGCCTCTCCACCCTGAAGCTGCGGTAAGCCACGCATGATCGCGCTCACCCACACACGCGGACAGACCTGGGCGGTGTTCGGCCTCGCCCGCAGCGGGCTGGCCACGGCGCGGGCGCTGATCGCCGGCGGCGCCGAAGTGCGCCTGTGGGATGACACCGAAGCTTCGCGGGCCGCCGCGGCGGCGGCCGGTTTCCAGCCGATGCAGCTGCATGAAGCCGCCCTGGTCGGCTGTGCCGGTCTGGCGCTGGCGCCGGGCGTGCCGCTCACCCATCCGGTGCCGAACCAGGTGGTGGCCAATGCCCAGCGCGCCGGTGTGCCGATCATCGGCGATATCGAACTGCTGCTGCGTGAACTGAAGCCGGCTGTCTATGGCATCACCGGCACCAACGGCAAATCCACCACCACGGCGCTGCTGGCGCATGTGCTGAAAGCCGCCGGCCGCCCGATGGCGATGGGTGGCAATATCGGCCAGGCCGTGCTCGACCTGCCGCGCTTCGAACGCGAAACAGACGGCGTTTACGTCATCGAGATGTCGTCATTCCAGATCGATCTCACGCCGGGCTGGCAGGCGCGCATCGCCGTGCTGCTTAACATCACGCCGGATCATCTCGATCGCCATGGCAGCATGGATGCCTATGCCGCGATCAAGGCGCGCATCTTCGGTGCCCAGGGTGCCGGCGACACGGCCGTGATCGGCGTCGATGACGATCATTGCCGCGCCATCCATGCCGCGCTGCTCTCTGAAAAGAGCAGCCGCAGCATTGTGCCGATTTCCATCCAGCGCGTGCTGGAGCAGGGCGTCAGCGCCGTCAACGGCAAGCTTTACGACAACGGCAAGCTTGTCTTCGCGCTCGATTTCCCGGCACTGCCCGGTGCGCATAACGGCCAGAATATCGCCGCTGCCTATGCCGCTGCGCGCGCTGCTGGCCTTGAAGCCGATGCGATCCGCGCCGGCATTGCCAGCTTCCCCGGTCTGAAGCATCGCCTCCAGCGCGTCGGCAGCATCGACGGCATCAGCTGCATCAATGACTCCAAGGCCACCAATGCGGATTCCACCGAAAAGGCGCTGGCGGCCTTCGACAATGTCTACTGGATCGCGGGTGGCAAGGCGAAAGAGGGTGGCATTGCCAGCCTGAAGCCGCTGTTCCCGCGCATCCGTCGCGCCAGCCTGATCGGCGAGGCGGCCACCGATTTCGCCGCCACGCTGGGCAGCAGCGTGCCGCATGCGCTCTGCGGCACGCTGGACAAGGCGCTCGACGATGCGCTTACGGCGGCGCGCAGGGACCGCATCCAGGATGCCGTGGTGCTGCTGTCGCCGGCCTGCGCCTCCTATGACCAGTTCAGGAGTTTCGAGCATCGCGGCGATGAATTCATCCGCCTGGTGGCCGAACGCAGCACAGACGAGCAGGGAGCTGCGGCATGATCACGTTTTCGCGCACCGATACCTCCGTGCTCGGCCGCTGGTGGTGGACGGTCGACCGCTGGCTGCTGATCGCCATCGCCGTGCTGATCGCGGTCGGCACCGTGCTGACGCTGGCCGCCTCGCCAGCCGTGGCCAACCGCATCGGTCTCGCCAATTTCCATTTCGTGCAGCGCCAGATGGTCTTCCTGGTACCGGCGATGCTGATCATGGTCGGCACCTCTCTGCTCGATCCGGTCGGCATCCGCCGTGTCGCCATCGTGGTTTTCCTGGGCGCACTGGCCGGCATGTGCCTCACCTTCGTCATGGGCATCGAGGTCAAGGGCGCGCATCGCTGGATCTCCTTCGGCGGCCTGTCGGTGCAGCCATCCGAATTCGTCAAGCCGGCCTTTGCCGTGGTTGCCGCCTGGCTGTTTGCCGAATGGCGCAAGGGCACCGGCTTCCCCGGCTGGGCGATCTCGACCGTGCTGTGCGGCATTGTCGTCGGCGTGCTGCTGCTGCAGCCCGATCTCGGCATGGCGGTGGTTGTCTGCGCCGTGTGGATGGCGCAGTTCTTCATCGCCGGCCTGCCCATCGTGCTGGTGCTGGCCTTGGGTGCGCTCGGCCTTGCCGGCATCTTCGGCGCCTATCTGATCTTCCCGCATGTCGCCAGCCGCATCGACCGCTTCCTCGATCCGGCAGCGAAAGAGAACTACCAGATCGAGCGCGCCATGGAGGCTTTCGCCGCCGGCGGCATCTGGGGCCGCGGTCCGGGCGAGGGCGCGGTGAAAAGCGTGCTGCCCGATGCCCATACCGATTTCATTTTCGCTGTCGCCGGCGAGGAATTCGGCCTGTTCGCCTGCCTGTTCATCGTCGGCATCTTCGCCTTCATCGTGCTGCGCTGCTTCTCGCGCCTGATGACCGAGAACAACCTGTTCGTGCTGCTGGCCGCCGCCGGCCTCACCACCCAGTTCGGCCTGCAGGCCGTGATCAACATCGGCGTCAACCTGCATCTGCTGCCGACCAAGGGCATGACGCTGCCATTCATTTCCTATGGCGGCTCGTCGCTGCTGGCGCTGGCCTTTGCCATGGGTATGCTGCTGGCGCTGACGCGCTGGCGTCCGGATAACGGGGCAGTGCGATGACCGCTGCTGAGAATCCGATCCTGCTCGCTGCCGGCGGCACCGGCGGCCATGTCTTCCCGGCCGAGGCGCTGGCGGCCGAACTGCTCAGGCGCGGCCATCGCGTCGGTCTGGTTACCGATACGCGCGGCAAGGGCTTTGGCCAGAACCTGCCGGAACTGCCGCTCTATCGCATTCCCGCGGGCACGCCGAGCGGCCGTTCACTGCCCGGCAAGCTGATGAGCATGGTGGATATCGCACGCGGCGTGCTGGCGAGCCTGACGTTGCTCGGCCTGACCCGGCCGGTCGCCGTGGTCGGCTTCGGCGGCTATCCGGCGCTGCCGCTGCTGCTGGCGGCAAAGCTGCGCAGGATTCCCATCGTCATCCATGAACAGAATGCCGTGCTCGGCCGCGTCAACCGCCTGGTTGCGCGCTTCGCTGCCCGCATCGCCACGTCGTTCCCGGCCACGCATTTCCTGCCCGAGCATGTCGCTGTCACGGTCACCGGCAATCCGGTGCGTCCGGCGATCCTGACCGCGGCCGATGTGCCCTACCACGCGCCGGAACAGGCCTTGCGTCTGCTGGTGCTGGGCGGCAGTCAGGGTGCCCGCGTGCTGTCCGATGTAGTCCCGGCGGCGCTGGCGCTGCTGCCGGCCGAGATGCGCAAGCGTCTGAAGGTGGTGCAGCAGTGCAGGACGGAAGACCTCGAGCGCGTGCGCGCCACCTATGACGCAGCCGGCATCAGCGCCGAGACCGCCAGTTTCTTCACCGATGTGGCACAGCGGCTCGCCGTCACGCATCTCGCCGTCAGCCGCTCCGGTGCCAGCAGCACCGCCGAGATTGCCGTGGTCGGCCGTCCGGCTTTGCTGGTGCCCTATGCCCATGCGATGGACGACCACCAGACCGTCAATGCCCAGGCACTGGCCCAGGCCGGCGGCGCCCAGGTGATCGCACAGGACAAGTTCACCATCGAGCGGGTTACGGCCGCCTTCGTCAATCTGCTGGGCGATCCGGCTGCGCTCAGCGACATGGCCTCTGCGGCGCGCAGCGTCGGCCGCCCGCTTGCGGCGCAGGCGCTGGCCGACCTGGTCGAACGCGTGGCCACCGAACATCGCCAGGCTGCGGCGACTGCCGCACAGCCTGTCTCCAAGGATCATTCAGTGAAGAGGACCGCGGCATGAGAGCGTTGCCGCTCGATATCGGGATCATCCATTTCGTCGGCATTGGCGGCATTGGCATGTCGGGCATTGCCGAGGTGATGCACAATCTCGGCTACCAGGTGCAGGGCTCGGATCTCAGCGCCAACTATAACGTCAAGCGCCTGCGTGATCTCGGCATCACGGTGTTCGAGGGTCATCGCGAGGAGAATGTCGCCGCTGCCGAAGTGCTGGTGGTCTCCACCGCGGTGAAGCCCGACAACCCGGAAGTGAAGGCGGCGCGTGCCCGTCTGATTCCCGTGGTGCGCCGCGCCGAGATGCTGGGCGAGCTGATGCGCCTGAAATGGGCCATCGCCATCGCCGGCACCCATGGCAAGACCACCACCACCTCGCTGGTCGCTGCCCTGCTGGAAGCCGCCGGCATGGACCCCACCGTCATCAACGGCGGCATCATCAATGCTTATGGCACCAATGCCCGTCTGGGCGCTGGCGAATGGATGGTGGTGGAAGCCGACGAGAGCGACGGCACCTTCCTCAAGCTGCCGGCCACCATTGCTGTGGTCACCAACATCGACCCCGAGCATCTCGACCATTACGGCACCTTCGACAAGGTGCGCGACGGCTTCAAGCAGTTCGTCGAGAGCATTCCCTTCTACGGCTTCGCCACGCTGTGCATCGACCATCCGGAAGTGCAGGCGATGATCGGCCGCATCACCGACCGCCGTGTCATCACCTATGGGTTTTCGCCGCAGGCCGATGTGCGGGCGGTGAATGTGACTTTCGACAGCCGTGGCGCCACCTTTGACGTCCAGTCGACCGACCGCACGCGCGGCACCAACGACACCATCACCGGCATCCACCTGCCGATGTTCGGCCGCCATAACGTGCAGAACTCTCTTGTCGTTGCCGCCATCGCCCGCGAGATGGGCTTCAGCGGCGATGTGGTGAAGAAGGCGCTCGGCAGCTTCGGCGGCGTCAAGCGCCGCTTCACCATCACCGGCACCGCCGGCGGCATCACCGTGGTCGACGATTACGGCCACCATCCGGTGGAAATCTCCGCGGTGCTGTCGGCGGCGCGGCTGGCGCTGGGCGACCGGCCGGAGGCCAAGGTGATCGCCGTGGTGCAGCCGCATCGCTACACCCGCCTGCGCGACCTGTTCGAGGATTTCTGCTCCTGCTTCAACGACGCCGATACGGTGATTGTCGCCGATGTCTATGCCGCTGGCGAAAGCCCCATCGAGGGCGTCAGCCGCGATGCCCTGGTGGAAGGCCTGCGCAATCGCGGCCATCGCCGCGTGCTGGCACTCACCGCGCCGGATCAGCTGGCCGCTCTGGTGAAACAGGAAGCCGCCAGCGGCGACCTTGTTGTCTGCCTCGGCGCCGGCAGCATCACCACCTGGGCCAATGCGCTGCCGGGTGAATTGCAGGCCCTGCTCGGCAAGGGGGCGGCATGATGGCAGCCGAACTGATCCGGCAGGACGACCTGATCGCGCGGCTGCCCGCCGTGCGCGGTCGGCTGTCGGCGCAGGCCAGCCTTGCCGAGATCACCTGGTTCCGTGTTGGTGGTGCGGCGGATGTCATGTTCCGGCCGGCCGACCGCGACGACCTGATTGGCTTCCTGAAAGCCAAGCCCGCCGATGTGCCGGTCACCGTGCTCGGCGTCGGGTCCAACACGCTGGTGCGTGATGGCGGTGTCGTCGGCGTGGTGATCCGTCTGGGTCGCGGTTTCGTCGAGATCGAAGCAGAAGGCGACGAGATCACCGCCGGCGCCGGCGCGCTCGATGTGAATGTGGCGCAGACCGCGCAGATGCATGGCATCAGTGGACTGGAATTCCTGCGCGGCATTCCTGGCACGGTCGGCGGTGGCCTGCGCATGAATGCCGGTGCTTACGGCACCGAATTCAAGGATGTGCTGCTCTGGGCCGAGGCCGTGGACATGCAGGGCAACCTGCATCGCCTGACGCCGGCCGAGATGATGTTCAGCTATCGCCACAGCGGCGTGCCGGAAGACTGGATTTTCCTCGGCTGCCGTCTGAAGGGCCGCGCCGGTGACAAGGCCGCGATCCAGCAGCGCATGGACGAGATCCAGGCCGCCCGCGAAGCGAGCCAGCCGATCCGTACCCGCACCGGCGGTTCGACCTTCGCAAATCCCGAAGGTCACAAGGCCTGGCAGTTGATCGATGCCGCCGGTTGCCGCGGTCTGGTCGTGGGCGATGCACAGGTATCCGAGCAGCACTGCAATTTCCTGATCAACCGTGGCCAGGCCACGGCGGCCGATCTGGAGGCGCTGGGCGAGACCGTGCGGCAGAAGGTGAAAGCACAGAGCGGTATTGAGCTGCGCTGGGAAATCAAACGTATCGGCAAGAAGGACGGCGGCCATGAGTAAGCATCATGTCGCAGTCCTGATGGGCGGCTGGTCGTCGGAACGCGAGGTTTCGCTCACCTCCGGTCGTGCCGTGTCGCAGGCGCTGAAAGAAGAGGGCTTCAAGGTCACCGATATCGATGTCGGTCGCGATCTCGGCGCCAAGCTGGCCGCCGTGAAGCCCGATGTCGCCTTCAACGCGCTGCATGGTCCCTATGGCGAGGACGGTACGGTGCAGGGCCTGCTGGAAATCCTCGGTATCCCCTATACCCACTCCGGCGTGCTGGCCTCGGCGCTGGCGATGAGCAAGCCGATGGCGAAAGATGTGTGGCGCAGCCACGGCCTGCCGATGGCCGATGGCAAGGTGGTGCATCGCTCGGCATTTTCCGCCGGACCGGTGATGCCGTTCCCCTATGTCATCAAGCCGCTCAACGAGGGTTCCTCGGTCGGCGTGCATATCGTCTTCAACGGCGACAACTACCAGCCGCAGGACGATGCCACCTGGCATTTCGGCGAGCATGTGCTGGTCGAACAGTATATCCCCGGCCGCGAGATCCAGATCGCGGTGATGGGTGATCGCGTGCTGGGCGCCATCGAGATCAAGGCGCATGGCCGCTTCTACGACTATGAGGCCAAATACACCGACGGCAAGGCCACGCATCTGATGCCGGCGCCACTGCCCAAGGACACCTACGATTATGTCTGCGCGCTGGCGCTGAAGGCGCACCAGACGCTGGGCTGCCGCGGCGTCACCCGCTCCGACTGGCGCTATGACGATACCGCGGGCGGCACCGGCAAATTCTACCTGCTGGAAATCAACACCCAGCCGGGCATGACGCCGCTGTCGCTGGTGCCGGAAATCGCCGCCCATCAGGGCATCTCGTTCGGCCAGCTGGTGCGCTGGATGGTGGAGGACGCCTCATGCGATCGCTAGTGGTGCTTCCCGAAGATCGTCCCTGCGCGCCCTGTGCGCCGACTTTGCCGCCAGCGCGGCCGAAAGGCTATTGCCGGCCGCTGCCGCCGGCACGCAAGCGGCCGAAATCGGTGCTGTGGCGTCGCGTCAAGCAAAGCCTCGGCGCGCTGCTGGTCGCCGGCTTCGCCAGCGGCGGTGCCTATATCTGGCTCAAGACCGACTGGCCGGCCCAGGCGCGCGCCATGGCGCAGGAAGTGGTGGGCGAGGCGGGTGCCACGGTCGACATGCGGCTGGGTGAAGTGAACCTGCAGGGCCGCGTGCATGCGCCGCTCGATGCACTGGCCGATGCAGTTGGCGTCGAGCGTGGCGAGCCGATCCTGGCGCTTGATCTGGATGCCGTGCGCCGCCGCGTCGAGGCCATCGGCTGGGTCAAACAGGCCACCGTGTGGCGGCAGCTGCCCGACACCCTGCATATCGAGATCGTCGAGCGCGAGGCTTTCGCGCGCTGGCAGATCGATGGCCGCGTCTACCTGATCGATGTCGATGGCAAGATGCTGGAAGAGGGTGATCGGCCCGACTTCCACCACTTGTTCCTGCTGGTCGGTGCCGGCGCCTCCGACAAGGCGCATGACCTGCTCGGCATGTTGCAGAGTGACCCCATGCTGGCATCGCGCGTGGTCAATGCGATCCGCGTGCGCAACCGCCGCTGGGATATCGAATTCGACAACGGCATCGTGGTGCGCCTGCCCGAAGACGGCGCCGCAGCGGCCTGGTCCCGCCTGATCGAGCTGGAGCGCAGCCACGGCCTGCTGCGCCGCGACATCAAGGTGGTCGACCTGCGGCTCGACGACCGCCTGATCGTGCAACTGAACCCCGATATCGACGCGCCGCCGCCCACCACGTCGCCGCGCCCGGGAAAGAAACGGACATGAAGATGCGCATTGCTCGCGAGGGGAACTGAACCATGGCTGTATCGCGCAACGGACTGATCGCCGCACTCGATGTCGGCTCGTCCAAGGTCTGCTGCTTCATCGCGCGCAGCGATGGCGGCGCGCTGCGGGTGATCGGCATCGGCCACCAGCTGTCGCGCGGTCTGCGCAACGGCAACGTGATCGACATGGACCAGGCCGAACAGTCGATCCGTGCCGCGGTGGAAACCGCCGAACGCATGTGCGGCGAAACCATCCGCGATGTCTTCGTCAGCGTGAATGCCGGCAATCCGCAATCGCACAGCGTGGGTGTCGAGGTCGCCATCGACGGCCATGAGGTCACCGACCACGATGTGGCGCTGGTGCTCGACCAGGGTCGACGCCATGAGCATCCGGGCGACCGCGAGATCGTCCACTCGATCCCGGTCGGCTACACCATCGACGGCTCGCGCGGCATCAAGGATCCGCGCGGCATGGCCTGCGAACGGCTTGGCGTGAACATGCATGTCATCACCGCCGGCTCCGGTCCGCTGCGCAACCTGTCGACCTGCGTTGCCCGCGGCCACCTGCGCATCGCCGGGCGAATCGTCTCGCCGTTTGCCGCCGGGCTCGCCTGCCTGGTCGAGGACGAGATGGATCTGGGCGTCACCCTGCTCGATATGGGCGGCGGCACCACCAGTCTTGCCGTCTTCTATGACGGCCAGCTGGTCCATGTGGATGTCGTGCCGCTGGGCGGCCATCATGTCACCAACGATATCGCCCGGGGTCTTTCCACCCCGCTGGCCCATGCCGAACGCCTCAAGACGCTCTACGGCACCGTGCTGCCGTCGCCGTCCGACGACACCGAGACCATCGACGTGCCGCAGGTCGGCGAGATCGATGACCATACCCATAACCAGGTGCCGCGTTCGATCCTGACCGGCATCATCAAGCCGCGACTCGAAGAGACCCTGGAACAGGTGCGCGAGCGACTCGCGCAGTCCGGATTCGAGAAGCTGGCCGGCCGCCGCGTGGTGCTCACCGGTGGTGCCAGCCAGTTGCAGGGCGTGCGCGAACTGGCCGCCCGCATTCTCGACAAACAGGTGCGCCTGGGCCGACCGATCCGTGTCGGCGGCCTGGCAGAGGCAACCGGTGGTCCGGCCTTCTCGGCCTGTGCCGGTTTGCTCTCCTACGCTCAACAGCAGGCGGCTGAGCGCATGATCCGTTTGCCTGAACCCGAGCCCGCACCCAACGGCACGATCTCACGAATCGGCCGCTGGTTGCGGGCCAATTTCTGACCGCGTGGTGATGACAATGGAGACCACTTCAAAAACACCTAGCAACCACGCGGTTTTTGCAATGTCGCTTGCATCATGCAGCGACTTTGGTCAAAGCAACTTGTAACCCTGGAGGAGAACATGGGTATCAATCTCACCATGCCGACCACACGGGAGCTGAAGCCCCGTATCGTCGTCTTTGGCGTCGGCGGTGCCGGCGGCAATGCGGTTAACAACATGATCGCCGCCCAGCTTGAGGGCGTCGAGTTCGTGGCCGCCAATACCGACGCCCAGTCGCTGAATATGTCGCTCACCGAGCGGCGCATCCAGCTGGGCACCGCGCTGACCCAGGGCCTGGGCTGCGGCGCTCGGCCGGAAGTCGGCCGCGGCTCGGCCGAAGAATCGATCGAACAGATCCTCGAGCATCTGCAGGGCAGCCATATGGCCTTCGTGGCGGCCGGTATGGGCGGCGGCACCGGTACCGGTGCGGCTCCCGTGATCGCCCGTGCGGCCAAGGAAATGGGCATCCTCACCGTGGGTGTGGTGACCAAGCCCTTCTCGTTTGAGGGCAGCCAGCGCATGAAACTGGCCGAGGCCGGCATCCGCGAACTGCAGCAGTATGTCGACACCCTCATCATCATCCCGAACCAGAACCTGTTCCGGGTGGCGAATGAGAAGACCACCTTTGCCGATGCCTTCAAGATGGCCGACAACGTCCTGCAGTCGGGCGTGCGCGGCATCACCGACCTGATGGTGATGCCCGGCCTGATCAACCTCGACTTCGCCGACGTGCGTTCGGTGATGAGCGAGATGGGCAAGGCCATGATGGGCACCGGCGAGGCCGAGGGCGAGCATCGCGCCATCGAGGCCGCCGAGCGTGCCATCGCCAACCCGCTGCTGGACGATATCTCGATGAAGGGCGCCCGCGGCGTGCTCATCAATATCACCGGCGGTCCGGACCTGACCCTGTTCGAGGTCGATGAAGCCGCCAACCGCATCCGCGAGGAAGTGGACCCGGAGGCCAATATCATCGTCGGCTCGACGCTGGATGCCAATATGGAAGGCCGCATGCGGGTTTCCGTGGTCGCCACCGGCATCGATGTCGTCGCCCAGCAGGCCGGTCAGCCGCAGACCTCGCCGGGCCTGCGCCTGGTCACTCCGCCGCAGGCCAAGCCGGTCAGCTTCGGTGCCGTCGCGCCGCGCGCCGCCCAGCCGGTTGCCGCCATGCAGGCGGCGCCGATGATGGCGCCGGCCGTTCAGCCGGTTGTCGCCCAGGCGGCCGCCGCGCCGATGACGGCTCCCATGACGGCAGGTGCCACCGCCCTGGCGATGCCCGAGCCGATGCCGGCGATGGCCGAACCCGCCTACGAGCTGCCGGCGCCTGCCGAGCTGCCCGAAAGCGTGATGGCGCATGCGACCCTGCAGGCCGGCGAACCGGCCGCGATCATCGCGGCTGCTCCGGTGCTGGAACCGGCACAGCCGCGACCCTTCGCGGCGACGCTGGCCGAAGCCCAGGCTGCCCCGGTGAGCTTCGCTCCGCCCGCGGCCCAGCCGATGCCGGCACCGACGATGGCGGGCGAGGCCCTGCGCCAGCCCGATCCCTTCGCCGAAGCCGACATGGTCAACAAGCCGGTTGAGCCGAAGAAGAAGACCAGCCTGTTCGACCGGATCACCGGTGCGGCCCGCCGCGCCGAGGCCGAGCCGGCACCGCTGACGCGCCAGGCCGAACCGCAGTTCACCCGCCAGGCCCCGCCGGCTGCCCCTGTGGCACCGTCAATGGCGTCTGCGGCGACCGTGCGCGTCGAGCCGCCGCGTCAGGCCGATCTTGGCCTGGTCGCCTCGGCTGAACGGGCGGCGCCGACCCGGCCGCAGGATGATTTGCTGGACATTCCAGCCTTCCTGCGACGACAGGCGAACTGAGGTTTCAAAACCTCTCTAACGCTTTGATTCATATACAGGAATCGGCGTTACAACTGGTTACATAGAGTGATTTGTTGAAGCCGGGGGTGGTTGCTACAACCATCCCCGGTTTTCTTTTTGCGCGAACACGTCCGATTCGCGATCCAGTTCAAGGAGTTCCCAGTGCTCAATTCCGGCAAGATCGCCCAGAAGACGCTGAAGAACCGCATCAAGTGCTCCGGTATCGGTCTGCACAGCGGGGCGAAGGTGACTCTGGTGCTGAATCCGGCTGCGCCTGACACCGGTGTGGTGTTCCGTCGCGTCGACTTGCCGGGCCGGCCGCTGGTGAGCGCCCGCTTTGACCAGGTCACCGACCTGCGCATGTGCACCACTGTTGCCGCCGGCGAAGGTATTTCGATCGGTACCGTCGAGCATCTGATGGCCGCGCTGGCCGGCCTTGGCGTCGACAACGTGCTGATCGATATCGACGGTCCGGAAGTGCCGGTGATGGACGGCTCGTCCGCGCCCTTCGTCTTCCTGATCGAATGCGCCGACCTGATCGAACAGGTTGCCCCGCGCAAGTATCTCAAGGTGCTGAAGCCGATCTCGGTGAGCGAAGGCAATGCCTCGGCGTCGCTGGCCCCGGCCGATGGTTTCACCATCGATTTCGAGATCGAGTTCGCCAACAAGATGATCGGTCGCCAGAGCGCCGAATTCCAGCTTGAGCCGGGCCGTTTCAAGGCCGATATCGCGCGCGCGCGCACCTTCGGTTTCGTCCAGGAAGTGGAACAGCTGCGCGCCATGGGCCTCGCCCGCGGCGGTTCGCTGGAGAATGCCGTGGTGCTCGGCCATGATCGCATCCTGAATGACGACGGCCTGCGTTACGACGACGAATTCGTGCGCCACAAGATTCTCGATGCCCTGGGCGACCTGTATCTCGCCGGCGCGCCGCTGATCGGCCGTTACGAAGGCCGCCGCTCGGGCCATGCCGTCAACAACAAGCTGCTCAAGGCGCTGTTCGCCGACCAGAGCGCCTATGCCTGGACCACCCACACCAAGCTGCGCGAGACGGCGCGGATCATGCCGGTGGCCGAACTGGCCGGCAGCCGCATGCGTCCGGCCATTGCCGCCGAGGCCGCGCTGTAAGCACCCGCCTCATCCTGGTTTGGAAAGCCCCGCGCAAGCGGGGCTTTTTCTTTGGCTGCGCGATCACAAAGACCAGGCGATTACAAAAAAAGCCCCGCAGAAGCGGGGCTTTTGTCGCCGGAGGAGAGTCGGCGCTGAAATCTCCGGTCGCCGGTCTTAGTCGGCGGTGCCGAGTTCCTCGTCCTTGTAGCGGCTGGCGATGCTCTTGATCAGACCGGCCACTGCGGAACGGATCGTGGTGTCTTCGATGTCGCTGAAGTTGCGCACCAGTTCGATGGTCGAGCGGTTCTTGCCGCCATGTTCCATCGGCTTGCTCTCCAGGCGGGCTTCCAGGCCCTCGAAGAAATAGGCCATGTCGACCTGCAGGCGCTG
>NZ_CALRUC010000097.1:0-17187 GCF_943371255.1 Ferrovibrio terrae | reverse complement strand
TGCACCCCGTAAGGACGGCACCGGACGGCTATGGAGTTCAACTGGCTTGAGGATTTCCTGGCACTGGCCGAAGCGGGCAACTTCTCCCGCGCGGCCGAGGCCCGGCATATGACCCAGCCGGCCTTCAGCCGCCGCATCCGCGCGCTGGAAGACTGGGCCGGCGTGATGCTGTTCGACCGTTCGGCCCAGCCGGTGCGGCTGACCGCGGCCGGCGAGCAGTTCCTGCCAGCCGTGCGCGACATGCTGCGGCGGCTGGCGCAGGCGCGCGACGAGGCGCGCCAGGCCGAACAGGCGGAGACCGCCACGCTGATCTTCGCCGCCACCCAGGCGCTGTCGCTCACCTTCTTCCCCGACTGGCTGCGCGGGCTGGAAATCGCAGCCCGGCTCGGCGCCATCCGCCTGATGTCGGGCAGCATGCAGGCTGGCGAGGAAGCTTTGCTGCAGGGCCAGAGCCAGTTCCTGCTCTGCCACGGCCATGACGCGGTGGCCAACCGCCTGCCGCCCGACCGCTTTCTGTATCGCCGGCTGGCGCAGGACCGGCTGCTGCCGGTTTGCGCACCGGATGACAGTGGCAACCCGCGCCACGCGCTGGATGCTGCGCCGCAGGCCCTGCCCTATCTGGCCTATGCCGAGGATTCCGGCCTGGGCCGCATTGTCACCGCGATGCTGGGGCGGCGCGAAACCAGCCTGCCGCTGCGGGTGAGCTTCATCGCGCCGCAGGGCACGGTGCTGCGCGCGATGGCGCGCGATGGCCGCGGCATCGCCTGGCTGCCGCAGAGCCTGATCGTCGACGATCTGGCAGCCCAGACCCTGGTGCCGGCCGGCAATGATGCCTGGAGCATTCCGGTCGATATCCGGCTGTACCGGCAGCGCGAGCGCGGCACGCGCATCGCCGAGGATTTCTGGTCAGCCGTGCAGGAAGCCTGACAAGCCAAATCCTTCCAGGCCATCCCATAAGAGTTTGAAGGCCGTCACCACCAGCAGGCCGTAACACAGGCGATACAGCTGGCGCTGGTCGAGCCGTTCATGCAGGCGCCAGCCGAGCCAGACGCCAAGCGGTGCTGCCGGCAGGCAACAGGCCATCAGAATCCAGGTGCGTGCATCGGGCTGCGCCAGATACAGCCACGGCCCGGCCTTCAGGGCATTGCCCACCGTGAAGAACAGGCTCGTCGTGCCGGCATAGACCACTTTCGCCAGGCCCAGCGGCAGCAGATACATCGCCAGCGGCGGCCCGCCGGAATGCGCCACCATCGTGGTAATCCCGGCCGTGAAGCCGGCCAGCAGGCCTTTTGCCGGCACGCGCGGCTGTTGCCGCACCGTGCCGCCGCTGCGGAACCACAGGCCGGCGAAGACCAGCGTGATCAGCGCCATCGCCACCTCGACGGCATGGCGGTTGAGTATGCTCATCAGCCAGAAACCGCAGGCGATGCCGAGCGCCAGCATCGGCAGCAGCAGTTTAGCGTCCGGCTTCGACCAGGTGCTGGGTTTCCAGTAGAGGAAGGCAACGATATCGATGGCGATGAACAGCGGTGCCAGCACGGCGCCAGCCGTGATCGGGTCCATGGCCAGCGAGAGCAGCGGAATGCCGACGATGGCAAAGCCACCGCCAAAGGCGCCGCGCATGAAGGCAATCAGGAAGACGCCGGACGCGGCGATGATGAAGGGAAACAGATCGGGGAGCATTTTCCTTGTCACCTTCGGGCTTGACCCGAGGGTCCCATTTGTCTTGGCGCAAAAACTGAATGGGATGCCCGGATCAAGTCCGGGCATGACAACTTATGTCACGCTTCGCGCAGATCGACGGCGACGGGGGCGATCTGGTCGGCCAGATAGCGCGCCAGTTCGGCGCGGCTTTTCGGACTGCGCAGGATTTTCTCATCCTGCGGATTGCTCAGGAAGCCGGTCTCGATCAGCACGCTGGGTAAGGCCGGCGAGCGCAGCACGGCGAAATTCGCCGCGCGCATCGGATTCTCCAGCAGCAGCACGCGATTGCCCACGCCGGTGACAATGCGGCGCTTGGCGTTGAGCGACGCGTTATGACCGTGGCGGCGGGCCAGGTCGATCAGGATGGCGGCCGTCTGCCTGTCGGTGGCACCGGCATCGAAACCGTAGACGGCGTCGACACGATTCTCGCGGTCTGCCAGATGACGGGCGAAATCGTCGGTTGCCTTGTCGGCGCGCGTATAGGCCGAGAGGCCGCGGGCGGCCCGGTTGGGCGCCGCATCGGCATGAATCGAGATGAAGAGATCCGCGCTCTTCTCATGGGCGAAGGCGACGCGGCTGGGCAGCGGGATATAGCTGTCGCGGTCACGGGTGAGGAACACCTTGATGTCGCTGCGCCCGGCCAGCATCTGGCGGATGCCCTGGCAGATCGACAGGGTGACGTCTTTCTCCTCGGTGCCGGTAACGCCGATGGCGCCCGGGTCGCGGCCGCCATGGCCGGGATCGAGGATGACAATGGCCGGCGGACGCGGCGGCAGCTTGGGCGCGGCGCCCTGGGCCGGCTTGCGGCCGGGCAGCGGCGGTGCCTTGCGATCGGTCGCAGCCAGTCCCGAAGCCGGCAAGGCAGTGGTGCCGAGCAGGCCGAGCAGAGAGGTAAGGACGAGACGACGCGTATACATGACCGAAGCGTATGCCCACCGCGAATCGGCGACCGTTGGCGCGGACGATAGAATCTGCCGGACTCCCCCGCAACAAGATTGGCGCGTAAAGGGAGATTCTTGGTCTAGGCTGTCAGGAGATGGTGAAGGCTTCGTTAAGAGGCCTGGGGTGCCTCAATCGACGGTGTATTTGGCCCGCACGTCGTATTTGTTCGACTTGACCCAGCCCTCGATCAGCTTTTCCAGCGCCGAGTTCGGCTTTTCCGGCAGCACGATCTTCAGCTTCACATACTGGTCGCCGCGCTGGTCAGATGCGCCGCCCTTGAGCGGAAAGCCGCGGCCCTTGAGCCGTAGCGTGGTGCCCGAGCTGGCGCCCTTGGGCACGCTCACCGCCACCATGCCGTCGATGGTCGGTACCGGAATCTTGGCGCCGAGGATGGCTTCGTCCAGCGTCAGCGGCAGTTCCAGATGCAGGTCGTCGCCCTGGCGGACGAAAAACGGATGCGGCTCGACGGTGACCTCGATCAGCGCATCGCCAGCTTCGCCCTTGTTGCGGCCGGCATCGCCCTGGTGGCGCAGGCGGATCTGCTGGCCGTCAATCAGGCCGGCCGGGATGGCGACATCAAGCTGCTTGCCGTCGGGCATGGTGAGGCGGCGCTTGCAGCCGCGCGCGGCATCGAGGAAGCCGATCTTGAGATTGAAATGGCGGTCGGCACCGCGCATCGGCCGGTTGGCACTGCGCGGGCCAGCACCCGCGGCACCGCCGCGATTGCGGCGCATCTGCCCGAAGATCTCGTCGAAGATATCCTCGCCGCCGGCATTCGGATCGAAGCCGAAGCCGCCGAAGGGACCGCCGGCGCCCGTGCCGGCACCGCCCCCAGACGCGCCACCGGGGCGGAAGCCGCCGCCGCCGAAACCGCGCGCGCGCGGCTGGCCCGAGGCATCGATCTCGCCGCGATCATATTTCCCGCGCTTGTCGGCATCGCCAAGCAGGTCATAGGCGGCAGAGATTTCCTTGAACCGGTCAGACGCCTTTTCATTGCCCTGGTTACGGTCGGGATGGAATTCCTTGGCGAGTTTGCGATAGGCCTTGCGCAGGTCTTCCGTGCTGACACCGCGCGCCACGCCCAGCACCTGATAGGGATCACGCATCGCGGTGAGTCCTCATGGCCGTGAAACCGGCTCAGCGGCCTTGCGGCCGTTCTCCGGTTCGACCGGCTGGGTTTCAGGGGTTGCCGGCGAGTCCTCGAATATATCCGGAATCGAGACGCCGCCACCGGAAGAAATCGCCGAGAAAATGCGCCCGAACAGCCAGGGGAAGCCCGTTTCCTGAGATTTGTCGTCCGCCGCTGTCGTGGCCGCCGGGGCTGCGGCCGGCGTGGTGGCAACAGCAGACGGAACGAACATGGCCGGCGGTATTTCGGTCGGCGAGGCCAGTGCTGGAACCGGCGCAGACTCCGGCGCCGGCGCTGCCTGGGCCGCTGGCGGCGGGATCGGTGCCGCAAGTGCGGCGGCAGCCGGCGGCGGGCTGCTGCCGGCATTCTCGGTCCGCTCGTCGGCGGACACCGCGCGCGGCGCATCGGCTGGGGTTTGCGCTGGCGCCGTTGCCGCCGAAGCCTTTGCCGCATCGTCGCGCCGCATCACCAGCAATGACAGGCGCTCCAGCGCATCGGGCTGGCCGGCCTTGGCGGCATTGTTGTACCAGCCGAGCGCAACGGCATCGTTCTTCTCGACGCCAAGGCCGAGTTCATACATCAGGCCAAGATTATATTGTGCCACCGCATGGCCCTGCTTGGCGGCAGCCTCGAACCATTTGCGGGCTTCGGGGTAGTCGATCGGCACGCCTTCGTCGCCCTGCAGATAGATGGCGGCAAGATTGGCCTGGGCCCGGGCAAAGCCGGTTTCGGCCGCCTTGCGATACCACTGCATGGCCTGCGGCACGTCCTTTTCGACGCCCTGCCCCCAGCGATAGAGATGGCCGACATTGCGCATCGCCGCCACATCGCCGCGTTCGGCCAGTGGCAGCCAGGCGTCCAGGGCAGCCTTGTGGTCGCCGGCTTCATAGGCGCGCACGCCCTGGGCAAAATCGGCATGCGCGGCAACCGGCGTGACAACCAGGGCCAGACCGAACGCAGCGGCCAGCAGTGGGCGCGATGCCCCCCGCCTCCGATTGCTACGCCCGGCAGCGATCATGCGGATCAACCGTTGACGATCTTCCAGCTGCCGTCGGGCTGACGGCAGGCCGTGCCATAAGCCTGCTCGGTCTTGCCGCTGACCGTCACCGACTGCTGGAACTCGCGGCAATAGGCGCCATTGGCCCCCGTGCCCTCACGGGTCGGGGTCACGGTGCCGGAATTGCCGCTGTCGGGATTGCGCCAGGAAATCGGCTGGCCGATCGGCGCGGTGGTGGCCTTCTGGCTGGCCTGCTCCATCTGGGCCTTGTCGGCCTTGTCGAGCGAGGAGCCGATCTGGTTGCCGAGATAGGCACCCGCGAGGGCGCCGGCAGCGACGCCGACCAGCTGGCCGGTGCCCTTGCCGAACTGGGCGCCGAGCACGGCACCGCCGATGCCGCCGAGGACGGTGCCGATATTCTCTTTGTTCATCTCCGGGCCCTGGCCATTATTCTGGCAGGCGGCGAGGGCAAAGCTGCCGAGCAGCACGGGCACCAGCAGGACGCGCGAAAAACGGGTGGTCATAAATAGCCTCTTGGATCGACCGGATCTGCATGCGCCCGGCCCTTGGGCCGGCGAATCCGTTACCTGACAGTATATTGGTGCGGTGAACGCGGCTGCAAGACGGGCCGGGCAGATGACCGGAGACAAAAAAGCCGGCCGAATCAGCGTCGGCCGGCTTTTTATGGTTATCAGAGTGTTGCGACTACGACTTACCGAAGAAATCCAGCGTCGTCAGCAGCGGGCTCGGCTCGTCGGTCAGGCGCGAGGCGTCAAACTGTTCCAGCCCGTTCGACTTCATGATCGAGCGGATGGTGCGGATGTAATCCGGGCCACGTACCGAATAGCGATGCAGCGTGCCGGCCAGCTGGTAGCTGTCGGGCGTTGCGTTACGGTCGCGCATGCCGGCGCGCTTGTCGCGGAACTCGCGATAGCTGGTCTTGGAATTCAGGTTGCGCATATAGGCGGCAACCGAATGCTCCAGGCTCTTGAAGCGCTGCACTTCATAGGTTTCGCCATCAGGACGGTTTTCCGGCACCAGGCCGCTGCCCGGATTCCAGGTCCACATGCCGAAGACGGCATTACCCATCAGCGCAAAGCGCGAGGTGCCCCAGCCCGACTCTTCCACCGCCTGCGCCAGCGCCAGCGCCGGCGGTACGGCATCGACGCGGTTGAGCAGTTCGGCAGTGTCGACATCATCGACACCATACTGTTCGGCCAGCTGTTCGAGCCAGCGCTGGTCGCGCACGCTCAGGCTTGCGCCGAACTGAATGCGCTGGTGCAGCTGCGTCAGACGTTCGCGATCAGCCGTGATACGCTCGTTCTCACGCAGGATATGCGGCAGCATCACCTTCAGAAACGCGCGCTTGCGCTTCTCGGTCAGGTTGACATCGGCGATATCGACCGGCAGCGAGGCGAGGAAAATGCGCGGCACTTCCACCTGGCCATTGGTATTGCGCAATTCGACAAGGTCGAAACCTTCCTGCTCAAACCGACGCAGCATGGCATCAACCGTGCGGTCGGTATCGGCACGCATCGCCGTGCGATGGGGCGAAAGCTGGCGCACCTCTGCGATACGGCGCGAGGCATCGGCGGCGCTCACCGCCGGCGTGTCGTTGGTTTTCTTGGCAGCGCCGGCCGGATTGGCATCAGCCACGACTGCGCGCGGTTCGACAACCGAACGCCAGTCGAGCTGCGCAATCTGGCGCAGACGATCCCAGGCTTCATGGACGGATTCGCCCACCGAGAGATTCGGGGCGGCCTGCGCCACCTGCATCTCGGGAACATGCGAAAGCTGGCGGCTCGAAAGCCAACCCACCCCCACTCCGGAAACCAAGCCGACGGCCAGCAACAGGCCGAAACCGGCAAAAATCAGACGTACGTCCGATCCAATGGCAAGCAATCGCCGATCGCGATGTGCCGTCATGGGTCAAACCTCCACAGTTATCAGCGCCAGTCCCACGGCACAGCCGACACAACACGTCGGACTACACCGGGCGCTGCCCTATGTGCGATCCCCCACCAGGAAACGCGGTGAACTACCGATAGTTCCGAAACGCCCGGAACCGACGGCGACTCAAACGGCCCGTACTTCGGATACTTCGGGCACGTAATGCTTCAGCATGTTCTCGATGCCGTAGCGCAAGGTTGCCGTTGAACTGGGGCAACCGGAACAGGACCCCTGCATCTGCAGGAAAACGACTCCGCGCTCGAATCCGCGGAAGATGATGTCGCCGCCATCCTGGGCCACCGCGGGACGAACCCGCGTTTCGATCAATTCTTTAATCTGGACGACGATCTGGCTATCGGCCGGATCGAAGGTTTCCTCGACATCCTGGCTGCCCGCCCCGGCATCCATGACCGGCAGGCCGGACATGAAATGCTCCATGATCGCGCCCAGCAGGGCCGGCTTCAGCTCGGTCCAGTCGCGGGCGTCGCCCTTGGTGACGGTGACAAAGTCAGATCCCAGGAAAATTCCCTCGACGCCCGACACCGCGAACAGGCGGGTGGCGAGCGGAGACACCTTGGCCGATTCGGCTTCGGTGAAGTCGACCGAGCCGCCGACAAACGCCCCGCCCAGCACATCGCGGCCAGGCAGGAATTTGAGGGTCGCCGGGTTCGGCGTGGTTTCAGTCTGGATGAACATTCATTGGGTCTCGTAAGGTGGACTGGAAATTGGTCGCGGGGTCCGTAAATATCAAGGCTAAAGGCTGTGGCAAAACCATGGCTAAGACATGAAATTGCGCGGGCAGCGCAAGTTTTGGAAGATTTTAAACCAATGTGGATAAAATTGCAGGTTGTCCCCAGGGCTGTGGAGCGATGAGCGATCCGGCGCCGGGGGTGAAGCGTCTGCCCAGCTGGCCCGATTCGCGGCTTGTTCTCACTGCGGCTGCCCGCTGGCTGCTCGATCACGACGGCAAAGTGATGCCGATGAGCGAGCTGTTCGACGGATTCTGCCGCCATCTGGTCGAGGAAGGCGTGCCGCTGTTTCGCGTCACCACCGGCCTGCCCTCGATGCATCCCCTGACTGCCACACGGGCCTTTGTCTGGCAGCGCGACCAGGGGGTCAGGATGGCCGAGCGCGGCCATGACGTGTTCCAGACCGACGAATACCTGAAAAGCCCGATCGCGGTGATCCATGAGGGGGCGGCCGCCATCCGCCGGCAGCTCGAACAGCCCGATGCGCCGATGGATTTCGGCATCCTGCCCGAACTCAAGGCGCTCGGCGTGACCGACTACCTGGTTCTGCCCATGCGGTTTACCCAGGGACCGGGCATGGGCAAGAAAGGCCAGAATGTCTCCTTCATGAGCTTTGCCACCGACCGGCCGGGCGGTTTCCGGCCCGAGGAACTCAGCTATCTGATGGAACTGATGCCGTTGATCGCGCTGCGCATGGAGCTGGAAGCCGGCCGGCGCATGACCCGCGACCTGCTGACCACCTATCTGGGCCAAAGCCCGGCCGAGCGGGTGCTGAAGGGCGATCTGCAGCGCGGTCAGGGCTATGAGGTGGAAGCAGCGATCTGGCTGTCGGACCTGCGCGGCTTCACGGCCTTTTCCGACCGCAACGAAACGGTCGAAGTGGTGGCGACGCTGGACCGCTATTTCGATGCGATGGCCGGCCCGATCCACGCCCATGGCGGCGAGGTGCTGAAATTCATCGGCGATGGCCTGCTGGCGATCTTCCGGGTCGAGGATGGCAGCACCCTGGAAGCCGCCTGCCGCCGCGCGCTGACCGCTGGCGAGGACGCCTTTGCCGGCCTGCATGAGCTCAACCAAGGCCGTGCCATCGCCGGTGTCGGGCCGCTCAGGGTCGGGCTCGGCCTGCATGTCGGAAAAGTTGTGTTCGGCAATATCGGCGCGCGCGACCGCCTGGATTTCACCGTGATCGGCCGCGCCGTTAACGAAGTGGCGCGGCTGGAAGCGCAGACCAAGGCGGTCGACCGGCCGCTGCTGGCCTCGGCGGCCTTTGCCGATGCAATCAATCGCGCCAGCGACGCCGCATACCGGCTTGAGTCGGTCGGCTTCCATGCCCTGCGCGGCGTCCGCGAGCCGCAGGAGCTGTTCACCCTGCCGGCCGAACGGCTCGCCGGCTACGAATAATTCCCGATCACATCGGCTTGCAACCGCCTGATTTGCGGTTGCCGCGGCCCGCATCGCGGTTCAGACTTGGTGCATGAACGCCACGCCGCAACAGCTGGTCGATGATGCGCGTCTCAGTCATGTGCTGTCCTGCTGGCAGCGCTGGCGCGGTCTGCAGCTCTGCCCGGCGCGCGACGATATCGATCCCTTCGATCTCAAGCAGCTGCTGCCCAACATTTTCATGGTCGAGGCCATCGATGGCGGAGCGCGCTTTCGCTATGTGCTGTCGGGCATTGCCGTGCGCGAACAGCTCGGCTTCGAGTTGAGCAATCGCCATCTCGACGAGATATTCACCGGCGAACAGCTTAACCGCGTGACCGCCAATTACCGGACGGTGCTGACAGGCTATGGCCATTATGTGATGCAGCACTGGAGCCAGCGCGGCCGGCTGATCATGCAGTTCCGCCGCCTGCTGCTGCCACTGGCGGCAGATCGCACACGCATCGATGCGGTGCTCGGTTTCGCGCTCTATGACCGGCTGCCCGGCCATGACGGCCGCCCGATCGACCATCTGCATGATCCGGTGACCACCACGGTGATCTCCGAAAGCGTCATCGACCTTGCAATGATTGAAGACGACTAGGCCAGATGTCGATTACGTCAGGCGATCGATCTGCTCGTCGGTGAGCGCGCCGGGGATCACGGTGATGGGGAATTTCAGGTCACCCGCCATCTGGCCGGCCAACGCCGAGACCAGCGGCCCCGGCCCCTCGCTGCCCTTGCCCGGCGCCGCGGCCAGCACCAGCATGCGGATATCGGGATCTTCATCGACCAGCTTGAGCAGCTCGTCCTTGGCAATACCCTCGCGGATCACCAGCTCCGGCATCAGGCCGGACTCCTGATTGACCTGCTCGGCCAGCTTCTGCAGCAGATCCTCGGCCGCCTCATGGGCCTCCGAGCGCATCATCTCGGCGACGCCGGCCCATTGCTGGAAATCCACCGGCTCGATCACGCGCAGCATCACCACGCCACAGCGGACGTTGCGGGCACGCCGCGTGGCATAGCGCACGGCAACGCGCACTTCCGCCGTATCGTCGACGACGACCAGGAACTTGCTGCGGCGGCGCTGTTCGGCGGCCGATACTGGTTTTGCTTCACTCATGGCGTCAGAGGTTGCCCTGCCACCGGCCCGAAGGCAATGGCCGATACGATCGCGAGTCGCGCCTACTTCTGCAGGATATTGATGATCTCGTAGATCTGGGTGCGGGAGCGTTCGACGTAAAAGCCCATCGAGCCCAGATGGTTGGGCAGGATCATCGCATCCGGCTTGGCATTCCAGACCACCAGGGGCTTCAGGCCCGCGCCGGCCGCAAAGGAGGCCAGCATCTGATCCCAGGTGCCGGACAGCTCGCGGTCGCGTATCAGGTTCGGATAATCCTGCTTCAGCTCACGCAGGATCAGGTAATAGGCATAGAGCTGCCCCTTGACGCTGTAGAAGACGTCATCGGCTTCCCAGTCGATCAGCGTGGCGTCGCCCTCGCGGATGCGCCGGTCGAGCGCGGCAGAGGACGATCCGATATCCAGCGCAATGCGTTCCAGCGTGGCCTGCAGATTGTCGGCACGGCGCTCGAACACGGCCTGGCCGGCGCTGAGCCGCTGGTTGTAGCTCAGAAAAGCCGACCGTGCCTTGCGATACTGGTCTTCCGATTTCGCCGTCGGCAGCAACGAGGTGGAGAAATCGAAGATCCACTTGGTGCCGGAATACTGCAGCAGGCCGGCGGCTTCCTGCAGGTCGCGGTCGGTCTGGCTCGAACCGCGCGTGCGGCCGATCTGGTCGACCATCTGGAAGGCAAAGCGGCCCAGCGCATGGATCATGCCGAGCTGGTAATTCGGCATATTGTCGAGCATCGAGCCCGGCATGAAGAACGGATCGTTGGCAACCCAGCCGTTGCGGTTGACCTCGCGATCGATCAGGGCGGCGGCCATCGCCACCGTGCGGCTGCCGCCGGGCGGCAGATCGGCGGCCGGCACTTCATAATCCATGCGGTCGTCGATCTTGTGGGCGATCAGCATGCCAACCGGGAAATACAGCCCGAACACCAGCACGACAGCAATCGCACTGGCCGGCAGCCAGCGACTGCGCAGCCATGCGGTGAGGGCGGAGCGGGAAACCGTGTCGTTCATCATCGGAAAGCAGCCACAAAAAGACGGCGGGCCTCTAATGTGGGCCCGCCGCATGCGTCATTCAAGGTTGCGGCGTGTGATTACGGCCGCAGGAAGCCAACCGTGTCGTACACTTCGGCAACAATCGGCGCCGAGAGCGCACGCGCCTTCTCGCCGCCCTTGCGCAGGATGCCGTCGACATAACCCGGATCGGCGGTCAGCCGGCGCATCTCTGCCGTGATCGGGCCGAGCACGGAAACGGCTGTTTCGGTCAGCAGCTTCTTGAAGTCGCCAAAGCCCTTGCCGGCCGCGGCGGCCACTGCCTGTTCCAGCGTCTGGTCCGACAGCGCGGCATAGATGCCCATCAGGTTCTGCGCCTCCGGCCGGCCTTCCAGGCCTTCCACCGTATCGGGCAGCAGCTCGGGGTCGGTCTTTGCCCGCTTGATCTTGTCGGCGATCTGGTCGGCGGTGTCGGTGAGGTTGATGCGCGACTGGTCGGATGCATCCGACTTCGACATCTTCTTGGCGCCGTCGCGCAAGGACATCACGCGCGTGGCGGTGCCGAAGATCAGCGGCTCGGTCAGCGGGAAGAAATCCTTGCCGTAGTCGTGGTTGAACTTCTGTGCGATGTCGCGCGTCAGCTCCAGATGCTGCTTCTGGTCTTCGCCGACCGGCACATGGGTCGCCTTGTAGACAAGAATGTCTGCAGCCATCAGGGCCGGATACGCATAGAGACCGAGCGAGGCATTCTCGCGATCCTTGCCGGCCTTCTCCTTGAACTGGGTCATGCGGTTCATCCAGCCCATACGGGCGACGCAGTTGAAGATCCAGGCCAGCGTGGCGTGATCGGGATTCTGCGACTGGTTGAACAGGATGTTCTTCTCGGGGTCGATCCCTGAGGCGATCATGGCCGCGGCCA
Organism: Ferrovibrio terrae; assembly: GCF_943371255.1. Lineage (GTDB taxonomy): Bacteria > Pseudomonadota > Alphaproteobacteria > Ferrovibrionales > Ferrovibrionaceae > Ferrovibrio > Ferrovibrio terrae_B. Next base: position 5,254 of record NZ_CALRUC010000097.1, on the reverse strand, counting down.
GTTCGCGCGTGCTGTGGCGCAGCTCGTCAGGATCGAGCAGGGAGGCGGTGATCGCATGCATGTCGACCATGCAGAAGATGCACTCGTAGTCCTTCTGCAGCGCGACCCAGTTGCGCACCGCGCCGAGATAGTTGCCGAGATGGAGGTTTCCGGTGGGCTGGATGCCCGAGAAGATGCGCCGTTGGAAGGCCATGCAATGTCCCTTGGACGATGGGGCGGTGGAAGGCCCCGGTGGTGGGAAGAGAAAATCGAGCGCGGTTATCGCCGGGACGGCGCACAACGTCAAGGCCGGGGCCTAGCTGCGCCGCAGGATCGCCTTCCATTCGCCCGGCCGGGTGGCACCCAGCAAGATCGTGCTGAGCAGATAAACCAGCAGACCACTGCCGACCAGCACGATCAGGGCCGAGACCCGCAGCCAGAATCCGCCGGCATACCAGTCCGGCAGCGCGAAACGGTCGAGCAGCACCAGCAGCACGCCCATTGCAGCAGCAGACAGCAGGATCAGCGGCGCGCGCTGCTTCAGGCGGTCATCGGCCTGCCAGTGGCCGCGGCGGTATAGGGTGATCAGCAGCAGCAGGGTGTTCACATTGGCCGCCACCGCGGTTGCCAGCGCCAGCCCGGCATGGGCCATGACCGGCAGCAGTGCCAGGCTGAGGCCGACATTCACCGCGATCGTCACCAGCGCGAGCTTGACCGGGGTCTTGGTATCCTGGCGTGCATGAAAGCTGGGTGTCAGCGTGCGGGACAGCACGAAGCCAGGCAGGCCGAAGGCATAGGCAAACAGCGTGCTGGCGGTTTCGCGCGCCGTGGCCAGATCGAACTCGCCGCGCTGGAACAGGATCGAGACAATGGGAAACGGGATCACCAGCAGCGCGACACAGGAGGGCAGTGCCAGCAGCAGGCCGAATTCCATCGCGCGGTTCTGCGTGTAGCGCGCCGCCGCATGATTGTCGCGCGCCAGCTGGCCGGCGAGTGTGGGCAGCAATGCGGTGGCAATAGCCGCACCCACCACGCCGACGGTGAGCTGGTTGATGCGGTCGGCATAGAACAGATACGACACCGCACCCGCTGGCAGCAGAGAGGCAAGGACCAACCCGACCACCAGATTGACCTGCGTGGCACCGGCACCCAGTGCCGCCGGCAGCACCAGGCGAAATAGCCGGCGGACCTTGTCGTTGATCACCGGACGGCGCAGCCGCAGGCTGAGGCCCGCGCGCCGCACATCCCAGGCGAGCCAGAGAAACTGCAAGATGCCGCCGATCAGCGTCGACCAGGCCAGCGCATAGCCGGCATTGGGCGTATAGGGCGTCAGCCACAGCATGCCGGCGATCATCACCAGATTGAGCATGATCGGCGTTGCCGCCATGGCGAAGAAGCGCCCGAAGCAATTCAGGATCGCGCCATAGAGCGAGGCCAGGCTGATGAACAGCAGATAGGGGAAGGTGATGATGGTGAGCGAAACCGAGAGCGGGAAGCGCAGGGGGTCGTTGGCAAAGCCGGGCGCCAGGATCAGGATCACCAGCGGCATGGCGATCTGCGCCACCAGCGTGAAGGCCAGCGTGGTGACCAGCAGCAGCGACAGGGCGCGCTCGGCAAAATGCTGGGCGGCGACACGGCCTTCCTTGGCCTCGGTGCGGCTGAACAGCGGCAGGAAGCCGGCAGTGAAAGCGCCTTCGGCAAACAGCGAACGGAAGAAATTGGGCAGGCGCAGGCTGACAAAGAAGGCATCCGCCACCGGGCCGGCGCCCAGATAGCGCGCAATCAACAGGTCGCGCACGAATCCCGCGACACGGCTGATCATGGTCAGGCCGCCGACGGTGGCGATGGCGCGGAAGAGAGACATGGATGGGCGGCTATATTCCAGGGGCGGCGCGAGTATAGGCAAGTCGCACTGCCTTCACCACTATTCCGCCGTCAAGCCACCGTGCCGGGTATCACAACCGCGCGAGACGGGTGCGGCTATGCCGCCTTCGCGGTCTTGGCGGCCGTCGCCGGCTTGTCCTCGACCGGGCTGATCTGCTTCATCAACAGCTTTTCGATCTGCTGCAACCGACGTTTGTCGGTCAGCTTCATGCCGGTCAGATCCTGCAGATAGAATACGTCAACCGCACGCTCGCCATAGGTGGCGATATGGGCCGAACCGATGGTGAGGTTGAGATCGTAGAGCCCGCGGGTGACATCATAGAGGAAGCCCGGGCGGTCGCGACCATTCACCTCGACCACGGTGTAGCGATTGGAGGCCTGGTTGTCGATCAGCACGCGCGGCGCCACCTTGAAGACACGGGCGCGACTCGGCATGCCGGGTTTTTCCAGCGCGATGGCCGAACGCAGCTTCAGGTCGCCCGACAGCGCGCGTTCGATGGCGGTACTCAGCTTCTTGATGCGGTCAGGCTTGTCGAAGGCGCCACCTTCGGTGTCCTGGATATAGAAACTGTCGAGCGCCATGCCGTCATTGGTGGTGAAGATCTTGGCGTCGACGATATTGGCGCCGGTCGCGGCCATGGCGCCGGCAACGCGGGCAAACAGGCCCGGATGGTCGGGCGCGTAAAGCGTGAATTCAGTGACCGAGCGGAATGTGTCGGGCCGTGTCGCCGTGGTCAGCGTGCGCTTGGCGGCATCGGCCTCGCGCATCAGTCGCGCATGGCGCAGGATCACATCCACATCGTTCGAGTACCAGTAATTCTCGTAATGCCGCTTGAGCAGCCGGTCGATCTCGGCCTTGCTCCAGTCGGTGAGTTGCGCGCGCACCTTGTCCTTGGTCTCGGCGATACGCTGGTCGCGGCCACGGCCGGCAAAGCCACCTGAAAGAAATTCCTCGGCACGGTAATACAGCTCGCGCAGCAGCTGGCCCTTCCAGCCGTTCCAGATGGTGGGGCCGACGGCACGGATATCGGCAACCGTGAGGCAGAGCAGCAGGCGGAGCCGCTCCGGGCTCTGCACCAGCTGGGCGAAATCGACCACTGTTTTCGGATCGGCGATGTCGCGCTTGAAGGCGGTGGCCGACATGGCGAGGTGCCAGCGCACCAGCCAGCCCACCGTTTCAGTTTCTGCCGGCGTCAGGCCAAAGCGCGGTCCGAGCTTGTCGGCCACCTTCTCGCCCAGCACCGAATGGTCGCCGCCGCGGCCCTTGGCGATATCGTGCAGCAGCACTGCGACATAGAGCACGCGACGCGACAGCACTTCCTTGATCACATTCACGGACAGGGGGTGATCTTCCTTCAGCGCACCGCTTTCGATGCGCGAGAGGATGCCGATGGCACGGATGGTGTGCTCGTCCACCGTATAGGTGTGGTACATGTCGTGCTGGGTCTGCGCCACCACGCGGCCGAAATCAGGCACGAAGCGGCCGAACACGCCGGCCTCGTTCAGCCGCCGCAGCGTGGTTTCCGGATCCTGCTTCGAGCACAGCATGTCCATGAACAGCTGGTTGGCGTCCGGGTCGTTGCGGATCTTGCCATCCAGCAGCTTGAGGTGGCGCCGCACCAGGCGCAAAGCCTCGGGGTGGATATCCAGCCCCTGCTCCTGCGCCAGATGGAACAGCCGCAGCATCTTCACCGGCTGCTTCTCGAACATTGTCTCGCTGCCGACATTGACGCGGCCGCCACCGATCTCGAAACCGTCGATGGTCTTGGGCCGCTTCATCTTGGCGCGGATCGCCGCCAGCGGTTTCTTCTTCTTGTGGCGCTCCTCCAGTGCTGCGGCGAAGATGCGCGTCAGGTCGCCCACTTCCTTGGCGATCAGATAATACTTCTTCATGAAGCGTTCGACATCGCTGCGGCCCGGCCGGTCGGCATAGCCCATCGCCTTGGCGATCTCGACCTGCATATCAAACGTCAGCCGCTCCTCGGCGCGGTTGGCCAGATAGTGCAGATGGATGCGCACGGTCCAGAGATATTCCATCGCCTGCACGAAGCGGCGCTGTTCTTCGGCATGCAGCAGACCGCGCACTACCAGTTCGGCGCTGTCCTCGATGCCGTAAACATATTTGGTGATCCAGACCAGCGTGTGCAGATCGCGTAAGCCCCCCTTGCCTTCCTTCACATTGGGCTCGACCACATAGCGCGAGTCACCCATGCGGCGATGGCGCTCGTCGCGCTCGGCCAGCTTCTTCTCGATGAAATCCGGGCCGGTCTTGGCCACCACATCGGTCTGGAAGCGCGCCTTCAGCTGCGCCGCCAGATCCTGGTCGCCCCAGATCCAGCGTTGCTCCAGGATGGCGGTGCGGATGGTGACGTCACTCAGAGAGAGCCGGATGCATTCATCCACCGAGCGCGTGGCATGCCCGACCTTGAGGCCGAGATCCCACAGCAGGTAGAGCATGAACTCCACCACCTGCTCGCCCCAGGGGGTCTGCTTGTAGGGGAACAGGAACAGCAGATCGACATCGGAAAACGGCGCCATCTCGCCGCGGCCATAACCGCCGACGGCGACGATGGAGAGCTTTTCGGCTGCTGTCGGATTCGGCAGGCGATAAACCCGGTTGACCGTGAAGTCATGTACCAGGCGGATGACCTGGTCGATCAGGAAGGCAAAGGACTGCCGGGTGGCCATCGCCGCCGTGCCGGCCTGGAAGCGCTGGTGGATCACCTGGCGCCCCTGGGCCAGCGACGCCTTCAGCAGCACCAGCGCCTGGGCGCGCTGCTCGGCGCTGCCGGGCGCGCCCAGCGCATCGAGCTGCAGGGTCAGCGACTTGCGGTCGATGATCGCACGGGGATCGGCTATCAGCGGGCGGACGGACATGGTGCTCTATATATAGCGATCCGATGCAATACCGCTACCGAGCCTGTGCCTAAACCGATTGGAAATTCACCATGCCGCCGCCATCGATCACCATGGTCTGCCCGGTCATGAAACTGCCGGCCGCGGAGCTCAGGAAAACCGCCGCCCCGGCGATCTCGTCGGGCTCGCCCACCCGGCGCAGCGCATAGCCCTTGGTCGCCTTCTTGGCGATCTCAGGATTCTCCCAGAGTGCACGTGCGAAGTCGGTCTTGATCAGGCCTGGCGCGATGCAGTTGGCGCGCACATTCTGCGGCCCCCATTCGACTGCCAGGTTGCGGGCCAGCTGCATGTCGGCCGCCTTGGAGATGGCATAGGCACCGAGCGTGTTGGAGCCGAACAGTCCGCCCACCGAGGAGATGATGATGATGGCGCCATGGCCGCGCTCGGCCATGCCGGGCGCCACCATGTTGCACAGCCAGTGGTTCGACTTGATGTTGACATCCATCACCTTGTCGAAGGCATCGTCGGGAATGTC
>NZ_CALRUC010000096.1:0-17189 GCF_943371255.1 Ferrovibrio terrae | reverse complement strand
GACATAGAAGGTCGCTACTTTGATGTCGGTCAACGGGAAACCAATCAACCGACCGAGATCGGGTTGTGCAGACCGAATGACAGCTTCCGAGGCCATCATCGGACCATGCACAATCGTGGATGGCCGGGTCAAGCCCGGCCATGACACTGGGGGTAAGGCGCTCATTTACATAGACCGTCACCCTCGGGCTTGCCCCGAGGGTCCATCTGCGGGCGCCGCGACGCGGATGGATGGGATGGGCCCTCGGAATAAATCCGAGGGCGACGGGTGGTTCCAAAGCCCAGTTTACCCACAGCTTTGCCCCTGTCTGGCCACCGTCCGCCCCTTGCTCCGGCTCCCCCGCCGGGCTATCCCTTTGGCCCATCTTTCCGGCCTTATCCTGCCTTAGAGGACCCCCCGACATGAGCGGCATCACCGACATCCTGGCGCGCGAAATTCTCGACAGCCGTGGCAATCCCACCGTCGAAGTCGATGTCGTGCTGGAAAGCGGCGCCATGGGCCGCGCCGCCGTGCCGTCGGGCGCCTCGACCGGCGCTCACGAAGCGGTCGAACTGCGCGACGGCGACAAGAAACGCTATCTCGGCAAGGGCGTGCTCAAGGCGGTCGATGCCGTCAATACCGAGATCTTCGATGCGCTGTCCGGCTTCGAGGCCAGCGAGCAGCTGCGCATCGACCAGACCATGATCGCGCTGGACGGTACGCCGAACAAGGCGCGTCTGGGCGCCAACGCCATTCTCGGCGTGTCGATGGCGGTGGCCAAGGCGGCGGCCCAGGAGGCCGACCTGCCGCTGTATCGTTACGTGGGCGGCGCGGCCGCGCATGTGCTGCCGGTGCCGATGATGAACATCATCAATGGTGGCGCCCATGCCGATAACCCCATCGACGTGCAGGAATTCATGATCATGCCGGTGGCGGCGCCCAGCCTCGCCGAGGCCGTACGTATGGGCGCCGAAGTGTTCCATACGCTGAAGAAGAAGCTGAAGGATGCCGGCCACAACACCAATGTGGGCGACGAGGGCGGCTTCGCGCCGAACCTGCCGAGCACGCGCGGCGCGCTCGACTTCATCATGCAGGCCATCGAGGCCGCCGGTTACAAGGCCGGCAAGGATGTGATGATCGCGCTCGATGCCGCCAGCACAGAATTCTTCAAGGACGGCCAGTATCATCTGGATGGCGAGAACCTGAAGCTGTCGCCGTCTGACATGGTGAAATACTGGGCCAAGCTGGTCGGCGACTATCCGATCGTGTCGATCGAAGACGGCATGGCCGAGGACGACTGGAAGGGCTGGAAGGAACTGACCGACAGCATCGGCGCCAAGTGCCAGCTGGTCGGCGACGACCTGTTCGTCACCAACCCGAAGCGCCTGGCCGATGGCATCAAGCAGGGCGTCGGCAATGCCATCCTGGTCAAGGTGAACCAGATCGGCACGCTGAGCGAGACACTCGAAGCCGTCGAGCTGGCGCACAAGAACGGCTATCGCGCCGTGATGTCGCATCGCTCGGGCGAGACCGAGGACAGCACGATTGCCGATCTCGCGGTCGCCACCAACTGCGGCCAGATCAAGACCGGTTCGCTGGCGCGCTCGGACCGCATGGCGAAGTACAACCAGCTGATCCGCATCGAGCAGCAGCTCGATTCCGCAGCGAAGTATCCGGGCCTGTCGGCCCTCAAGGGTCGCTGAACAGAACAGACGATGATGAGCCGGGGGGTAATCATCATCGCACTCGCCGTCGCGCTGGCTTCGGTCGGCGCGGCGGCGCAGTCTCTTTCTGTCGTAGGCAAATGGGCCGTGAGCCAGAGCCGCTGCGAGACCGAAAGCATCGAGTTCACCGCCGATGGTGCTTTCAAGTCGACCCTGGACGAGGCCGAGCCGCGCGAAGGCAAATACCGGGTCGGCCGCGACCGCATCATCCTGCTGGATGATGCCGAGCCGGATCGCGAGCTGGCGCTGATCGTGCTCGACTACACGCCGACACGGCTGGTCGCCTTCGACGAGACGATTGAATCCGACCGCCGCCTGGTACGGTGTCGTTAAAAAGACCGGGCCGCTAAGGCCTAGTTCGAAACCGTCATCACCCTGGCCGGTTCATCCGCCGCCGGGCTGTAGGCCGGGGCGCGGAAATGCGGCTTGACCCGGATGCCGGGATACTGGCGCAGCACGGCATGGGCCAGGGCATCGCTGCGGGTCAGGGTGGTGCAGCGGGCCGGGCGGGCGATCACATCGCAATGCAGGTCGCCGATATAGCGCACCTCGCCGGGTTTCACGGTGAAGAAGGGTGCGCCGGGCGCACCCATCGGCAGCAGGCTATAGCGCGACTGGGCCACGTCGGTGGTGATCTGCCGCAGGTAATAGGTGCCGGCGGGCACGCGGATCACATAGAGCGCCAACTCACCCGGTGGCTTCTCTTCGAAGATGCCGGTGCGGTCGGCGCTGTCGACGACGAGTGCGCGCGCCGCGGTCGGCCGGACAGGCTGCTGGGCGGGCAGCAATTCCCAGCTCATCTGGAAATCGGGATAGCTGCGGCTGCCCGGGGTGATGATCGGGACGACGGATTTCAGCCCGATGACGACAATGGCATCGGGCGAGCCCTCGACGAACTGCGTCTCGGTCGAGGCCACCCGGCTTTGCGCACAGCCGCCCAGCAGCAAAGCGAGCAGCGCCGTGGCGGCGAGTGTGCGAAACGGTCCCATGGCCCAGTCCTAGCGCATCCGGCTTGGCGGCGGCAACCGGATTTCACGCGATCAGGTGCGGCACGAAGCGGCTGTCCTCGTTGCCATGGCTTTGCCCCGGGCGGCTTTCCTGGATGCCCAGGCCGCAGGCGCGCGACGCCACGATCCAGACGCCCAGCACCGGGGTGAAGCCGTCGAAGGCCGGCAGGGCATCCACCGGCTGCAGGTTTTCATGGCCGGGGAAGGACTGCCGCAGCAGCGGCAGCAGAGCGTCATGCGACAGCAGCAGCTTCCAGGCCGGCTCGATCAGGCGCATGCCCGAGGTGCGGATCTGCGGCGCGATGGCCGCCTGCAGCAGCCGGTCCCAGGGAGACAGCTTGCACAGCACGGTGATCGGCTTGGCCTCCTGGTCGGTGAAGCGCTTGCCGTTCCAGCCGAGCTGCTCGATGGGCAGGAAGCCGGTCTCCAGCCCGGCCTGCATGGCGGTGCCGCGCAGGTAGTCGCAGGCGCCGCGCGCGGCATCGTCGTCGCCGCCGCAGGCGAAATGCACGCGATGACCCCAGAGGCCGAAATGCTTCCAGGCCTCGATCAGCATGTCGTCGATGCTGTTGAACTGGTCGCCGTGATTGTAATGGCTGTCGAACCATTCCCACTGCACCACGCTGGCGTCGTGTAGTCCCGCAGGGGCATCGGCGGCATAGGCCAGCAGCCGGGGCGCGCCATGGCCGTCCCAGGTCAGATCGAGGCGGCCGAACAGGTTCTTGTCCTGGCGGCGCCAGGAATCCTCGATCAGGGTGCAGGCGAGGTCGCCGAGGCCGAAGGCGGCATAGTCGCCGGCCGCCACGATGCGCTCGACCAGCTCCAGGCACAGATCCTCCAGCTGCTGGGCCGCATCGCCCAGAGTGTCGATGTCAGTGGCTGTAAAGCGGTAGGCCGCATCGTCGCGCCAGCGCGGCCGGCCATCGGCGCCGAGGAAGCGGAAGCCCTGGGCCTCGGCGCGGTCCTGCCAGTCGGGGCAGGGGTCCATGGCAAGACGCTGCATGGCCCAAGCATAGGTCGCGGCTCCGGTGCGGGAAAGGGGCTTAGCACGCACCCTCCGAGTCGCCGGCTAATCCTTTGACTCACCTGTGAGAATCTTGAGACCGACTCGGAAATGGTTTGACCGCGCGACTCGGCTGTGATTCTCTACGAATCACCATGAGTGCTGTTCGCGAAATCCGCCGTCATTCCCTTGCCGCCGTCATTCCGGTGATCTGCTTCGCCGCCATCGGCTACTTCGCCTACCACGCGATGGAGGGCGAGCACGGCATCAACGCCTATACGCGGCTCACCCTGCAGATCCAGGATACCAAGGTGGCGCTGGCAGACGTGACCAGCGAACGCCGCACGCTGGAGCGCCGGGTCGGCCTGCTGCGCGCCGACGGCCTGGATGCCGACATGCTGGAAGAGCAGGGCAAGCGGGTGCTCGGCCTGCTGCGACCGGGCGACCGGGTAATTCTCGGCCGCTGAACCGGGGCTTCCCGGCAATGGAATTTCGCCGATTAACCGATTTTCAGTTAATCAAGTAAAAATCCTTGTTTTAACTAAAGTTAGCCATAATCTTCCGCTCGCCAATTGCCGCCAGCCGGTGTTAGCTGTGGGCAATGCCGTAAGGTCAGTCGGGAGGAAAACAATGGCGAAACCGGGCAAGGCCGCGGATACCGCGGCCAAGGGCGGCAAATTGCCGCCGGCCAAGGAACTGCTCCAGTATTACCGCGACATGCTGCTGATTCGCCGCTTCGAGGAGAAGGCCGGCCAGCTCTACGGCATGGGCCTGATCGGTGGCTTCTGCCACCTCTATATCGGCCAGGAAGCCGTCGTCGTCGGCCTGCAGGCCTGCGCCAAGCTCGGCGATGCCGTCATCACCTCCTACCGCGACCATGGCCACATGTTGGCCACCGGCATGGACTCCAAGGGCGTGATGGCCGAACTGACCGGCCGCATCGGCGGCTATTCGCGCGGCAAGGGCGGCTCGATGCATATGTTCAGCCGCGAGAAGCATTTCTACGGCGGCCACGGCATCGTCGGCGCCCAGGTGCCGCTCGGCACCGGTCTCGCCTTCGCCCAGAAGTACAACAAGACCGACAATGTGACCTTCTGCTATTTCGGCGACGGCTCGGCCAACCAGGGCCAGGTCTACGAGAGCTTCAATATGGCCGAGCTGTGGAAACTGCCGGTCATCTATGTGATCGAGAACAACCAGTATGCCATGGGCACCTCGGTGGCCCGCGCCTCGGCGCAGCCGGCGCTGTACAAGCGCGGCGAGAGCTTCGGCATCGCCGGCCGCCAGGTCGATGGCATGAGCGTGGTGGCCGTGCGCGAAGCCGGCGAGGAAGCCGTGGCGCATTGCCGTGCCGGCAAGGGCCCGGTGATCCTCGAGATGATGACCTATCGCTATCGCGGCCATTCGATGTCCGATCCGGCGAAATACCGCAGCAAGGACGAAGTGACCAAGATGCGCGCCGAGCATGATCCGATCGATCAGGTGCGTGCGCTGCTGCTCGGCAACAAGATGGTGGATGAGGACGCGCTCAAATCCATCGACAAGGAGGTCAAGGACATCGTCCAGCAGGCCGCCGATTTCGCGCAGGAAAGCCCAGAGCCCGATGCGTCGGAGCTGTGGACCGACGTTTATGTTGAAGCCTGAGCGGGCCGGGAGGAAGTAAGCGATGTCCATTGAGATTCTGATGCCCGCCCTGTCGCCGACCATGACGGAAGGCAAGCTGGCCAAGTGGCATAAAAAAGAAGGCGACGAGGTCAAGGCCGGCGACATCATCGCCGAGATCGAGACCGACAAGGCGACGATGGAATTCGAGGCCGTCGATGAGGGCGTGCTGGAGAAGATCCTGGTGCCCGAGGGCAGCGAAGGCGTCGCCGTGAACACGCCGATTGCGTCCTTGCGCGGCGAGGGTGAAAAGCCCGGCGCCGCACCGGTCAAGGCCGCCGAAGCCCCGAAGGCGGCGAAGCCCGATGACGGCAAGAAGCAGCCGGAAGAGGCCAAGCCCGGTGAGTCCGCTGTGACGGCGGCGAAGACACCGGCACCGGAGTTGAAGGACCCCGCCATCCCCGAAGGCACGCAGTTCGTCTCCATGACCGTGCGCGAGGCGATCCGCGAGGGTATGTCGGAAGAGATGCGCCGCGACCCCAAGGTCTTCCTGATGGGCGAGGAAGTCGCCCAGTATCAGGGCGCCTACAAGATCAGCCAGGGCATGCTGGATGAATTCGGCCCCGATCGCGTGATCGATACGCCGATCACCGAACAGGGCTTCGCCGGCCTCGCCGTCGGTGCGTCCTTCTACGGGCTGAAGCCGATCGTCGAGTTCATGACGTTTAACTTCTCGATGCAGGCGATCGACCAGATCGTCAATTCGGCGGCCAAGACGCTGTATATGTCGGGCGGCCAGATGGGCAGCTCCATCGTGTTCCGTGGCCCGAATGGTGCTGCGGCGCGCGTCGGCGCCCAGCATAGCCAGTGCTATGCCGCCTGGTATTCGCATATTCCGGGCCTCAAGGTGGTGGCGCCGTATTCGGCGGCCGATTTCAAGGGCCTGATCAAGGCGGCGATCCGCGATCCCAATCCGGTGATCTTCCTGGAAAACGAAATCCTCTACGGCCGCAGCTTCGAGGTGCCGAAGCTGGACGATTATGTCGTGCCGATCGGCAAGGCGCGTATCGCCCGCGCCGGCAAGGATGTGACCCTGGTGGGCTATTCGATTGCGGTCGGCCATGCGCTGGCTGCTGCCGAGAAGCTGGCGGAAGAGGGCATCGAGGCCGAGGTGATCGACCTGCGCACCATCCGTCCGATGGATCACGACACCATCATCGCTTCGGTGCAGAAGACCAATCGTATCGTCACGATTGAAGAAGGCTTCCCGCAATCGGGCATCGGCGCCGAAATCGCCGCCGTGATCATGGAAAAGGCCTTCGATTATCTCGATGCGCCGGTGGTGCGGGTGCATGGCAAGGATGTGCCGATGCCCTATGCCGCCAATCTGGAAAAGCTGGCACTGGTGACGGTGCCGGAAATCGTCGCGGCGGCGAAAGCCGTCTGCTATCGCACGTAAGGGAGGGCTGACGGATGCCGATCGAAATCCTGATGCCGGCCCTTTCGCCCACCATGACCGAGGGCAAGCTGGCGAAGTGGCACAAGAAAGAAGGCGACGAGATCAAGGCCGGTGACATCATCGCCGAGATCGAGACCGACAAGGCGACGATGGAATTCGAAGCCGTCGACGAAGGCAGGCTCGGCAAGATCCTGGTCGCCGAAGGCAGCGAGGGCGTGGCGGTGAACACGCCGATTGCCGTGCTGCTGGAAGAGGGCGAAAGCGCCTCTGCCGCCAAGGCCGCGCCCAAGGCGGCAGCGCCGAAGGCCGAAGCACCCAAGGCGGAAGCCGCACCTGCGCCGAAGCCTGCGGCCGCCCCGGCTGCGGCGGCTGCAGCCCCTGTCGCGGCCCCGGCCAAAAGCGGGGAACGCGTGTTTGCCTCGCCGCTGGCCCGCCGCATCGCGCAGCAGAACAATGTCGACCTGAAAGCTGTCAGCGGCAGCGGCCCGCATGGCCGTATCGTCAAGGCCGATATCGAGAAGGCGCCGAAAGGCAGTGCGGCCGCGTCGGCTGCTGCGGCCGGCAAGGCTGCGGCGCCTGTCGCTTCCGGCCCCGGTGCGCGTCAGCTCGCCGACCTGCTCAAGATGCCCTACAAGCTCGAACCGCTCAGCGGCATGCGCAAGACGATTGCGCGCCGCCTGACTGAGTCCAAGCAGACGGTGCCGCATTTCTATCTCACCATCGATACCGAGATCGACGAGCTGCTCTCGCTCCGCAAGCGGCTGAATGACAAGACCGAGGCCAAGATCAGCGTCAACGACTTCGTCATCCGCGCCGTGGCGCTGGCACTCAAGAAAGTGCCGACCGCCAATGCGAGCTTCGACGACAGCGGCATGATGTATTACGAGCATGCCGATATCTCGGTGGCGGTGGCGACGCCCAACGGCCTGATCACGCCGATCATCAAGCAGGCCGAGAGCAAGGGCCTGACGCAAATTGCTGGCGAGATGAAGGATCTGGCGGCCCGTGCCCGCGACGGCAAGCTGAAGCCGGAAGAGTTCCAGGGCGGCACCTTCTCGATCTCCAACCTCGGCATGTTCGGCATCAAGCAGTTCGAGGCGGTGATCAATCCGCCGCAGGGCTGCATTCTAGCCATCGGCGCCGGCGAGCAGCGCCCGATTGTGAAGAACGGTCAGATCGTGCCGGCCACGATCATGACCTGCACGCTGTCGGTCGATCATCGCGCGGTGGACGGTGCCGTGGGCGCGCAGTTCCTGCAGGCCTTCAAGGGCTTCATCGACGACCCGCTGACCATGCTGCTGTGAGGCGGCAAGGATGACGGAGAAAGTCGCTATCGTCACCGGCGCCGGCAAGGGCATGGGCGCCGGGATTCTGAAAAAGCTCGCCGCCGATGGCTATCACGTGGCGGCGATGTCGCCCTCCGGTGCAGCCAAGACGCTGGCGGAATCGCTCGGCGGCGTCGGCGTCACCGGCTCCAATGCCAAGGCCGAAGACGTGAAGGCGCTGGTCGATCTCACGCTGTCCAGATACGGCCGCATCGATGCGGTGGTGAACAACACCGGCCATCCGCCGAAAGGCAATCTGCTCGATCTGGATGACGCCGCCTGGCTCACCGGCTTCGAGTTGGTGCATCTGGCCGTGGTGCGCATGGTGCGGGTGGTCACGCCAGTGATGCTCCGCCAAGGCGGCGGTGCGTTCGTGAACCTGCTGACCTATGCCACCTTCGAGCCGGAAGCCGATTTCCCGATTTCCGGCCCGGTGCGTGCCGCCGTTGCCAGCTTCTCGAAAGTCTATGCCGACCAGTATGCGGCGCAGGGCATCCGCATGAACAATGTGCTGCCCGGCTTCATCGACAGCCTGCCGGCGAAAGACACTCGCGTCGCCCGCATCCCGATGCAGCGCTACGGCACCGTGCGCGAGATCGCCGATGCGGTTGCCTTCCTGCTGTCGGAGCAGGCCAGTTACATCACCGGACAGAATTTGCGTGTCGACGGCGGCATTACCCGCTCAGTCTGAGGAGAGCCAGCATGGCTGATACCAGTTTTGATCTGATCGTCGTCGGCAGCGGCCCGGGCGGCTACACCACCGCCATTCGCGGCGCCCAGCTCGGCATGAAGACCGCGATCATCGAGCGCGAGCATCTGGGCGGCATCTGCCTGAACTGGGGCTGCATCCCGACCAAGGCTTTGCTGCGCTCGGCCGAAATCTATTCCAACATCAAACATGCCGAGGCCTATGGCTTCACCGTCGAAGGCAAGGTGACGATCAACACCGCCAAGGTGGTCGAGCGCTCGCGCAAGGTCGCGGCGCAGCTTTCCAACGGCGTGAAATTCCTGATGAAGAAGCACAAGGTCACGGTCTTCGACGGCCATGGCACGCTGAACGGTCCCGGCAAGGTGAAGGTGGCCAAGGATGGCAAGCCGGTCGCCGAGCTGACCGCCAAGCACATCATCCTCGCCACCGGTGCGCGGGCGCGCTCGCTGCCCGGCCTGGAGCCGGACGGCAAGCTGGTCTGGACCTACAAGGAAGCCATGGTGCCGCCGGCGCTGCCGAAGTCGCTTCTGGTGATTGGTTCGGGTGCCATCGGCATCGAATTCGCCAGCTTCTACCGCCAGCTCGGCGCCGAGGTCACCGTGGTCGAGGTGATGGACCGCGTGCTGCCGGTCGAAGACGAGGAAATCTCGGCCTTTGCCAAGAAGGCCTTCGAGAAGCAGGGCATGAAGATCCATCTCGGTACGACTGTCACGGCGCTGAAGAAGGGCGTCGATACGGTCACCGCCGTGCTGAAGGACAAGGCCGGCAAGGAGACCGAGATCACGGTGGAGCGCGTCATCCTCGCCGTCGGCATTGTCGGCAATGTCGAGAATATCGGGCTGGAGACCACCAAGGCCAAGGTCGAGAAGACCCATGTGGTGACCGATGAATGGAGCCGCACCGCCGAGCCGGGCCTCTATGCCATCGGCGACCTGACCGGTCCGCCCTGGCTGGCCCACAAGGCCGGCCATGAGGGCGTGATCTGCGTCGAAAAGATCGCCGGCGAGAAGGATGTGCATCCGCTGGTGGTCACCAATATCCCGGGCTGCACCTATTGCACGCCGCAGGTCGCCAGCGTTGGTCTGACCGAGGCTGCGGCAAAAGCCAAAGGCCATACGGTGAAGGTCGGCCGCTATCCCTTCCTCGCCAACGGCAAGGCGATTGCGCTGGGCGAGCCCGAAGGCCTGGTCAAGACCGTGTTCGACGCCAAGACCGGCGAGCTGCTGGGCGCCCATATGATCGGCGCCGAGGTGACCGAGCTGATCCAGGGCT
Source organism: Ferrovibrio terrae (assembly GCF_943371255.1). Lineage (GTDB taxonomy): Bacteria > Pseudomonadota > Alphaproteobacteria > Ferrovibrionales > Ferrovibrionaceae > Ferrovibrio > Ferrovibrio terrae_B. The sequence goes on along the minus strand of NZ_CALRUC010000096.1, from coordinate 7,109 downwards.
TCGGCATCGCCAAGACCCTGGAAACTACGGAAGCCGAGCTGATGCATGCCATCTTCCCGCATCCGACGCTGTCGGAAATGATGCATGAGTCGGTGCTGGACGCTTACGGCAAGGCGCTGAATTTCTGAGGTCGGAGCAGGTCGCGCGACTGGATGCCGGTCGCACGACCTGAGCAGCCGCGCCCCCTCAGGTGCCGTGCATAGCCCTGAGACCCTGTTCCGGCGATACCTCGGGCTGGTAGCCCAGTTCGCGCTGTGCTTTGCCGATGTCCAGCGTGAAGGGCTCACCGATGAGACGCAGCATCTGGCGCGTGATCGGCGGTTCGCCCTGGCGCGAAAATGTGCGCCAAACCCATTCCATCACGCTGGCCATGACCCAGGCCACCGGCAGCGGCGCCGAAGCGCGCGGCGGTTCGATGCCGCGCGTCCGCAGCAAGCCGGAGATCAGTCCCTTGAGCGTCGTGTCGGTTCCGTCGCTGACGAAATAGGCTTCGCCGCCACGACCTTTCTCTACGGCGAGTTCGAGCGCATGGCAGACATTGTCGACATGCGCCGTAGACATGGCCTGCGAACCACTGCCTACCCAGCGGAACTGGCCCGCTTTCACCGTCTCGATCATGTGATCCAGCGTCGGCATGCCGGCCCCCCAGATCATCGGCGGGCGTACGACAACGGTCTCGAACACACCGTCACGGTTGGCGGCCAGCACGAGCGCTTCGCTGCGCGCCTTGGACGCGCTGTACGGTGCCCACGAGCGCTCCTGGCGCGGCAGCGACTCGTCGGTGCGCAGCATCGGCACCATATCGCCCATCACCACCGCAGCCGCACCCAGTTGCACGAAACGGCGGACGGACGCGCCCGCCGCCGCCTGCAGCAGATTGGCCGTGCCTTCGACGTTGGACCGCTCGAACTCGGCAGGGGCGCCCCACAGTTTAAAGTACGCCGCCACGTGGATCACCGCGTCACAGCCGCGAGCCGCACGCGCCAGCAAGGCGGCGTCGTTCAGCGACCCGCGCACTGGCTCCGCTCCCTTTTTTTGCACGATTCGTATGGCCTCATCGCTACGGGCCAGCGCGCGGACCTGATAGCCTTTGGCAACAAGACGTTCGATGAGCCGGCCGCCAACGAAACCCGAGCCACCCGTGACCAGGAATGCAGACTGCATGAAATATCTCCTATATCAAAGATACAGTATATGTATATCGACGATATAGGAGCGTCAAGTGCAGAGTGCGAGAATGCCGAGGACAAAGATGGATACTGAAACCACGATTTTGGAAGTCGCTTCTGCCCTGCTCGAGGCGCAAGGACCGGACGGCCTAACGACGCGAGCCGTATGCGAGGCCGCGGGCATCAAGTCTCCGACGCTCTACCACCATTTTGGCGACAAGACTGGACTGGAGCGGGCCTTGATCCAGCATGGACTGGCCGATTTCATGCGACGCAAGCAGCGGGCCCCGGCCTCGGCCGATCCGCTTGACCAGCTCCGCGCCGGTTGGGACGTCGCGGTAGAGTTTGCGCTTAAGCGTCCGGCGCTTTACGCGCTGCTCTCGCATCACGTCCTCGCTCGACCCGAAGTGCTCGCCGATGCTTATGCGCTGATGCACGCCCGCGTTCAGCGTCTGGTGGACATGGGCCGGTTCCGGGGGCCGGTGGACGCTGCGGCACTTGCCGTTTGGGCAGCATCCCAGGGCGTCCTGTCGCTGTTACATCGAGGTGCTTCACGAAAGGATATCGTTGCGGTCAGCGACCTGCTGTTCGATGCCGTTGTCGAAAAACTCTCGCAACGCTGACCGCTGGAAAGACCAGGCAGGTCTCCAAGTCGGGTTGAAAATTGAATAATCTGGCGGTTTTCAAGCAGATGCAGGGTGGGGGGCTTTTCTGTATACTGGGTTCGCGCTACCTCAGCCCCAGCAGTGATTCCCGAGGTCGCCCAAGGATTTAAAGTCGTGGTCATCAACGTTCATCCCATCCCGGTTCGCCATCCGGAAAAGGCGCACAAGCCCGATACGCCGGTGCTGCGCAAGCCGGATTGGATCCGTGTCAAGGCGCCGACCTCGCCGGAAGTGGCCGAGACGCGCCGGCTGATGCGCGAGCTGAATCTCAATACCGTCTGCGAGGAAGCTGCCTGTCCGAACCTGGGCGAGTGCTGGAAGCAGAAGCATGCCACCGTGATGATCCTGGGCGCGGTCTGCACCCGCGCCTGCGCCTTCTGCAATGTCTCGACCGGCAAGCCCGGTGCTGTCGACCATGACGAGCCCGAGCATGTCGCCGAGGCGGTGGGCAAGCTCGGCCTGCATCATGTTGTCATCACATCAGTGGATCGCGACGACCTCGACGACGGCGGCGCCTCGCAGTTCGTCAAGACCATCGCGGCGATCCGCCGGTCTTCGCCGTCGACCACGGTGGAAATCCTCACACCCGATTTCATCCGCAAGCCCGGCGCCATCGAGGCGGTGGTTTCGGCGCGGCCCGATGTCTACAACCACAATCTGGAAACCGTGCCGCGTCTGTATCCCACCATCCGGCCCGGCGCGCGCTATTTCGCCTCGCTGCAGCTGCTGGCCAAGGTGAAGGAACTCGATCCGCTGATGTTCACCAAGTCGGGGCTCATGGTCGGCCTGGGCGAAGAGAAGATCGAGATCATGCAGGTGATGGACGACCTGCGTGCCGCCGATGTGGATTTCCTCACCATCGGGCAATACCTGCAGCCGACCCGCAAGCATGCCGAGGTGAAGAGCTTCGTCACGCCCGACGAGTTCGCCGCCTATGCGACGATTGCCAATGCCAAGGGCTTCCTCACCGTCTCGGCTTCGCCGCTGACGCGCTCGTCGCATCATGCCGGCGATGATTTCGCCCGGCTGAAGGCGGCCCGCGAAGCCAAGATGTCCCGCGCAGAAGCCTGAGCACCGGTGCCGACCCACGCTGAAAAACGCGTTCTGCCTTACCGGCCCGACCAGCTCTATGCGCTGGTCGCCGGCATCGAGCATTACCCGAAATTCCTGCCCTGGTGCGTCGGTGCCCGCATCCGCGAGCGTAACGAAACTGTCGTGGTGGCCGACCTGATCATCGGCTTCAAGGTGTTCCGCGAACGCTTCACCAGCCGGGTGACGCTCGACGCGGAGGCCCGGCGCATCGATGTCGAATACACAGACGGTCCGTTCAAATATCTGAAAAACCACTGGATCTTCCATCCGCATCCGACCGGCTGCGAGATCGACTTTTATGTCGATTTCGAGTTCAAGTCGCGGCTTTTGCAAAAAACCATCGAGCTGTTGTTCAATGAAGCGGTGCGCCGCATGGTTGGCGCCTTCGAGACCCGGGCGCACCAGCTCTACGGCGAGAATGGATTATCCCTGCCGCCTGGTGCTACGATCACGGCACTCTGACCCGGCTCGGCCGTTATCCCTGAGCCCTTGAAGGAGTTCAGAATGGTCGCCCTGCCTACGCTTCCCAATATCTCGATTTCCGGCACCCTGCTGGAGCGCGGCCTGCGCAGCCTGGTCGGCGCCTGGCGCGGCATTGCCGGCGGCGACGACACCGCCCAGCTGGCCCGCGACGGCCTGTCTGACGCCAAGGACACCGAACGCCTGCGCGGCCTGTTCGCCGACTGCCTGGAGGCGCGCGGCGGCGAGGTCTCGGCCCGGGCCCGTGCCGCCGCTCTCGGCCGGCTCTATCTCGGTCTCGACGATGCCGGCAAGCGCAGCTTCCTGCAGGTGCTGGCCACCGGTTTCGCCGCCGATGAAGTGGCACTCGACACGGCCATCGCCGATGTGCAGCGCGCCGCCGAACCGCTTGCCCGCCACAAGGCGCAGCGCAGCCTGCGGCTGGCGCTCACCCCGCCGCGCCAGCGGCTGCTGACGCAGTTCACCGCGCTGCCGCAGGGCGTGAAATTCCTCGTCGACATGCGCGCCGATGCTTTGCGTTTCCGCAAGGAGGCGCCCGAACTCGCCATCGTCGAGGCCGATCTGGAAGATCTCCTCGTGGGCTGGTTCGATGTCGGCTTCCTCGAACTGCAGCGCATTTCCTGGAACAGCCCGGCTGCCCTGCTGGAAAAGCTGATCGCCTATGAAGCCGTGCATGCGATCGAAAGCTGGGACGACCTGCGCAACCGGCTGGATGCCGACCGGCGCTGCTATGCCTTTTTCCATCCGCGCATGCCGCTGGAGCCGCTGATCTTCGTCGAGGTCGCGCTGGTGAAAGGTATCGCCGGCAATGTGCAGACCCTGCTGGACCAGGCGACGCCGGTGCTCGATCCCAAGGACGCCGATACGGCAATCTTCTATTCGATCTCCAACACCCAGGTCGGCCTGCGCGGCATTTCCTTCGGCAACTTCCTGATCAAGCGCGTGGTGGACGATCTCAGCCGCGACCTGCCGAACCTCAAGCAGTTCTCGACCCTGTCGCCGATCCCGGGCTTCCGCAGCTGGCTGGAGGAAACTGTCACTGCCGGCACGCCGGACCTGGTGGAGAGCAAGGCGCGCGAGGAACTGACCCATGCGCTGGGCCAGCGCTTCTCCAAGGGCATGCTGCCCGGCCTGCTGAAGGATCATGCCTGGACCGACAATGCGGCGCTGGCCGAGGCGCTGAAGCCGGTGCTGCTAAGGCTCTGCGCGCGCTATCTGCTCACCGCCACCGACAAGGCTGGCAAGCCGCGCGATCCGGTGGCGCGCTTCCATCTCAGCAACGGTTCGGCCGTGCATCGGCTGAACTGGATGGGCGACCGCTCGCGCAACGGCATGAAACAGTCGGCCGGCCTGATGGTGAACTATCTCTACCGCCTGGACGATATCGACCAGAACCACGAACGCTTCGTGCGCGACGGCACGATTGCCGCCTCGGGCGAGGTGAAGCGGCTGGCTAGCCTCTAGTCCGCGCAGCCTTTAATCCGCGCTCGCCTGCATCTGCGCCACCATTTCGCCGGCGAGGTTGAGCGCGTCTTCCACCGTCGCCCGGCGCACGGCACTGCGGCCGATCTCGCCATAGGTCATGCGCAGATGCATGGTTTCCTGGCCCTGGGCTGCCACCGCGATATGCACCAGGCCGACCGGCTTGGTAGCAGTACCGCCGCCGGGTCCGGCGATGCCGGTGCAGGCAATCGCGATATCGGCCTTGCTCTTGCGTAAACAGCCTTCCGCCATGGCGCGCGCCACGGGTTCCGACACCGCGCCATGGCCGGCGACGATCTCGGCCGGCACGCCGATGGAGTATGTCTTGGCGTCATTGGAATAGGTGACGAAACCGCGCTCGAACACATCCGACGAACCGGCGATCTCGGTCAGTGTGGCTGCGATCAGTCCGCCGGTGCAGGATTCCGCCGTCGCCAGCATCAGCTTGGCGTCGCGGCAGCGCTGCAGCAGGGTTTCGGCAAGGCGGAGCAGGGTATCGTCCATGATGTGTCTCACCAGAAATAGACAACGGCCAGCATGACCAGCATGCCATAGAGGCCGGCGAAGAGGTCGTCGATCAGCACGCCGGGCGCGCCACTGAGGGTATTGTCGGCCCAGGAGGCTGGCCAGATTTTCGTGATGTCGAAAAAGCGGAAGACGATGAAGCCGATCAGGTAGAGCCACGGATCGGCCGGCACGAAAACCAGCGTCAGCCATTGCCCGGCCACTTCATCGATCACCACTTCGCCCGGATCTTCGCCGGGCCAGCGCACCAGGAACAGCCGGATCGCCCACAGCGCGATCAGCGTTATGGCGCAGGCCGCAATGGCAAGCGCCCATGGACCGCCATAGAGCTGCAGCAGCCAGGCAAAGGGCAGGGCGCCGGCTGAACCCCAGCTGCCCGGTGCGGGCTTGAGCTTGCCGAGGCCGAACCAGGTGCAGAGCACGAAAGGCAAAGCATACATCGCGCTCAGCCCGGCAGCCGGATGGTGGCAACCGCCTGGGCCGCGATGCCTTCGCGCCGTCCGGTGAAGCCGAGCTGCTCGGTGGTCGTTGCCTTCACGCTGATGCGATCAACAGCGACGCCGGTGATCGCGGCAATGCGCGCACGCATGGCATCGCGATGCGGCCCGATCTTCGGCGCTTCGCAGATGATGGTGACATCCGCATGCGCCAGCATGCCGCCGCGCGCCGTCAGCAATGAAACGGCATGCTGCAGGAAGGCGGCAGAGTCGGCATTCTTCCAGCGCGCATCAGAGGGCGGGAAATGCTGGCCTATATCGCCGGCCCCCAATGCGCCGAGGATCGCATCGGTCAGCGCATGCAGCGCCACATCGGCATCGGAATGGCCGGCCAGTCCCTTGTCATGCGGAATGACAAGTCCGCCGATGGTGAGCTTGCGGCCCGGCTCGTCGCTGAAGGCATGCACATCGAAGCCCTGGCCGGTGCGGATATCGGCCAGCCGCAACAGCAACTGGCGTTCAGCGCGGGCGAAATCCTCGGGCTCGGTCACTTTGAAATTCTCCTCACTGCCGGGCACCAGCCTGACGGCGAGGCCGGCGCGTTCGGCCACGGCGGCGTCGTCGGTCAGCGCCAGGCCGGCCGACTGGCGGTGCGCGGTCAGGATGTCGCTGAAGCGGAAGGCCTGCGGGGTCTGCACCCGCCACAGACCCTGGCGTTCCACGCCGCTGCGGGCATAGCCGCTGTCGTCGCGCTTGAGGGTGTCGACCACCGGGATGGCCAGAACGGCACCCGGCGCCTGTTTGAGCATGGCCAGCAGGCGATCTATATAAACATGCCGAAGAAATGGGCGGGCTGCGTCATGAATGAGCACATGTGCCGGCAGATCATGCGCCATGGCCTCCAGACCCAGCCGGACGCTGTCCTGCCGTGCTGCACCGCCGAGGCAGGGCGGCATCAGCCGGGGATCGCCTGTGAGGCCGGCCACGGCCTGTTCATAGGCCCCGGAATCGTCGGGGTGGATCACGACCGCCACCCGTGCTATTGCCCCGTGGCCGAGCAGCGCCTCGACGCTGTGCCGAAGCAGCGGCTTTCCACCAAGCATCTGGTATTGCTTGGGTTTTTCTCCGCCGGCGCGGGTTCCGCGGCCGGCCGCAACAATCAGCGCGGCGGTTGTCATGTGGGGCAACCTACCCGAGCCGGTCCGGGGAGGCAAAGGCCTGCCCGGCTTGCTCCGGAAGCGGAAGGATGTTGCAGCGCA
>NZ_CALRUC010000095.1:0-17277 GCF_943371255.1 Ferrovibrio terrae | reverse complement strand
TACAGCGCGTCGGGGATCAGCGCCTCAAGCCGGCGCCGCAGTTTCGCATAGCCGCCGATCTGGCCGTTATGCATGAACAGCCAGCGGCCATTGGCGAAGGGATGGCAGTTGGCACGCGAGGTGGCAGTGCCGGTGGAGGCGCGCACATGCGCCATGAACAGGGCTGAGCGGACCTGGTGCGCGATGCTGCGCAGGTTGGGATCGTTCCAGGCCGGCAGGATGTCGCGATAGGTGCCTGGCAGGTCGCGCTCGGCATACCAGCCCACGCCGAAGCCGTCGCCATTGGTGGCCACCGCCGCCTTGCGGGCATGCAGGCTCTGCTCGATCAGCGAATAGCGTGGCGCGAACAGCAGGTCTTCCAGATAGATCGGATCGCCCCGATAGGTGAGCCAGCGGCACATCGCGTTTCCCCCGTTTGCCTCGACCGATTCGATTCCACGGGAAGGATATGTTTTATGCGATGCGACTCACAATAGAGCTTTGGTAACCCCGGCCTCGGACAGCGCCGCGATCCCCGCATCGTCATAGCCGGCCTCGCGCAGGATGGCCTCCGTCTGCTCGCCCGGCAAAGGCGCATGATGGCGGTGCTGCGGTGCGGTCTGCGACCACCGGCTCGGCACCGCCAGGCCGCGCAGCGCCCCTTCGGTGGGATGCTCGGTCTCCTCGAAGAAGCCAGTGGCGTTGAGATGCGGATCGGCCAGCAGATCCTCGAGGCTATTCATCTTCGCCACCGGGATATCGGCCTCGCCCAGCAGCGCCAGCCAGTCGGCGGTGGTGCGCCTGCGCATCTCGGTCGCGACGATGGCATAGAGTTCGCCGATATGGCCGGTGCGGCTGGCGAGATCGCGAAAGCGCGGATCGCTGTCGAGGTCAGCCTCGCGACCGGCGATGCGGAAGAACTTGCGCCAATGCGCATCGGTATAGAGCAGCACGCAGACATGGCCATCGGCGGTCTGGAACGGGCGGCGGTCCGGCGCCATCAGACGGGCATAGCCCATCGGGCCTTCTGCCGGCCGGAAGGTTTCGCCATAGAGATGATCCGACAGCACGAACTGCGCCATGGTCTCGAACATCGGGATATCGACCGCCTGGCCCTGGCCGGTGCGTTCGCGCGTATAGAGCGCGGCACAGATCGCGCCCATGGCATAAAGCCCCACCGTGCGGTCGCTGATATTCATCGGTGCATAGCGCGGCTCGGCATTGCCAGCCCGCTGCAACGCGCCGGGAATGCCGCTGGCGCCCTGGATCAGGTCGTCATAGGCCGGATAGGCCGCGTAGGGTCCGCTGCGGCCATAGCCGAACATGCCGGCATAGATCAGCCGCGGATTCACCGCGCGCAGGTCATCAAAGCCCAGGCCAAGCCGTGCCATCGCCTGCGGCCGGATATTGTAGGTTAGCACATCGGCATTGCGGCACAGATCGAGCACCGCCTTGCGGCCCAGCGCATGCTTGAGATCGAGCACGATGCTGCGCTTGTTGCGGTTGGCATGCAGATAGAGCGGGCCCATGGCGCGGTCGCCATGCGGACCGGCGCGCCGCATCACATCGCCCTGCGGCGATTCCACCTTCACCACGTCGGCGCCGAAATCGGCCAGCATCTGGGTGGCATAGGGCCCCATCAGCACCGTGGTGAGATCGATGATGCGCACGCCATCCAGCGGACCGGCCATGGCGGGTTTCCTCAGTAGGATTTCGGCAGGCCGAGCACGCGCTCGGCGATGAAACACAGGATCAGCTGCGGGCTGATCGGCGCGATGCGCGAGATCAGCACTTCGCGTAGGTAACGCTCGACGTGATACTCCCTGGCATAGCCATAGCCGCCATGGGTCATCACCGCCTGCTGGCAGGCCTTGAAGCCCGCCTCGCCCGCCAGATACTTGGCCGCATTGGCCTCGGCGCCGCAGGGCTGGCCGGCGTCATACAGCGAGGCCGCCTTGAACACCATCAGGTTGGCGGCTTCGAGTTCCATCCAGTTCTGCGCCAGCGGATGCTGGATACCCTGGTTCATGCCGATGGGGCGGTCGAAGACAATGCGCTCCTTGGCATATTGCGTTGCGCGGGCCAGCGCGACGCGGCCAAGCCCGACCGCCTCGGCGGCGATCAGGACGCGCTCGGGGTTCATGCCGTGCAGGATATAGTCGAAGCCACGCCCCTCCTCGCCAATGCGGTCGGCCACCGGCACCTTCAGCCCGTCGATGAACAGCTGGTTGGAATCGACGCATTTGCGGCCCATCTTGTCGATCTCGCGCACCTCGACGAAGCGGCGGTCGAGATCGGTGTAGAACAGGCTGAGCCCCTGCGTCGGCTTGGTCACCTGCTCCAGCGGCGTGGTGCGGGCCAGGATCAGCATCTTCTCGGCCACCTGCGCGGTCGAGATCCAGACCTTGGCGCCCGACAGCACGTAATGGTCGCCGTCGCGTACCGCCTTGGTCTTCAGCTTGGTGGTGTTGAGGCCGGCATCGGGCTCGGTGACGGCGAAGCAGGCCTTCTCTCGGCCGGCGATCAGCGGCGGCAGCATGCGCTGCTTCTGCTCTTCGGTGCCGAACACCACCACCGGATTGAGGCCGAAGATGTTCATATGCACGGCCGAAGCCCCGCTCAGGCCGGCGCCGGATTCGGCAATCGCCTGCATCATGATCGCGGCTTCGGTGATGCCCATGCCGGCGCCGCCATAGGCTTCCGGTATGCAGATGCCGAGCCAGCCGTCTTTCGCCAGCGCCTGGTGCAGATCATGCGGGAAGCCGCCCGCATGATCGCGCTCCAGCCAGTAATCGTCGCCGAACCGCGCACAGATGCGGCTCACCGCCTCGCGGATCGCCTGCTGGTCGGCGTTGAACTGGAAGTCCATGGCGCTATTCCGCCTCGATGCCGGCGTCCTTCACCAGCTTGGCCCATTTGACCAGCTCGGAGCGGACGAAGGCATCCAGCTCGGCGGGCGTGCTGGTGAAGGCATCGAAGCCGATCTGGGCGAGCTTGTCCTTCACCTCGGGCCTGGCCACGATCTTCACCAGCTCTGCATTCAGGCGAGCGATGATATCGGCGGGCGTGCCGGCGGGTGCGAACACGCCGTTCCACGAATTGAGATCGAAATTCGGTACGCCGGCCTCTTCCATCGACGGCAGGTCGGGCACCAGCGCGCTGCGTTTGGCGGTGGTGACGGCAAGCGCGCGCATGCGGCCGGCCTTGACGTTGCCGATGCCAGACGCGAGGTCGGTGAACATCATCGTCACCTGGCCGCCCATCACATCGGTCATCGCCGGCGGCGTGCTCTTGTAGGACACATGCAGCAGCTCGATCTTGTTGGCCAGCCCGAAGGTCGCGCCGGCGACGATGCCGGTGCTGTTGCCGGTGCCATACGACACCTTGCCCGGATTCTTGCGGGCATAGTCGATCAGGTCCTTCACCGATTTGATCGGCAGCTCGGGATTGACCACCAGCATGAAGGGCAGGTTGCCCATGCGCGAGACCGGCGCGAAATCCTTCACCGGGTCGTAGTTGATCTTTTTCATCAGGCTGGGATTGGCCGAATGGGTGGTGTTGGTGGTCATGAACAGGGTGTAGCCGTCCGGCGCCGAACGGGCGACGAATTCGGCGGCGATGGCGCCGTTGGCGCCGGGCTTGTTGTCGACGATGACCTGCTGGCCCAGCGCATCGGTCAGGTTCTGCGCGGTGATGCGCGCCACCGCATCTGTGCCGCTGCCGGCGGCAAAGGGCACCACCAGCTTGATGATCTTGCCGGGGTAGGCCTGGGCCCAGGCGGTCGGGGCGAGCAGCAGGGCAACAGCACAGGTAACGATTGCGGCGGCGAGGCCGCGCAGGCTTGTCTTCATGGTTTCCTCCGGTTTTCTTGTTTTATGACGATCAGGCAGGCTCAGTCGGGGCGGATCACGCGGTCGGGATTTTCCTCATAGGGTGGTGCATAGATCACCAGCACCTTCACCGGCTCGTCGCTGAGTACCGTGAAGGTGTGCTGCTGATCGGGCGGGAAGAAGCAGCAGTCGCCGGGGCCAAGCTCGCAGACCTCGCCGGCGACTTCGGCGCGCGCGCGGCCTTCCAGCATGTAGCAGACCTGTTCGATGCCGGGATGCGCATGGGGCAGCGCGCCCTTGCCCTTCTCGATCACGCCGAGTAGCACTTCCAGCTGTTCGGCACCGACGGTTTCGCGGCCGATCAGGCGGCGGTTCAGCGTGCCGACATGATTGGCCGGGTGATAGCCGGGCACCTCGCCGGCGCGGATGAAATAGCGGCGCTTGGTCATGCTCTCAGCTCTCGTCGGTCAGCGCAGCACAGGCGGTGCGCAGCAGGGCGCCATAGTCAGCGAGGTGCGCCTCCATGCGGTAGAGCGGCCCGGCCACCGAGATCGCATACCAGTCGCGGTTCAGGCGCAGCGCACAGGCCACCGCGGCAAGATCGGCCACGCTCTCGCCGGCATTGACCGACCAGCCGCGTTGCGTGATCGCGTCCATCTCGCGCTCGAACGCCGCCGGGCTGCTGAGCGTGCGCGCCGTGGGCGCCGTCCAGTCGTAGTCCTTCAGCAGCCGGGCGCGTTCGCCGAGCGGCAGGGCCGCCAGCAAGGCCTTGCCGAGCGAATTGGCATGCGGCTGGCGGAACTCGCCGATGCTGGCGATGTAGCGGATGCGCTGCTGCGATTCCGCCACATCGAGATAAAGCACCCGGGCATCCTGCAGCTTGCCCACCACGGCGGTTTCGCCGGTCTGGTCCCGCAGCTTCAGCAGGGTTGGCCGGATACGGTCGAGCAAAGGGTCGCTGCCGGCGATCTGGTCGGCCACGGCCTGCAGGCGGCGGGTCGGGTAATAGCCGCTGCGGCGCTGCACCTCGTAGATATAGCCGCGATTCTGCAGGGTCTGGACCAGGGCGAAGCAGCTGGAGACCGGGATGGCGAGCAGCCGGCCCAGTTCGGACAGCGGCAGCGGCCGGCCTTCGCGGGCGAAGGTTTCGAACAGGTCGAGGGTGCGGACGGCTGTTTTCACATTCATGAAAACTATTTCAATATACAGAAATCCTGCCGTCAAGCCGCCCGTTGCTCCCCCGGCATAAAAAAAGCCCCGGGGTGACCCGGGGCTTTTTGCAGTCCGGCTGGGCAGGGATCAGGATTTCAGGGGTACCGGCACGAAGCGCGGCTCGCCGGACCGCTGGATCTGCAGCAGCGCCACCTTGCGCTTGGCATCCTTCAGCGCCTTGAGCATCTCCACCGCATCCTCGGTGTTGCGGATCTCCGACTGCGCCATCTCGATGATGACGTCGCCCACACGCACATCGCGCTTGGCCGCCGGACCATCGGCCTCGACATCGGTGATCACCACGCCCTTCACGTCATCCTTGATGTCGTGCTTCTGGCGCAGCTCCTTAGTCAGCGGGGCGACGCGCACGCCGAGATCGGCCAGGTCGGTCTCGTTGCGGCCGGCTTTGGGCCGGGCCGCATCGGCCTTCTGGCTGTTCTCCTGCTTGGCCGAGGCCATGGCGGCTTCCAGTTCGCCCAGGGTCGCCTTCACCGTCTGCTTCTTGCCCTTGCGGATGATGTCGACATTGACGCTCTTGCCCACCGGCGTCTCGGCGACGCTGCGCGTCAGCGCGTTGGTGCTGGCAATCGTCTTGCCGTCGAAGCTGGTGATGACATCGCCGGAATCGATGCCGGCCTTTTGGGCCGGGCCGCCGGGGACGACCTTGGCCACCAGGGCGCCGCGCGCCTGCTGCAGGCCGAGCGCCTCCACCATCTCGTCGGTGACCGACTGGATCTGCACCCCGAGCCAGCCGCGCTTGGTACGGCCGAATTCGATCAGCTGCTGCACCACCGGGCGGGCCAGGTTGGCCGGCACGGCAAAGCCGATGCCGATCGAACCGCCCGACTGCGAGAAGATCGCCGTGTTGATGCCGATGACATTGCCGTCCTTGTCGAACAGCGGGCCGCCGGAATTGCCCTTGTTGATCGAGGCATCGGTCTGCAGGAAGTCGTCGTAGCGGCCGGCATTGATGTCGCGGCCGCGTGCCGAGATGATGCCGGCGGTGACGGTGCCGCCCAGGCCGAAGGGATTGCCGATGGCCAGAGTCCACTGCCCGACGCGGATCTTGTCGGAATCGCCCCAGTTCACCGCCGTCAGCGTGCGGCCCTTGGGCTCGACCTTCAGCACGGCGATATCGATTTCCGGATCGCGGCCGACCACCTTGGCTTCCAGTTCGGTGTTGTCATGCAGAATGACGCGCACCTGGTCGGCATCGGCGATCACGTGGTTGTTGGTTACCACATAGCCGCGGGCATCGATGATGAAGCCCGAACCGAGCGAGGAGACCTGGCGCGGCGGCCGGTTGCCTTCGCCGCGCTGCTGGCGTTCGAAGAATTCCTTGAAGAAATCCTCGAACGGCGAGCCCGGCGGAAACTGCGGCAGGCCCTCGGGCATGCCGCCCTTGTTCTGCACCGTCTGCGTGGTCGAGATATTGACCACCGCCGGCAGCAGCTTCTCCGCCAGATCGGCAAAATCGCCTTCCGGTGCGCGGGCCTGGACGGCCGAAGCCAGCCCCAGGCCGAACAGGAGGCTTGCCGCCAGCGCGGTATTCCGGATCAGGCGAACCTGTGTCATCGCACCCATATACCCTCCTCGCTGCCGCGACTGCGGCAGCCCGACCCTTAGCGACCGGCCGGACGCCGCGGCGTGCCGGTCGGGCTTTCAAAATACCGGAAGAACTCGGAATCCGGCGACAGCACCATGGTGGTGTCGCCCGGCTGCAGCACCTTGGTATAGGCCTGCAGCGAACGGTAGAAGTTGTAGAATTCCGGGTCGCGATTGGCGGCTTCCGCGAAAATCTTGGTGCGTTCGGCATCGCCTTCACCACGCAGGATTTCCGAGCGGCGACGCGCATCGGCAATCAGGATGGTGCGCTGGCGCTCGGCCTCGGCACGGATCTTTTCCGACAGCTCGAAGCCGGTGGCGCGCTGCTCGTTGGCCTCGCGCTGGCGTTCGGTCTGCATGCGGCGGAAGATCGCCTGGCCGATGGTGTCGGGGAAGTCGGCACGCTTGATGCGCACGTCGACCAGCTCGATGCCAAGGCGGCGGCTGTCTTCCTGCAGCGTGTTGGTGACCTGCTGCATCGCCGACGGACGGTCGCCCGAGATGATCGTGCTGGCGTCCAGGCGGCCGAAAGCGCCGCGGAAGGCATTGGCGACCGACGGGGCCAGGCGGCCACGCATGCCCAGCTCGTTGCGGACGGTCTGATAGAACAGCAGCGGATTGGTGATGCGATAGCGCACGAAGCTGTCGACCACCAGGCGGCGCTGGTCGGAGGTGAGGATTTCTTCCGGCTGCGCGTCGAGGCCGAGGATGCGCTTGTCGAAATAGACCACATCCTGGATCAGCGGGATCTTCACATTCAGGCCGGGCTCGGTGATGACCCGGCGCGGATCGCCGAACTGCACCACCAGGGCCTGCTGGGCCTGGTGCACGGTGAACAGCGATGCCTTGACCAGGAAGCCGAGGGCGACCAGGACGATGACGATGATGGTGAGGAGCGAACGGTTCATGATGCGTCTCCTCCCTTAGCGCTGCTGTGCCGGTTGCTGGCGCTGCTTTTGCAGCTCCGGCAGCGGCAGATAGGGCACCACGCCCTGACCATTGTGGCCGTCCACGATCACCTTGGTCGTGCCGCGCATGATCGACTCCATGGTTTCAAGATACATGCGCTTGGTGGTCACATCCTTGGCCTGGCGGTATTCGGCATAGACCTGGCTGAAGCGGCTGGCATCGCCCTGGGCATTGGCGATGGTTTCCTGCTTGTAGGCTTCCGCCTGCTGCAGCAGGCGCTGCGCCTCGCCGCGGGCACGCGGGATGATGTCGTTACGATAGGCTTCCGCCTCGTTCTGCGCACGCTCGCGGTCGGCCTGGGCCGACTGCACGTCGCGGAAGGCGTCGATCACCGAAGCCGGCGGCTCGGTGCGCTGCAATGCCACCTGGGTGACGACAACGCCGGCGCTGTAGCCATCGAGCACCGCCTGCATGACGCGGCGGGTATCGTCGGCGATCTTGGTGCGGCCTTCGGTCAGGATGAACTGGATGTTGTTCTTGCCGACCACTTCGCGGATGGCGCTTTCGGCCACCTGCTTGATGGTGCGCGCAGGCTCCACCACGTTGAACAGATACTGGCCGGCATCCTTCACCTGCCACAGCACGGTGAAATCGATGTCGACGATGTTTTCGTCGCCGGTCAGCATCAGGCTTTCTTCCGGCACGTCGCGCTGCTGCACGCCGCGCGTGGGCGACTCACCCAGGCTGCGGAAGCCGATTTCCTCGCGGTTCACGCTGGTCACTTTCGGCGTCAGCACGGAATCGACCGGCCAGGGCAGACGATAGCGCAGGCCCGGCTCGGTCACGGCATGCACCTTGCCGAAGCGCAGCACCACACCCTGTTCGTCGGTATCGACGCGGTAGAAGCCGGTACCGAACCAGATCGCCACCGCGACCAGGATCAGCAGCAGGATACCGCGGCCGGAAACGTCGCCACCAGGCAACATGCCGCGGAACTTGTCCTGGCCACGGCGCAGGATTTCCTCAAGGCTGGGCGGATTGGGGCCGCCGAACGGGCCGCCGCCATTGCCGCCGCCCGGGCCACGCCCGCCGCCACCGCCCTGGCCCCAGGGTCCACGACCGCCGCCACCGCCGCTGCCGCCGCCACCAAAACCCCCACCTTGATTGCTCCAGGGCATCCCACTGTCCTTCTTTGCCTGCCCGTCCGATGCGACCATGGACGGCGCTGCGGCGGAAAATTTGCGTTATTACCCGGTCGTCAAGATTACCCGGTCTTCAAGTCTTGTACCCCGGATCAGCGCCCAACGAGAGCACTTGGGCAGATGAATTGCCGGCGCCCCCTACCCGCGATATATCAATCGCTTGGCACAAGCGCGGCTTTGCCTGCCGATGATCAAGAATATTGGAACGTTTACAGGGATTTCAAGCATGACCGGGGTTACAGAAGCGCAGATCATGGACGCGCTGCGCGGTGTGGTAGACACCGATCATGGCAAGAATGTGGTCGATCTCGGAATTGTGTCCGGACTGGTCATCAAGGGCGGCAACATTGGTTTTGTGCTGGAAGTGCCGGCCAAAGAGGGCGCCGCCAAGGAGCCGCTGCGCCGGGCCGCCGAACAGGCGGTCGCCCGCCTGCCGGGCGTCACCTCCGCCACCGTGGTGCTGACGGCCGAGAGCCAGGGCAAATCCGGCGCCGCCAAAGCAGCCCCGCATGCCCATAATCACGGGCACGATCATGGACATAGCCATGCCGCGCCCCCCGGCGGCCAGGCTGGCAAGGCACCCGAAGTGAGTGCCCGCCCCGCCATCCCGGGCATCCGCTCGATCATCGCCGTGGCTTCGGGCAAGGGCGGCGTCGGCAAATCCACCACCGCCGTCAACCTGGCCCTGGCGCTGGCCCAGAGCGGCAAGAAGGTCGGTCTGCTGGATGCCGATATCTACGGCCCCTCGCTGCCGCGCATGATGGGCATCACCGGCAAGCCGCATTCGCCCGACGGCAAGCGCCTGCACCCCCTTCAGGGCTGGGGCATTCCCTGCATGTCGATGGGCTTCCTGGTGCCGGAAGACACGCCGATGATCTGGCGCGGCCCGATGGTGATGAGCGCGCTGGAACAGATGCTGCGTGATGTCGAATGGGGCGAGTTGGACGTGCTGGTGGTCGACATGCCGCCCGGCACCGGCGATGCCCAACTGACCATGGCCCAGCGTGTGCCGCTGGCCGGCGCGGTGATCGTCTCCACGCCGCAGGACATCGCCCTGCTGGATGCCCGCAAGGGGCTGAACATGTTCCGCCGCGTCGATGTGCCGGTGCTCGGCATCATCGAGAATATGAGCTATTTCTGCTGCCCCAATTGCGGCCATCGCAGCGACATCTTCGCCCATGGCGGTGCCCGCAAGACTGCCGAGGAGCTGGGCTGCGATTTCCTGGGTGAACTGCCGCTCAAGATCGAGATCCGCGAAACCAGCGATGGCGGCGCGCCGATCGTAGCCTCCATGCCCGACAGCGACGAGGCCAAGGCCTATCGCGCCATAGCGGCGAAAGTGGCCGAGAAGATCGACCGCGACGCCGCCACCAGCCGCATGCCGCGCATCACCATCGAGTAACCCGGATATCCACCGGGCGTAAAAAAGGCCGGACAATGTCCGGCCTTTTTCGTATCGGCTGCCGTTCGGCTCAGGCCTCGCTGGCCTTTTCCTCGGAAATCGCCGCCTGCGCCGCCGCCAAGCGGGCGATCGGCACGCGATAGGGCGAGCAGGACACGTAATCCAGACCGGCATTGTGGCAGAAGCGCACGGACGACGGATCGCCGCCATGCTCGCCGCAGATGCCGAGCTTGATATCCTTGCGCACGCTGCGGCCACGCTCGGCCGCGATCTTCACCAACTCGCCGACGCCGGCCTGGTCGATGGTGACGAAGGGATCGCGCTCGAAGATCCCGGCCTTCAGGTAGTCTTCCATGAACAGCGCCGAGTCATCGCGGCTGATGCCCAGCGTTGTCTGCGTCAGGTCGTTGGTACCGAACGAGAAGAACTCGGCGGTCTCGGCGATCTCGGCGGCGCGCAGGGCGGCGCGCGGCAGTTCGATCATGGTGCCGACCAGATACTTCACCTTCTTGCCCTGTTCCTTGAACACCGCGCCGGCGATGGCATCGATGCGGGCCTTGAGGATGTCGATCTCGGCCTTGGTGGCAACCAGCGGGATCATCACTTCCGGCTCGACCGGCTTGCCGCCGGCCTTCGATACCGTCACCGCCGCCTCGAAGATGGCGCGCGCCTGCATCTCGTAAATTTCCGGATAGCTGATGCCCAGTCGGCAGCCGCGATGGCCCAGCATCGGGTTGGTTTCTTCCAGCGCCTTCTTGCGCTCCTTCAGCGCAGCCACGCTCAGGCCGGTGCCGCGGGCAACCGCGTCGAAATCGGCATCGGTCTTGGGCAGGAACTCATGCAGCGGCGGATCGAGCAGGCGGATCGTCACCGGACGGCCGGCCATGATCTTGAACAGCTGTATGAAATCCTCGCGCTGCATCGGCAGGATCTTGGCCAACGCCTTCTTGCGGCCTTCGACCGCAGGCGACAGGATCATCTCGCGCACTGCAGTGATGCGGTCGGCATCAAAGAACATATGCTCGGTGCGGCACAGGCCGATGCCTTCGCAGCCAAAGCGCACGGCGGTTTCCGCATCCGCCGGGGTCTCGGCATTGGTGCGGACCTTCAGCCTGCGCAGCTTGTCAGCCCAGACCATCAGCTGGCCGAAGTCACCCGACAGCTGCGGCTCGATCATCGGCATCAGGCCGACAATCACTTCGCCGGTCGAACCGTCGATGGTGATGACATCACCCTTGTTCACGGTGAGGTCGCCAATCGTCATCTTGCCAGCGGCGTAATCGATACGGATGCTGCCGGCGCCCGAAACGCAGGGCCGGCCCATGCCGCGCGCCACCACGGCCGCATGGCTGGTGGTGCCGCCACGGGCGGTCAGAATGCCCTTGGCGGCATGCATGCCATGGATGTCTTCCGGCGAGGTCTCGACGCGGCAGAGAATGACGGCCTCGCCCTTGCCGGCCATCTGCTCGGCTTCATCGGCGAGGAACACCGCCTTGCCCGAGGCCGCACCCGGCGACGCCGCCAGGCCCTTGGCGATCACCTTGCGCTCGGCCTTCGGATCGGGCGTGGGATGCAGCAGCTGGTCCAGCGACGAGGGCTCGACGCGCAGGACTGCTTCGCCCTGGCTGATCAGCTTTTCCTTCACCATGTCGACGGCGATCTTGATCGCGGCCTTGGCGGTGCGCTTGCCCGAGCGGGTCTGCAGCATCCACAGCTTGCCCTGCTGGACGGTGAATTCGATGTCCTGCATGTCGCGATAATGCTTTTCCAGCTTCACGAACACACCGACCAGCTGCTTGAAAGTCGCCGGCATCGATTCTTCCATCGACGGCATCTCGTTGCCGACGGCCAGCCGCGAGGTCTTGGTCAGCTGCTGCGGCGTGCGAATGCCGGCCACGACATCCTCGCCCTGCGCGTTGATCAGGTATTCGCCGTAATAAATCTTCTCGCCCGTCGCGGGATCGCGGGTGAAGGCGACGCCGGTGCATGAGGTTTCGCCCATGTTGCCGAACACCATCGCCTGCACGTTCACCGCCGTACCCCAGGAGGCCGGGATGTTGTTCAGACTGCGGTAAGTGATGGCGCGCTGGTTCATCCAGCTGGAGAACACGGCGCCGATGGCACCCCAGAGCTGGTCGCGCACATCCTGCGGGAAGGGACGGCCCAGTTCCTGCTGCACCTTCTTCTTGTAAGCAGCGACGATCTGCTTCCAGTCTTCCGCCTTCAGTTCGGTATCCAGGTTGAGGCCATGCTCTTCCTTGTGCATTTCGAGCAGTTCCTCGAAATGCTCATGCCCGACATCGAGCACGACATTGGAATACATCTGGATGAAGCGGCGGTAGCTGTCCCAGGCGAAGCGCTCGTTGCCCGACAGCTTGGCCAGGCCTTCGACGGTCACATCATTGAGGCCAAGATTGAGCACCGTGTCCATCATGCCCGGCATGGAAGCGCGGGCGCCTGAGCGCACCGAGACCAGCAGCGGCTTTTTGGCGTCGCCGAACTTGGCGCCGACCAGCTTCTCGACCTTGATCAGGGCGGCGTCGACCTGGCCCTTCAGCTCCTTGGGATACTGCTTGCCGTTCTTGTAATAGGCGGTGCAGACCTCGGTGGTGATGGTCAGGCCCGGGGGAACCGGCAGGCCGATATTCGACATCTCGGCCAGGTTGGCGCCCTTGCCGCCCAGCAGGTTCTTCATATCGGCACGGCCTTCGGCCTTGCCGTCGCCAAACGAGTAGACCAGCTTGCCCTTGGCCGGCGCAGCAGCCGTGGCCTTCACACCCTTTTTCACAGCCTTCTTGGGGGCCGCCTTCTTCACTGCCTTCTTCGGCGCGGCAGCGGCCCTGGCCTTCACCTTGGTGCGGCTCTTTGCCTTGGCGGCCTTCTTGGCCTTGGGGGCGATTTTCTTCTTCGGCTTGGGCTTGGCCATCGGTCTGTTACCCTTCGATCTGCGAGAAGTCGGCGATACGGTCCATGCTTCCGACAACGGCGGAAAGCAAACTCAAACGATTGCGGCGCACGGCAGTGTCATCGGCATTCACCGTGACATGCTCGAAAAATGCATCGACCGGCGCACGTAGCCGCGCAAGTGTGGCAAGATAATGACGGAAATCCGCCTCGTCCTGTGTCTTTCCGGAGACGGCGCCCGGCAGGTCGCCCAGCGCCGTGACCAGCGCGCGCTCCTCGTCCTGCGCGATCAGGCGGCCATCGACATCGCCCAGCTTCAGCTCCGGCGTCTTTTTCATCTCGGCGCGCACGATGTTGTTGGCGCGGCGATAGGCCACCAGCAGATTGGCGCCCTCGCCCTCGGTCAGGAAACCGCGCAGGGCATCCACCTTGGCCAGCACGCGCACCAGATCGTCATCGTCGCCACGGGCGAACACCGCCGCGACCAGATCATGGCGCACGCCCTGCTCGCGCAGATGCACCTTCAGGCGATCGACGAAGAACTGCAGCAGCTCCTCGGTCGGGTTGCGCTTGCCATCCGCCTGCTGGATCTGCAGCGACAGCGCCGAGCGGAACAGCGCGCGCAGCGGCAGGGCCAGCTTGTTTTCCAGGATCAGGCGGATCACGCCGAGCGCGGCGCGGCGCAGCGCAAAGGGATCTTTCGAACCGGTCGGTTTCTCGTCGATGGCAAAGAAGCCGGCCAGCGTGTCGATCTTGTCGGCCAGCGCCACCGTCACCGAGACATCGGCGGTCGGGCAGCGGTCGTTCGGCCCCTGCGGCGCATAATGCTGCGCGATGGCATCGGCCACCGCGGGCGCCTCGCCATCATTCAGCGCGTAATAGCGCCCCATGATGCCCTGCAGTTCGGGGAATTCGCCGACCAGCCCGCTGACCAGATCGGCCTTGGCCAGCTTGGCGGCGCGGCGCGCCATCTTGGCATCGGCATGCAGCGCGGTGGCGATCTCGTAGGCCAGGCGTTCGACGCGTTCGGCCTTCTGCGCCACGGTGCCCAGCCTGGCATGGAACACGATGTCCTTCAGCGCCGGCAGGCGGCTTTCCAGGGTCTGCCGGCGATCCTGATCCCAGAAGAACTTGGCATCCGACAGGCGCGCGTTCAGCACGCGTTCGTTGCCGGCCACCACCTGCTTGCCGCCATCGTCGGTCAGCGTGTTGGCGACGATGACAAAGCGCGGCGCCAGTGCGCCGTCCTTGGTGTTCAGCGCGAAATATTTCTGGTGCGAGCGCATCGTGGTGGTCAGCACCTCGCGCGGCACATCCATGAACTGCTGCGGGATGCGGCCCAGCAGCACGACCGGCTGCTCGACCAGACCCGTCACCTCATCCGCCAGGCCGGGATCTTCCACCAGCACCAGCTGTTCGCTGGCGGCGGCGAAGGCGGCATCCTTGAGCACGGCGGCGCGGCGCACGGCGAAATCGGGCTCGACATAGGCGGCACGCAGGCGGCGCAGATAGTCATTGGCATCGCGCACGGCAAAGCGCGCCGGCGCCTGGAAGCGATGGCCGCAGGTGCTGTCGCCGGCGGTGAGATGGCCGAACACAAACGGCACCGTCTCGCCCTCGAACAGGCAGATCATCGAATGCAGTGGTCGCACCCAGCGCAGGCTCTGGTCGGCCCAGCGCATCGATTTCGGCCAGGGCAGCTGGGCCAGCGCCTCGGGCAGCAGGCGCAGCAGCGCATCCTTGGTGGCCTCACCCGGCTTCTCCACCACGGCGAACCAGAATTCACCCTTGCCGGTGTCGCGTTTCTCGCAGGCATCCAGCGAAGTCAGGCCGGCACCGCGCAGGAAGCCCTGGATCGCCGCATCGGGCGAACCGACACGGGGGCCCTTCTTTTCTTCGCGCACGGCATCCTGCATCCGCGGCAGGCCGCGCACCACCAGCGCCAGGCGGCGCGGCGTGACATAGGCCTCGGTCTTGTCGAAATGCAGGCCGGCCTTCTTGAAGCTGTCGCTGACCAGGCGCTGCAGATCCTCGGCGGCGCGCTGCTGCATGCGCGCGGGAATCTCTTCCGAGTGCAGCTCGAGCAGGAGTTCGCCGAGCATCATGCGCCCTCCGCTTTCATGTCAGAGGGCAGATGGCCGCGACCCTTCAGCCACTGGGTGCAGCAGGCTTTCGCCAGCGTGCGCACGCGGCCGATATAGGCGGCGCGTTCGGTGACGCTGATGACGCCGCGCGCATCCAGCAGGTTGAAGGTATGACTCGCCTTCAGGCACTGGTCATAGGCCGGCAGCGCCAGGCCCTTGTCCACCAGTGCCATGCATTCCTTCTCGACATCGGCGAAGCGGCGGAACAGCTGCTCGGTGTCGGCATGCTCGAAATTGTAGGCGGAGAATTCGCGTTCGGCCTGGTGGAACACCTCGCCGTATTTCACGCCGCGGCCGTTGAAATCCAGGTCGTAGACATTGTCCTTGCCCTGCACATACATCGCAAGGCGCTCCAGGCCATAGGTGATCTCGGCCGAGACCGGCGCGCAGTCGAAACCGCCGACCTGCTGGAAATAGGTGAACTGCGTCACCTCCATGCCATCGCACCAGACTTCCCAGCCCAGGCCCCAGGCGCCCAGCGTCGGGTTTTCCCAGTCGTCTTCGACAAAGCGGATATCGTGGCGCTTGGACGAGATGCCGAGCGCCTCCAGCGAGCCGAGATACAGCTCCAGCACATTGGCCGGGCTCGGCTTCAGCACCACCTGGAACTGGTAGTAATGCTGCAGGCGGTTGGGGTTCTCGCCATAGCGGCCATCCTTCGGCCGGCGCGAGGGCTGCACATAGGCGACGCTCCACGGCTCGGGGCCGAGCGCGCGCAGGGTCGTGGCGGGATGCGAGGTGCCGGCGCCCACTTCCATGTCGTAGGGCTGCAGCAGCAGGCAGCCCTGCCGCGCCCAATAGGTCTGCAGCGTAAGGATCAGATCCTGAAACGACGAAGCCGCAGCGGGTCGGGGGGGCGCCATCGCAGGGTCCTTTGCGCTCTCGCCTTTGCGTGCGTTTTGGAGGGGTTGAAAATCGGGCGGACCTTAGCCAGCGCAGGCTTTGGAATCAAGCCATTGGCGGCTTCGACTTAGGCCGGGAAACTAGGCCGGCCGGCACTCCGGACGGCCACAGGTTGCGCCGGTGGTATAGGTGCCACAGACCGGGCAGGGTTTCAGGTCCTCGGCCACCGCTTTCGGGGCGGGTTTGTCCTGCGCCGGCTGCGTCGGCGCCGGCGGCTTCTGTGCGGGCTTGCGATTGACGTAGCGCCAGCCATACCAGACAGCGGCAACCAGCAGGATCAGCAGCAGATATTTCAGCATGAAAACCCGGATATGGGTGTGAAACGCGGATTGGGCCGATTCTGGGGCCTGCGGCCGGCTGCCGCAAGGGCTCCCTTAAACTTCGGGCAGGGCGGCGCCGTCGCGCAGCACGGCGTCGATGTCCGGCAGGTAGCTGCCGTCGGGCCGGTGCAGCAAAAGGCCCGGCGTCAGCGTCAGCGGCGCCTTGCTGCCCTTGATCGCCCGCACGATCACGCGTTTCGCCGGCTGACCGGCCTTCGACCACAGCGGAATCACCCGAATCGCACCGGCTCCCTGTTTGCCAGACTGGGGGGACAGGGCCGCCAGGATGTCGCCCAGCCGCTCCGCCTTGTGGATCAGGGTCAGGCCGCCATTGGGCCTGGCATAGCGCAGCATGGCGGCGATCCAGTGGCCCAGATCGGCATCCTCAGCCTCGGCACGCGCCGCCGCCCGCCCGGCATGCGGTGAGACACGATGTCGCGCCATGTCGAAATAGGGCGGATTGGCAAACACCTGGTCGAAGCTGTTGGGCGCCAGGCCGGCGATGCGCCGCGCCCGGATATCGCCTTCATGCACACTCAGCCGGTCGTCCAGCCCGTTGGCCGCGATATTGCGGGCACACAGCGCCGCCAGATCGGGCTGCAGTTCCACGCCGGCGACACTGACGGTTTTCAGCCGCGCCGCCAGGCAGAGCATGGCGACGCCGGAGCCGCAGCCCAGCTCCAGCACCTGCGCATGGGACTTGGCCGCAACCGCAGCCGCCAGCATGACTGCATCGGCACTGGCGCGCTGGCCCTTGCGTGGCTGTTTCAGGCGGATCAGGCCGCCCAGCAAAGCGTCATGGGTGTGATCGATGTCAGGCATTTGATAGTAAAGAGGAACTTGGCAAATGAGCGGCGCTTGACCGAC
>NZ_CALRUC010000094.1:0-17378 GCF_943371255.1 Ferrovibrio terrae | reverse complement strand
TCAGTTCCGGAGCGCCAGCTTGATCGCGTAGCCGATGGCGGCGACGGTCAGCACCCCGCCCGCCCATAGGGCAACGAACCACAGCAGCCTTTGCCAGACCGGCCTTTGCTCAGTGGTAATGGGCATTGGGATCGACCTTGCCGCGGAAGACGTAATAGGCATAGGCGGTATAGGCGAGAATGACCGGCAGCAGGATGGCCGCGCCGACCAGCAGGAAGCCGAGCGAGGCATCGGGCGCCGCCGCGTCGTAGAAGGTGATCGATGGAGGCACCATCAGCGGCCAGAAGCTGATGCCGAGCCCGACATAAGACAGCACGAATAACGCGAGCGCCGAGAGGAAGGGCTGCGCCGGCCGGCTGTAGTCATGCAGGCCGCGCCACAGCGCACCGGCCGCGACCAGCACCAGGATCGGCATCGGCGCGGTGAGCGCGATATTGGGCCAGGTGAACCAGCGCGACAGGAACTGCTCGCCGAGGAAGGGCGTCCACAGGCTGACCAGGCCGATCAGCACCACCAGCGCGATGCTGAGCTTGCGGCCGAGATCGTAGCAGCGGTTCTGGATATCGCCTTCGGTCTTGATCACCAGCCAGCAGGCGCCGAGCAGGGTATAGCCCACCACCACGGCAATGCCGGTGAGGATGCTGAAGGGCGTGAGCCAGTCCCACCAGCCGCCGGCATAGGCGCGGTCGGCCACCTTGATGCCCTGGATCAGGCCGCCGAGCGCGATGCCCTGCGTGAAACTGGCGGCCAGCGAACCGAGCGCGAAGCTCCAGTCCCAGACCGGTTTCCAGCGCACCGTGCGCCAGCGGAATTCGAACGCCACGCCGCGGAAGATCAGGCCGAGCAGCATCACGGTGAGCGGCGCGTAGAGCGCCGGCAGGATCACGGCGTAAGCCAGCGGGAAGGCCGCCAGCAGACCGCCGCCGCCCAGCACCAGCCAGGTCTCGTTGCCATCCCAGACCGGCGCCACCGAATTCATCAGCACGTCGCGCTCGCGTTCTTTTTTGAACAGCGGGAACAGCATGCCGATACCGAGATCGAAGCCATCCAGCACCACATAGGCCAGCACGGCAAATGCGATCAGCCCGGCCCAGATGAACGGAAGATCGAGTGTCATGGCCTGTCTCCATGCTGCATGGCCGGTCCCGGTACGATGCCGGCACTGCGCAGGGGCGCATCGGCCACCGGCTCATCCGGTGCGGCGCCCGGCACCTTGCCCATCAGGCGCAGCAGGTAGAACACGCCGGCGCCGAAGACGATGAAATAGACGATGATGAAGGCGATCAGCGAGGCCGAGACACCGGGCAGGCCGATCGGCGACACGGAATCGACCGTGCGCAGCAGGCCATAGATCGTGTAGGGCTGGCGGCCGACTTCGGTGGTGACCCAGCCGGCCAGAACGGCGACAAAGCCGCTCGGTCCCATCAGCAAGGCAGCCCGATGCAACAGGCCGCTGGAATAGATGCGGCCACCGATGCGCATGACAAGGCTGACCAGGCCGAGCGCCGCCATCAGCATGCCGAGCCCCACCATGATGCGGAAGCTCCAGAACACCACCGGCGTCGGCGGCCAGTCCTCGCGCGGGAAGGCCTTCAGGCCCTTCAGCTCGCCCTCCCAGTCATGAGTCAGGATCAGGCTGCCGAGTTTTGGAATCGCGATGGCGTATTTCGTCTCGCCGGCCGCATTGTCGGGCAGGCCGAACAGATAGAGCGGCGCGCCCTTGATGCTGGCCTCATAGTGACCTTCCATGGCGGCGACCTTGGCCGGCTGGTGCTGCAGCGTGTTCAGCCCGTGGAGGTCTCCCGCAAAAATCTGAATGGGCGCCACGATGGCCGCCATCCACATCGCCATCGAGAACATCACGCGCGCCGGTGCATTGGTCTTGTCTTTCAGCAGATGCCAGGCGCCGACGGCGCCAACCACGAAAGCCGTGGTGAGATAGGCCGCCAGCACCATATGCACCAGCCGGTAGGGGAAGGAGGGATTGAAGATCACCGCGATCCAGTCTTCCGGCACGAACTGGCCGTTCGGCGCGATGGCATAGCCGGCGGGGGTCTGCATCCAGCTGTTCACCGCCAGAATCCAGAAGGCCGAGAGGAAAGTGCCGAAGGCGACCATGGCGGTGGCGAAGAAATGCAGGCCCTTGCCGACACGCTTCATGCCGAACAGCATGACACCGAGGAAGCCGGCCTCGAGGAAAAAGGCCGACATCACCTCGTAACCCATCAGCGGGCCGATCACCGGCCCGGCCTTGTCGGAAAACACCGCCCAGTTGGTGCCGAACTGGTAGCTCATCACGATGCCCGACACGACGCCCATGCCGAAGGTGACGGCAAAGATCTTCACCCAGAATTTGAAAACCTGCATGTAGACGGCGCGGCCGGTCGCCAGCCACAGCGCCTCCAGCACGGCAAGATAGCTCGCGAGGCCGATGGTGAAGGCCGGAAAGATGATATGGAACGAAACCGTGAAGGCGAACTGCAACCGGGCCAGAAAGACGGGGTCGAGCAGGGCTTGCATCGGCGTATCCTCCGAACGGGCAATCTAGAGCGGTTTGCCGGTCCGGCCAAAGAAAACTGTGGGATGGCGTTGCGGTCAATGCCATGCTGCAGGCGCGAATTGCCGCATGTGTGTCGCCTTGCCGGGGCGATGCGCCGTATCTGCCTTGTCTGTCAATCATGCGAGGCTTGCAGCCTTGGCAATGCTGGCGATACTGGCGGCCTGCTAGACTGCTCGCTGCAGAGTTCTTCCCCTGTCCCGGCCGCCCTCCCCCATGCTGATTCCGTTGATTGTTGCCTGCGCGCTGTTCATGGAGAATCTCGACTCCAGCGTGCTGGCCACCGCATTGCCCAGCATCGCCGCCTCGCTGGGCGAGAGCCCGCTCAAGCTCAATCTCGCGATCACCTCTTATCTGTTCAGCCTGGCGGTGTTCATCCCGGTCAGCGGCTGGGTGGCCGACCGTTTCGGCGCCCGCACCGTGTTCCGCGCTGCCATCATCGTTTTCAGCATCGGTTCCCTGCTCTGCGGCCTGGCCGACAGTTTCTGGACCCTGGTGGGTGCCCGCGTGCTGCAGGGCCTGGGTGGTGCCATGATGGTGCCGGTCGGCCGCATGGTGATGCTGCGCTCGATTCCGAAATCCGAACTGGTGCGCGCGGTGACCTGGCTGACAGTGCCGGCGCTGATCGGGCCGGTGATCGGGCCGCCCCTGGGTGGCTTCCTCACCACCTATCTGTCCTGGCGCTGGATCTTCTGGATCAACCTGCCGATCGGCGTGCTCGGCGTCATCCTGGTCACGCTCTACATTCCCAACATCCGCGAGCAGAATGTGAAGCCGCTCGACTGGCGCGGCTTCCTGATGTCGGCCTTCGGGCTCTGCGGCCTGGTTTTCGGTTTCGAGACCATCGGCCGCGGCCTGCTGCCGGATGCAGCCGTCGCCGGCCTGCTGATCGTCGGCGCCATCGGCATCGGCCTGTATCTGCGCCATGCGCGCCGCCATCCGCATCCGCTGATCGACCTGTCATTGCTGAAGGTGCCGACCTTCCGCGCCGGCATGGCCGGCGCCTTCCTGTTCCGCATCGGCGTCGGCGCGCTCCCGTTTCTGCTGCCGCTGATGCTGCAGCTCGGCTTCGGCCTCTCGGCCTTTGAATCGGGCATGATCACCTTCGTCTCGGCGGCCGGCGCACTGACCATGAAGATGGCGGCCGGACCGATCCTGCGCCGCTTCGGTTTCCGCCGCGTGCTGATCGGCAACGGCCTGCTCTGCGGCGGCTTCATCGCCGTCTGCGGCCTGTTCCGGCCCGATACGCCGCATGCGGTGATGCTGGGCCTGCTGCTGCTCGGCGGGTTTTTCCGCTCGCTGCAGTTCACCAGCACCAACACGCTGACGATTGCCGACATCGCCAACGAGCGCATGAGCCGCGCCACCAGCTTCACTTCGATGATGCAGCAATTGTCGCTGTCGGCCGGTGTTGCCGTCGGCGCCATGGTGCTGCATGCCACGGTGAGCCTGGGCGGCGGCGTCGAGCAGATCCAGGCCGACAGTTTCATGCCGGCCTTCTTCACCGTGGGCATCACCGCCGCCCTGTCGGCGATCATCTTCTGGCGCCTGCCCGGTGATGCCGGCGCCGAGGTCAGCGGGCATCAGCTGGTGGCGCCGACCCAGCGGCTCAGCCAGGGCACGCCACCCCGCGGGCCGGACGATACCGGGCCGCGTTAGACAATGCCCGAGATCGATTTCGCCCTGCTGGCCATCGCCCTCCGCGGTCTGGTCACCGCCGCTTTCGTCAGCGGCGTGGTCGTCCTGATGGAACGCGCCTCGCCTTTCATCGGCGGTATCGTGCTGGCGCTGCCGATCGTCACCGCGCCGGCCTATCTGTTCATCATCCTGCATCAGGACACCGCCTTCGTGGCACAGGCCGCGCTGGGCAGTCTGGCCACCCTCGGCGCCGTGCTGCTGTTCCTGGTCAGCGTGATTGCCCTGGTCGGCCGCGTGCCGATGCCGCTGGCCCTGCTGGGCGGCCTCTGCGCCTGGTTCGCCACCGGGCTGGTGATCCGCAGCCTGCCGAGCGCCTTGTGGATCTCGGCCGGCATCGTCGCCGTGACCGGCCTGATCGCCTGGGCAAGCGGACGGCAGGTGGCAATGACAGCACCGGCGGCGCGCGGCCGTTCGCCCTGGTTTGAAATCCTGCTGCGCGGCCTTGCTGCCGGATTGCTGGTAGCCGCCGTCAGCGGGCTGGCGCATCTGCTCGGCCCCACGGTGGCCGGCATCTTTGCTTCCTTCCCGGTGGCGCTGCTGACCGTCTGCTGGTTCATCCCGCGCCGGCTGGAAACCGCCGGCATCCGCGCCGCCTTGCGCGCCACTGAAATCGGCCTGGTCAGCCATATGCCATTCTTCTTCAGCCTGGCGCAGCTGACTCCCCATATCGGCACCTGGCCGGCTTTTGCACTGGGCATCGCCGGTTCGCTCGGCATCGCGGTGGTGCTGGCGCTGCTGCGCCGGCGCCACCTGCGCAGAACCGCCTAGACTGCGCCACCATTGGCGCGCAGCAGCTGGCCGTTGATCCAGCCGCCGGCCGGACTGGCGAGAAATGCCACCACTTGGGCGATGTCATCCGGCTGGCCCAGCCGCTCCAGCGGCGGAATTTTCGCCAGCTGCGCCACACGCTCTGCGCTCTTGCCGGCGAAGAACAGTTCGGTCGCCACCGGGCCCGGCGCCACCGTGTTCACCGTGATCTGCCGGCCGCGCAACTCATGGGCCAGGAAGCGCGACAGCGTTTCGACGGCGGCCTTGCTGGCGGCATAGACACCGTAGCCCGGCAGGTTCATCGCCAGCACGCTGGAGGACAGCGTGACGATGCGGCCGCCATCGCGCAGCCGGCTGGCCGCCAGCTGCATCAGGTTGAACACGCCTTTCACATTGACGGCAAAGGTGCGGTCGAAATCGGCCTCGGCCATGTCGGCGATTTTCGGCAGGCGAGAGTCCAGCACACCCGCATTGGCGACCAGCACATCGACGCCGCCAAAGGTCTGCACGGCCGTATCGAACAGCGCCGTCATCGCGGCGGCATCGGCCACATCGCCCTGCACGGCAATCGCCCGGCCACCGGCACCGGCGATCTGCAGCACCATCTGTTCGGCCTCATCGGCCCGGCTGGCATAGTTGATCACCACGGCATGGCCGGCGGCTGCCAGCGCCTGGCTGATTGCGGCGCCGATGCCGCGCGATCCGCCGGTGACGATAGCGACCTTTTGAGAGGGGGTAGTCATGGGAGGGCTCCTGGAAAGGGGTGGATGCCCTGGATATGCGCTTGCGCCTAAATGGAATAAATACTGTATTATTGCCTTTATTATTCAATTTATATAAACAATAGCCATGGACCGCTTTCAGGCCATGCGGCTGTTCACCCGGATCGTCGAACTCGGCAGCTTCACCGCTGCCGCCGACGACCAGCAGCTGCCGCGCGCCACCGTCACCCATGCGATCAAGCAGCTGGAAGCCAAGCTGAATGCCCGGCTGCTGGAGCGCACCACCCGCAGCGTGCGCACCACGCTGGATGGCGAGGCCTATTACCAGCGCTGTACCCGGCTGCTGGCCGACCTGGACGAGACCGAAGCGGTGTTCAGCCAGTCGGCCGCCAGCCCGCGCGGGGTGCTGCGCGCGCATCTGCAGGGTACGATCTCGCGGCATTTCATCATCCCCGCCCTGCCGGATTTCTTCGCCCGCTATCCCGAGATCCGGCTGGAACTCGGCTTCGGCGACCGTCCGGTCGACCTGATCCGCGAAGGCGTCGATTGCGGCCTGCGCAGCGGGCCGCTGCCGGATTCCAGCATGGTGGCGCGGCGCATGACCGACCTGGTGCAGGTGACGGTGGCCAGCGCCGGGTATCTCGCCCGCCATGGCACGCCACAGCATCCGGACGAGCTGCACACCGGCCATCGCGCGGTGAACTACATCTCGCTGGCCAGCGGGCGGCATGAATCGCTGGATTTCACCATCGACGGCGAGAACCGCGTCTACATGCTGCCCAGCACTGTCGCGGTGAATGATGCCGATGCCTATGCCGCGGCCTGCCGCGCCGGGCTGGGCATCGTGCAGGTGCCGCGCTATCACGTGCTCGACGACATCCGGGCCGGCCGGCTGGTGGAAATCCTCAACCCCTGGCGGCTGGCGCCGATGCCGGTGCAGGCGGTGTATCCGGCCCATCGCCAGCTGTCGCCGCGCCTGCGCGTGTTTGTCGATTTCCTGGCTGAAACCTTCCGCCGCGCCGCGGCCGATGGCCGGCTTTAAGCCGCCCTCTTAACCGGCCGGGGCTGTTGCGGCATCGGCCGGCATGCTAAGTCAGCGACCGCATTTTCCGCGCCTTTTTCCACGGCCCTTTGCTGGATTATCGACCATGAACCCGATCTTCGCCGACGCGCCCACCACCATCTTCGAGACCATGTCGCGGCTCGCCGGCCAGCATGATGCGATCAACCTGGGCCAGGGCTTCCCCGACGATCCCGGCCCGGAAGATGTGCGCGCCAAGGCGGCGCAGGCCGTGCTGTCGGGCTGGAACCAGTATCCGCCGATGATGGGCCTGCCCGAGCTGCGCCAGGCGGTGGCCGAGCATTACAAGCGCTTCCACAATCTCGGCCTCGACTGGCAGAGCGAGGTGATGATCACCTCGGGCGCTACCGAGGCGCTGGCCGACAGCCTGCTGGCGCTGATCGAGCCGGGCGACGAGGTCGTGCTGTTCCAGCCGATGTATGATGCCTATCTGCCGCTGGTGAAGCGCGCCGGCGGCGTACCGAAATTCGTCACCCTGCGCCCGCCGCACTGGCGCATCGACGAGGCCGCGCTGCAGGCCGCCTTCTCGCCGAAGACCAAGGCAGTGATCTTCAACAATCCGCTCAATCCCACCGCCAGCGTGTTTCCGCGCGAGGATCTCGAGCTGCTTGGCCGCTATCTGGTGAAATACGATGCCATCGCGATCTGCGACGAGGTGTGGGAGCATGTGCTGTTCGACGGCCTGTCGCACACGCCGCTGATATCGCTGCCGAACTTACGCGAGCGCTGCATCAAGATCGGCTCGGCCGGCAAGATCTTCTCGCTGACCGGCTGGAAGGTCGGTTTCGTCTGCGCCGCACCGGCGATCATGAAGGTGCTGGCCAAGGCGCATCAGTATGTCACCTTCACCACGCCGCCGAACCTGCAGGCCGCCGTGGCCTATGGCCTGGAGAAGAGCGACGACTATTTCACCGGCATGCGCCAGGATCTGCAGACCGCGCGCGACCGCTTTGCCAGGGGCCTGACTGAAGCCGGCCTCACCGTGCTGCCGAGCCAGGCGACCTATTTCCTCAATGTCGATCTTTCCACCATCGCCAACGATATCGACGATGCCGCCTTCTGCCTGAAACTGGTGGAACAGGCGAAAGTGGCCGCCATCCCAGTCAGCGCGTTTTACAGCGAGGACCAGGTGCGCAGCGTGGTGCGCTTCTGCTTCGCCAAGACCACCGACAAGCTGGATGGCGCGGTGGAACGCATCGCGAAGTT
Source organism: Ferrovibrio terrae (assembly GCF_943371255.1). Lineage (GTDB taxonomy): Bacteria > Pseudomonadota > Alphaproteobacteria > Ferrovibrionales > Ferrovibrionaceae > Ferrovibrio > Ferrovibrio terrae_B. Next base: position 9,346 of record NZ_CALRUC010000094.1, on the reverse strand, counting down.
CATCCAGCGCGGCTGAAACCTCAGCCGTCATGGCCGGGCTTGGCCCGGCCATCCACGAGTTCCTTTTAAAAGTAAAACGTGGATGCCACGGCCAAGCCGTGGCATGACGATTGAGAGTAACCGTTTAAGCCGCCGCCTTCTGCAGCGCGCCGATGTTGCGCAAGGTCGCTGCACAGGCCTGCGCCACCTCGCGGCCCTTGACCTTGAAATGGTCGCGGAAGAAGGCGCGATGCTCGTCATGCTCATGGAAATGATGCGGTGTCAGCACGCAAGATAACACCGGCACTTCCGTTTCCAGCTGCACCTGCATCAGACCGTCGATCACCGCTGCCGACACGAAGTCATGGCGATAGATGCCGCCATTCACCACAAAGCCGGCGGCGACGATGGCATGATAGCGGCCGGTTTTCGCCAGCAGCTTGGCCTGCAGCGGAATCTCGAACACGCCGGGCAGCTCGAAACGCTCGATGCTGCCCTGCCGTAATCCGGCCTTGGCCATTTCGGGGAGAAATGCCTCCCAGGCTTCATCGACGATGTCGCGATGCCAGCAGGCCTGGATGAAGGCGACGCGCTTGGCATCCTTGCCAGTCGCATCGAGACTGATATCCGAGACACGGAAATCGGGGGAGAAAGTAGGTTCTAGGCGCTGATTCATGGTGGCGTCCTTTCCTGCCATCAGAATCAGGGCGCACGGTACCGGCGACACGCGACAGGCACACGACAGGCGTCGCATGCCAGCAGCATGGTCCTTCACCGCTCTCTTCCATCCGGACTGTAACCGTCGGCTTCGGCATCGCACCGAATCTGCTGGACCCTGCCGGCCGCATGAAAGCCGGGAGGCGCTCGCGGGCTCACGGCCAGAGGTTTTCTGGCCGCATACCGCCGGTGGGGACTTTCACCCCGCCCTGAGAACGTGGCCGCCGGACCATCCGGCGGCCTGGAATGATGGATAGGCCGAACGCGTGCGCCCGGCAAGCCTGCGATTGCTGCGATACAAGATTGCTGTGACGGCCCTTACGTCAGCGCACCGCTTTCAGCACGACCTCGCGGGGCGTATCGACGCCGCGTGCCCGCCCGCGCAGGTATTGCGGGGCGACATGCACCTCGCCATGCAGCGCATCGGCCGCCCGCCAGGCCCAGTAGGGATCGTTGAGCAGGCCGCGCGCCATCGCCACCAGATCGGCCTTGCCCTCTTTGACAATCGCCTCGGCCTGCTGCGGCTCGGTGATCAGGCCGACCGTCATGGTGACGATGCCGGTGGCCTTCTTCACGGCATCGGCGAAATGCACCTGATAGCCGGGACCAGTGCTGATCTTCTGTTTCGGCGACACACCGCCGGAACTGACATCGACGAAATCGGCGCCAAGCTCCTTCAGCCGGGCGGCAAAGGCGATCGCATCGGCGATCTCCAGCCCTTCGCCCGCCACCCAGTCGCTGCCGGTGATGCGCATGCCGAGCGGCTTGTGCTTCGGCCAGGCCGCGCGCACCGCCTCGAACACCTCGAGCGGGAAACGCATGCGGTTTTCCGCATTGCCGCCATAGCGGTCGGTGCGCCGGTTGGAGATCGGCGAAATGAACTGATGGAACAGATAGCCATGGGCGCCATGCAGCTCGATCAGATCGACACCGGCGCGGTCGGCGCGCCCTGCCGCCGAGACGAAGTCGCGCTTGACCTCGTCGAGGCCCTCGTCATCCAGCTCCTGCGGAATGTGCCAGCCGGTATCGTGCGGAATGGCGCTCGGCGCCACGGTGAGCCAGGCCTGCGGGCCCTGCAGTGAATGGCCGCCGCGCCAGGGCAGGTCGGCCGAAGCCTTGCGGCCGGCATGGGCAAGCTGGATGGCAAACGGCGTCGGCCCGAACTGCTTCACATCGGCGGCAATCGCACCGAAGGCGGCCTCCTGCACGGCATTGTACAGGCCCAGGCAGCCCGGGGTGATACGCCCCCCGGCATTCACATGGGTGGCTTCCGCCATGATGAGCCCGAGGCCCGCCGTCGCATAGCGGCCGAGATGGATGCGATGCCAGTTGTTCGGCACGCCGTCGATGGCACTGTACTGGCACATCGGCGACAGCACGATGCGGTTGGGCAGCGTCACGGAACGGAGCTGCAGCGGTTCGAACAGAGCGGACATGAGCGGGGATCTTCGGGCTGGTTAAGGATGCGGCATCAGGATGGCGCAGGCGGGGCCCGGGTCAAGGCCTGGTCCGCATTGGTACTGATTGGTTCGGCGGTTTATCGGCGCGCGGTCCAGCCGTAATTGAAGCTGACCGAAATCCGCTCCTGCACCGTGAAACTGGGCGGCACTTCATGGCGCAGCCAGCTCTCGAACAGCACAACCTGACCGGCCTTCGGCTTCACGCTGAAATGGAGCCGCTCGCGCGGCGGCAGGTCATCGCGCCGGGGTGGCGCTGCCATCAGGCGGTCCAGCCGCGGATCCTCGAACTTGATCGCCGCCGCGCCGCGCGGCACCTGCACATAGTAAGTCCCGCTGATGAAACTGAGCGGATGCAGATGCAGGCTGTGCGTCACCGCGCCGGCCATCATGTTGACCCAGCAGTCGGTCATCGAAAGCCTGCGGCCGCGCAGGTCGTAGCCCAGCGCCAGGGCATAAGCCTTCACCTGCGGATCGAGCGCCTTTTCCAGTGCTGCAAATGTCGTGGAAATGCGATGCATCTGGTCATGGCTGCCATAGGAGGTATAGCCGCCGGGATAGTGCTTGGCGCTCCAGCGCTGCCCGGTGGTATCGGCCAGACGGAGTGACTCGCAGACATCGATGAGATCGCGGTTGAAACTGTCCAGGCCGCGCTTTTTCAGCGGCGCGACTTCGATGCGGGTGGGAAACAGGCTGAGCATCGGCATCAGAACAGCTCGAAATACTCGCGATGTTCCCAGTCGCTGACTTCCAGCAGGAAACGCGCGATCTCGGCCTGTTTGATATGCAGGAAATAGTCGACGAAGGTGTCGCCGAAGCCGGCACGATAGCAGGCATTGTCTTTCAGCGCGGCGAGCGCGCCCTCCAGCGACCGCGGCAAGGCCGGTGCCGGCGTCTCGTAGGGCGTATCGGCCGACGGCGGCGGCTCTTTCGCTTTCGCCATGCCGTCCAGACCAGCCAGCAGCTGCGATGCCATGTAGAGATAGGGATTGGCGGCGGGCTCGCCCAGGCGGTTCTCGATGCGGCTGGCCGGATCGCCCTTGGCACCCAGCACGCGGCACATCACACCGCGATTGTCCTTGCCCCAGATGGCACGGTCCGGCGCCAGCGAATACGGGCGGTAGCGGCGGTAGGCGTTGATGGTGGGGGCCGCGAAAGCCGCCGAGGCCGGTGCATGCTCCAGCAGCCCGGCGAGGAAATGCCGGCCAAGCTGTGACAGCGGCTGGCCGTCTTCCGTGGGGATGAAGGCGTTCTTCTGCGTCTTGCGGTCGACCAGCGACTGATGCAGGTGCCAGCCCGAGGAGAAGATATTCGGCAGCTTGGGCCGGCACATGAAGGTGACATGGTGGCCATGGCGGCGCGCGATCTGCTTGGCGGCCGAGCGGAACAGCACCATGGTGTCGGCGGACTCCATGTTGGTGCCGGGCCGGAAAGTGAATTCCGCCTGGCTCGGTCCGAACTCGACTTCCATCGAGCGCAACGGCAGGCCAAGCGCCTGGATATCCTTGCGCAGGATTTCATAGATTTCATCATACTGGTCGTAGCGCAGCTCGGTGAGATAGTTGTAGCCCTGCGTGAGCAGGCTCACCTCCGGCGGATTGCCGGGCTGGCCGGCATCCTCGGGCCGCAGCTTGGCGTCTTCCAGCTTGAAGACATGGAATTCGACTTCCAGGCCGGCGACATAGTCGTAGCCCGCGTCGTTGATGGTCTTCAGCGCATTGCGATAGAGCTGGCGCGTCGAGAACGGCACCGGGCGGCCATCGGCGAAATAGAGATCGCAGAGCAGCCAGCCGGTATGCGGCGCCCAGGGCAATACTTTGAAGGTTGTCGGGTCGGCCACCATCAGCACATCGGCGGCGCCCTGCATCTCGGGCAGGCCGAAACCGCCGCCCTTGGTGAAGACCGGAAACACCGTGCGATGCGAGGTGTCTTTCGCCAGCAGCGTCGTCGTGAAGCCGACGCCGCTGTGCATGGCGCTGCCGAGTTCCTCGGCCACCACCGTCTTGCCGCGCAGGATGCCGTGCTGGTCGGAAAACGAGAAGCGGATCACACCGAGGCCACGCTCGGCGACCTCCTTCTCCACGGCTTTGGCAGCCTTGTGCTGCTCCGGCGTCCACAGGCCGTGCTGGTCGACGAAACGCTCCACTGAAATCCCCCGCAACGAAAACTGTCTGGTGTTTATTCAGCCGCGAGGACTGCTGGAGCCTGCCACGGCGCAGCCGCGCGCTTGCGCGCATCGGCCTCGCGCCAGTATGCCCGCCATGTGGCGGTGGGGGCAATGCCGTCGATGGTGACCGGGCCGCGAATGGCGCGGGCGGCGGTTTCATCCAGCACCATCAGCGGCGGCTCGTTGCCGGATTCTACCTGGTCGATCGCCTTCATCAGCATGGAGCGGTAGTTGATGATGGCCTTGTCGGTGCTGCCCAGATGCTCACGGGTGCGATCCTGGATCGGCCCCTGGCTTTCCACTGCCCACTGGTCATGCACGTTGATGTCGTTGCCCATGCCGGTATAGGTCTGGGTTTTCTGTTCCATCGCGTTGAAGCCGTAGTCATTCGACTTGTTCAGGCGCGGGATATAGTCGGGCAGCGTATAGAGCTGCAGCCGCTGCTCGCGCATCTGCTGCTTGTTCACCGGCCCGGAGAAGCTGGTGAAAATGGCAAACCAGTAGCAGTTCACGTCATCCACCGGCATATGCCACTGGGTGATGGTCATTTCGGCAGACAAAGGAATATTGAAGGCCTGCGGGAACAACAGGTTGGTGACGCGCACATGCGTGGTCTTGTCGCTGATCTCGCGCAGCGCGATCAGGCGCATGCCGTAATCGGTGCGTTCGACCTCGATGCTGGGCCGTTCGAATTCGCGCAGCACCTGGGTCATCGGCATGTCGGAATCGGCTGAATTGGCGCGGAATTGCCGGCCGTAATTGGCGTTGGGGTCTTCGTCCTCGAAGAAGCGGTGCAGGAAAGAGGCATGCGCCGGATCGATGCCGACTTCCAGCGCCTGCAGCCAGTTGCAGGCCATATGGCCCTTGAAGGCAAAGACATGGCTGTCGGGCGCAACAAAACAGTCGAGATCCGGAAACGCCGGTGGCTCACCCTCGCCCAGATAGGCAAACAGGATGCCGCTGCGCAGCTGCACCGGATAGCTTTTCTGCTTGATGCGCTGGCACAGCTTGCTGCCTTCAGGCTCGGCCGGCATCTGCAGGCAGTTGCCCTTCACATCGAACAGCCAGCCATGGAAGGGACAGCGCAGACCGCCATCTTCCGGCCGGCCGAAGGCGAGGTCGGCGCCGCGATGCGGGCAGTCGCGATCCAGCATGCCGTAGCGGCCCTGCTCGTCGCGGAACAGCACGAAATCCTGGCCCATCAGCTTGACCGGACGGACCGGACGCAGATCGTCGAGTTCTTCGATCAGCGCAACCGGCTGCCAGTAGCGGCGCAGCAGCTTGCCGGCCGGCTGGCCCGGGCCGACCCGGGTCATGCGCATATTCTGATCGTGCGTGGTCATGGCTGGTCCCTCGTCATTCCGTCTTGACGGACCCTCCCACAGGTCCGAGAATGTCCGACTAGCGAACATATGTGCGATTTTAAACCCATTGGCCGAGTACGGCAACGAGAAACCATGACCCGCCTGCGTGATACCGATGCCGAAAAACGCGCCCAGAGCGGCCGCAGCCCGGATTTTCTCGAAGCGCTGGCGCGGGGCCTGAGCATCCTGACCGCCTTTGACGGCAGCCGGCCGCAGATGACGCTGAGCGATGTGGCGCGTGCGGTCGACCTGCCGCGCGCCACCGCGCGCCGCGCGCTCTACACGCTGGAGCAGCTCGGATACCTGGAGAGCGACGGCAAGCTGTTCCGCCTCACGCCGCAGGTGATGGGCTTCGCCGGCGCCTATCTTGGGTCTGCCGGCAATGCGGCGGCTTTGCAGGCGGTCTGCGACGCGCTCTGCCAGGAGACCGATGAAGCCTGTTCGGCCGCCGTGCTGGCCGGAGACTTCGCCGTCATGGTGGCGCACAGCTCGCCGCCACGGTTTCTCTCCACGGCACCGGGCATCGGTTTCCGGGTCCCAGCCTTCTGCTCGGCGCTGGGCCGCGTGCTGCTGGCCGGCAATCCAACCGCGATCGACGGCCTGCAGCTGCAGGCCCTGACGCCCAGGACCGTGACCGACAGAAACGAACTGGCCGCGATCATCGCCCGCGCTGCCAAAGACGGGTATGCGCTGTCGGACCAGGAGGCTGAACTGGGCTTCCGCTCGCTGGCTGTGCCGGTGCGGCGCTTCGACGGGCGCCTGGTGGCGGCGCTGAATATCGGCATCCGCATCGAACGCGCGACGCCCAAGCAGATGCGCGAAACCTTCCTGCCACTGCTGCTGACGGCGGCTAGCCGGCTAGCTGGACTGGTGGTGTGAGTTCGGGTCCCGGCAGGGCATCGCGTGCCGCCGCAACCATTTCATCAACGGTGATATCGCTGATGCAGGGATAGGTGTGCGTCTCGGCCGAAAGATACGGACAGTCCCAGCTGCAGAAATAGCAGTCCCGCCGATGCCACAGCACACGCACATGCGACCAGGCCGCCTGCTGCGGATAGGGGAAGAATTCACCGAAATGGCCGCCGCCCAGCGCGACGATGACGCCGACACCGAGCAGCGCAGCCAGATGCGCCGGGCCGGTATCGGAGGACAGCACCAGCCGCGCCCTGCGCGTGCGGCGGATCAATTCCGCGAAGCTCCAGTCGGCAATGGCAATCTCGATATTGCCGCGCTGCTCCCGCGACAGGGCGAGATACCAGGCGGCCGTCGCCGGCAATAGGTCACTCTCGGCCGGCCCACCGACCAACACGACATGATGTCCATCGGCCGCCAGTATCTCCGCCACCTGCAGCCACTGCGCCAGCGGCCAGCGGCGCGGGCCATAACTGGCGCCCAGATTAATCAGGATGTCGTCGCTGCGTTCCGTCGTCGCCGGCAGCAGGTCGTCCAGCCGGGTGCGCGGCGATGCATCCTGCGCCTGCGGCGCCAGGGCGGCGATGAAATCGAGCTGGCGCTGCAGTTCGTGGCGCTCGCCCTGCTGGCTGCCGCTCTGCGTATCGATCACGCGGGTCATGCCGGGGCGGAAATAATCAGCGATGGCCTGCATCTTCGGCGCCACTTCGGGCTGCATTACCCAGCGCTCCGGCGCGTCCGTCGCCGCCACCATGGCATCGGCAACGATCGGATTGCGGCGATAGACCGGGCAGATCACCCGCGCCACACCCAGGCGCCGCAGCATGATGTTGAATCTCAGACGATAGAAAAAGCGCCGGGCATAGCGTTTCTGGTCGACCAGGATGACGGTCTCGCCGGCAAAGAAGTCGGCGACGATGGGTTTCCAGTCGGTGGCGCCCAGGATGACACAGCGCATGCCGGCCGGCACCAGGGTGGCCTTGTAGACTTCGAGCAGGGCACGGAACAACAGCGCATCGCCGATGCCGAAGGTGCGCACCAGCAGCACAGTGTCGCGTTTTTCAGGGGCGGGGAAAAGCCGGCCGAGCAGATCGGCGAAACGCAGCATCCGCCAGCGCCGCGGCATGCGGACCTTCCCCTGCTTGCGTTGCCGTTCCATGTTGTGTCGCGCCGACCCGGATGCGGCCCGTCATGATGGGGCCATTGGCCGGCAATTATACGGTTTCGCCGGCCCCGGCAAGTACCTTTACGTCAGATCGGATAGATCAGGGAGTTGAGGATCAGTTCGCTGTCGAAGACGCAGACGCGCTCCTTCAGCTTCAACCCGCCCGGCGTCCGCAGAAAGACATCCAGATAGCGCCCGACATTGTAGACTTCCGTGGTCGAGCCTGGCTTGGTGCGGAAGACCGCATAGTTGGCGGTGGCCTTGATCTCCATGCCGTTATCGGTCAGCACCTGCGCCACACCGATCACATGGCGCTGGTAATACGGCGCATGGAACAGCGTGTTGGTGATGCCATAGGCGCGGTCTTTCAGCATCCCCTGGCTTTCCAGCGCCATGGTGGCGAGCGGCAGGCCGGCATCAAAGTTTTCGCGCGGGATCACCTTGTAGAGGCAATCCTCGGTGAACAGCCCGACCCAGGCATCGTAATCCCCGCGATCCAGGATATCGCCATAAGCGGCGTTGAACTGGTCGACATGATACTGCGCCTCAAGAATGGCGAGGCCGACAGCACCCTTGCGCGCGGTGGTCGTAGTCATAGCTCCATCACCTTGCGCCAGTAGCCATACATGCCGCGGATCAGGGTTTCGGTGACCATGTGATTGGTCGGCGCGATATCCTTGCCGCCCAGCTCGCAGATGGTGGCGCCATCGGCGCCTTTCTGGCGGAAGCCATCCTGCGAGAATTCGATCACCTCGCCATCATCGGCCGAGACGAAGCCGGCCGGGCCAAACAGATTGGCCTGGCGCAGGCGCCGGCGCGTCATCGCCTCGTCGTCTTCCTCGAAGCCGAAATGGGTCCAGACGAAATCGAACGAGTCCGGTCCAGATGGCACGATATGGCGGGTGGACAGCGAATTGACCTGCTGCTGGATGATCACGCTGGGGAACAGGGTGATCATGGTCACCGTCGGCCCCTTCCACCAGTATTCCGGCACCACATCGAGCAGGCGCGTATCGTTGAGCGCCATGTCTTTCTTGAAGCTGGTAACGCCCTCGGTGACCGCCTTGGCCTCGCCGCCGGCATTGCGCTGGGAAATCATCACCGCATGGCGGCCATGGCTGTCCATCACCATGCGCGACTGCTGGTCGGCCCGCCACAGGCCGAAGGTGACGAACCAGGTGTGCAGCAGGCCCGGATGATAGGGATCCTTGATGTTTTCCATCATCAGCTTCCAGTTGCCCGGAATGCGCTGGCGGTTGGTGCCCAGAATGGTGAGCTTGCGGCCGTCGAAGATGCGGTTGAGCCAGGGCATCACATCGGGACCGATATAATCCTCGAAACCCGGTGCATCATGATCGAAGGTGGCAAACACCAGGCCGTTATAGGTGGCAACCTTAAGCTTGGTCAGGCCATGCTGCTTGAGGTCGAAGTCGGCCGGCATGCCGCCCTGCACTTCGCCATCGTCCTTTTTCACGCCCTGGCGGAAGGGCAGACCGGCGAGGTCGCCATTCAGCTTGTAGGTCCACTGGTGATAGGGGCAGACAAAGCTGCGCGCCGTGCCGCGCGGTTTCTGGCAGAAGCGCAC
>NZ_CALRUC010000093.1:0-17496 GCF_943371255.1 Ferrovibrio terrae | reverse complement strand
AACAACGTCAACATGCTGCGCGAGCCGCGTGTGCGCACCGGCAGATGGACCATGCTCTACATGGCGCTGTCGCTGGCGATCACCGCGGCCGGCCTGATCGTGCTCTACCTGCTGTGGGGCGCGGCCAAGCAGCCGGGCCGCACGCTGAACGCGACCGTGTTCGAATCGGTGCTGCTGGAGTTGTTCGGCGGCGGCCATATGGTGCCGGTGCTGCTCGCGGTCACGCTGGCCTTTGCCGCGGCCCTGCTGTTCGTCGCCGCCAATACCGGCTTCCTCGGCGGTCCGGCGGTGCTGGCGAATATGGCGGTCGACCGCTGGATGCCGCACCAGTTCAGCCAGCTGTCGGATCGCCTGGTGACCCAGGACGGCATCGTGGTGATGGGCCTGGCCGCCATCGGCGCGCTGTGGATCACCGGCGGCGAGGTGCATCTGCTGGTCGTGCTCTATTCGATCAACGTGTTCCTCACCTTCTCGCTCTGCCTCGCCGGCCTGTGCCGCTACTGGCTCACCCATCGCGAAACCCGGGGCTGGGTTTTCGGCCTGGCGCAGTCGCTGCTCGGCTTCATTGTCACCTTCGGCATCCTGCTGGTGACGCTGGTGGAAAAATTCGCCGATGGCGCCTGGTTCACCGTGCTGGCCACCGGTTTCGTTTTTCTGGTCGGTCTTGGCATCAAGCGCCATTACGACAGCGTCAACCGCCAGCTCGCCGAGGCCGATGCGCTGTTCGGCAATGGCCAGAGCGTGGCGCCGCAGCCGGAGCTGGTGCCGGATCCCAAGGCGCGCACCGCGGCGCTGTTCTTAGGGAGTCGCGACGGCGTGGCCATGCATACCCTGCTGGCGGCGCTCACCCTGTTCCCCAACCAGTTCAAGAACGTGATCTTCCTCACCGTCGGCGAGATCGATACCGAGCAGTTCCACGGCCAGGAAAAAGTCGCCCGCATGCAGGCGGAGATCGATGCGCGGCTGCAGCGTTTCTCCAGCTGGTGCGCGCGGCGCGGCATCGCCACCGGGTCTTACGTGGCCTATGGCACCGATACGGTGCAACTGCTCGACCAGCTGGCCGGGGAGGCGCTGAAGGCCTATCCCAACACGGTGTTCTTCGCCTCGAAACTGCTGTTCCATAACGACAACGTCTTCACCCGCCTGTTGCACAACACCACGGCGCTCTCATTGCAACGTCTGCTGCATCTGCGCGGCATGCCGATGGTGATCCTGCCGATGAAAGTCTGACGCAGACAGCAAAACGCCCGCCGGACAAGCCGGCGGGCGTTGGTAAGTCGGGTACTCGCTTGTGCTTCTACTGAAGCCTAGCGCTTCGCCTTTTTCTTCTTCAGCGCAGCCTTTTTCTTCGCAGCCGTCTTCACAACTTTTTTCGGCACCGGCTTTTTCGGGGCCGGCAGCAGGCGCGCGACGAAATTGGGCAGCGCGAAGGCGCCGAAATGGATTTCCGGGTTGTAGTAGTTCAGCGCCGGCAGGCGGGCCTTGTCGAAACGGGCAAACACCTTGCGTGGATCGACATCGGTGATGTCGCGGTCAGACGCCCAGGTCATCGACATGAAGCCGCAGACATAGGTCGGCACCACGGCCAGATAGGTGCCGGACTGCGCCCACAGCTTCTGGAACAGCTTCACGGCTTCCGTCAGTTCCGGGCCCTGCATATGCGGCACGCCGTTCTGCGCCACCAGAATGCCGTTCGGCTTCATCACGCGGCGGCAGTTCTTGTAGAACCCCTCGCTGAACAGCACGGTGGCCGGGCCGACCGGGTCCGGGCGGTCCACGATCACGATGTCGTAGCGGTCCTTGGTTTCGGCCACATAGGCGGCGCCATCGCCGACGATCAGGTTGGTGCGCTTGTCGGAGAAGGCCTTGCCGCAGATTTTCGGCAGATACTTCTTGGCCACCTCGATCACGTCACCGTCGATCTCGACCATGGTGACGCGCTTGATCGCCTTGTGCTTCAGGACTTCCTCAAGGATGCCGCCGTCGCCGCCGCCGATGATCAGCACCGACTGCACGGCACCATGCGCCAGGATCGGCAGATGGGTCAGCATCTCGTGGTAGACGAATTCGTCGCCCTCGGTGCATTGCACCACGCCATCCAGCGCGAGCACGCGGCCAAAGCGGCCGCTCTCGAACACGCCGACCTGCTGGTATTTCGACTTGCCCTCGAAGAGAACCTTCTTGACCTCGTGGCTCTGACGGAAGCCCTTGTACAGGGTTTCGTTGAACCAGGTGGTCACAGCACCAGGCCCCGCTTCAGTTCGGTGCACTGGATGTTGTCGGGCAGGAAGGCGCGGCGCAGCACCGGAATCGCCTTCTGCGGCTGGCAGTCGCCGCAGACGAAGACGTCGAGTGCGGCATAGCCCTTTTCCGGCCAGGTGTGGATCGACATGTGGCTCTCGGCCAGCACGGCCACGCCGGAGATGCCGCCATTGGGCTCGAAGTGATGCAGGTCGATATTGAGCAGGGTGGCGCCGATCTCGGCCACGGCCTCGGTCAGCGTCTGCTTGACCAGCGCCAGGTTATCGAGATGCTTGCCGCCCCACAGATCGATGATCAGGTGCATGCCGGCATAGCGCATGCCGTCCTTGCAGATGAAATGCTCTTCGGCCGCATCGACTTCGGTCGGCACGGCATGCAGGACGGGCTTCAGGGAATTCTTGCTCATAACAGGTCTCTCCACCACGGGGATTGCTATCCGCAATCCTGAGGAAAATGTGCACCCCCGGTAACGCTAAGGGGGTATCCGATTGGCAGAGAGACTGTTGGGAAAGCCCCGTGGTTCCGGTCGGCACAGACGACAGTGCCAACGGCCAGTTCGCAGCTTTCCAAACAGTCTCTGGGAGGGGGGTATGGGGCCATTCCCCCCCTGATGCAAGCGGAATCGACCCCCCGGCCGGTGCTGGGGGGTATTTTTTTAAGCTGTGGTGCGACTGTCACAATTCCGGGGTTTCCGGGGCTGCGGCCTGTGACGGTCTGACGCAGTCAGAGATAGCTGCCGGCCAGCGTGAAAACGGTGCCGTTGAGGCCCAGTTTGAAACGCGCCACCCCGGCGCCGCGCTGGGTGTCCACCCCGCCCAGATCGAAGTCGGTGACGCCCTGGCCCTGCAGGGTCAGCACGGCCTGCCACAGCAGCCGGTAATGCGCCTTCACCAGGCGGCCGGCCTCGTTGCTCCAGCCCATCGCATAGGTGGCGGCATGGCCGTGGCGCAGCACCAGGATGCCGGCAATCGGCCGCACCCGGCCCAGATGGGTGCCGGCATGGGCCCAGAACAGCAGGGCGTCCTCACCGGCGGGTGCCGTTTTCGCCGCCGCGGCGAAGGCGGCGTAGAATGTCGCATCGGGCCCGAGGAAGCCGGCCTCCAGCCGGTGGCGGGCATGCTCGCCCAGCAGGGCGGCGAAAGCCTCCGCATTCCAGCTGCCGGCAGCGACGCTGGCAGTCTCCAGCAGCAGCGCCGATTTCTCTGCCGTCTTGAGCATGTTGCGCCATTTGCTGTCGAGATTGGCGCGCAGCCGGTCCTTGCCCGGCCGCAGGTCATACCGGATCGAGGAATAGCCGGTCATCATCGGGCGCAGGCCCAGTTGCGCAAGCGCAGCTTCGGATTCGCGGCCGCCATTCATCTCGGGCAGCCACCACAGCAGGCAGCGCTGGCGCCAGGGATAGGCGGCGCGGATCAGCGCCAGCCCCGCATCGCGTTCGGCGCGCGGCAAAGCCGGCACGAATAACGGCCCGCGCACCAGCCGCACAAGGCGGCCGAACGGGCCGATGCGACGCACGAACACCTGCGCCAGGCCGGCCAGGCTGCCGTCAGCGCGGTGGATCAGCCAGCGTTCGGGCCGCACCTTGCCCCGCGTGGCCGCAGCGGTGGCCTCGCCATAGCACCAGCTCTGTTCCAGCACGCTGAGCCGCAGGGCGGCTTCGGCGGCGGCCCAGTCGGCTGGCATGGCACAAGGCTCCAGCCGCAGGTCAGGTGCGGTCATCGTCATGCCACAGGCAGGCCGACATGGCCGGAGGGGCGTTTGGCGAAAATCTGGCAGGCCATCAGGATGTCGACGGTTTCATGGTCGCTGGCCAGCGGCAGCCAGATCGCCTCGTAGTCGTACCAGCGTTCATCGTAGAATTGCTTGTTATGCACCAGCAGCGGCATCGGATCGCGTGCCAGCATCTCCAGCCGGCCGAGCAGCAGGGCGCGGTATTGCAGCAGCGGCAGCTCATCCAGCCATTTTCCGGTATGGTCGAAGCCATCGCGCGCCACGATGGCCGAGCCGATCAGGCGATAGCGGAAGCGCAGGCTGCCCGGCACCGGCGTATCGCGATGCACGTCGAACATGGTGATGCCGCCCAGCGCGTATTTCATCTCGATGGGGTCGAGATCCTGGCGGGCGGGGAAGCGATGCGGGCCGCGTCGGCTCTGCCAGTAGTCATAAAGCTGGCCGATCGCCGGCTCGCGGCAGTCGGCTGCGGTGAAGTCGCGGCGCAGCAGGCTGGCGGTCGAAAAGGTGGAGCGGCCGGGGGCAGCGTCGATCATGGCTGCCAGCTTTGGCGGGTTGTCTGCGGCCTGTAAAGCATGCGTCGGTTTTACAGGATGACTTTGCCGTTTTTGCGGCCCTGGGATACATAACCTGCATGGCCCGTCCCGCGCGCATCCATGGCATGGTGATTCCCGCACCCCGGTTTACCCGCTGGGCGCTGGTCTATTTCCTCAAATACCTGCTGCTGCCCGGCCTGCTGGTGCTGCTGGCGCTGGATGTCGCGCTGTATGTCGTCTTCCGCGACTGGCTCGGCGCCTGCTACGGCGTGCTCTGCTTCCTGCAGTAACGAAAAACGCCCGCGCTTACGGCACGGGCGTTTTTAGAAGGATTTGCCAAAAGGATTTGGTGGAGCCAAGCGGGATCGAACCGCTGACCTCCTGCATGCCATGCAGGCGCTCTCCCAGCTGAGCTATGGCCCCATAAAATCACGGACTTAGAGGCTTCCTTGCGGTTCCCCGGGGTCCGTCGGCGGGGGCGGACCATAAGCCGCCCCCCGCCGCTTTGCAAGTGCTTCGTGGCCCGGAAAAGGGCCGCGAATCTTCAGCGTTCCTCGGTCTCGTCGGTCGGGGTCTCGACGTCGATTTCCTCGGCGACGTCGTCTTCCTCGAACTCGTCGGCATCCTCCAGGATGTCGTCGCCCAGGCCGGTATCCTCAACCTCGTCGTCGATGGCATCCGGCACCACCGCCTTGACCACCGGCTTGGCCTTTTCTTCCACCTTGGCCGGGCGGCGCGAGGATTTCACCAGCGCCTCGGGATTGAATTCGGTACCGCATTTCGGGCACAGGATCGGCGACTTGCCGAGATCGTAGAATGCAGCGCCACAACTCAGGCAGCGGCGCTTGGTGCCCCATTCGGCTTTAGCCATCGAGCAAATCTCCATGTATCGGCGACCGGGAAAACAGGACCCGGAGGCGGCAGCCGGCCGGCTGGCCGGAGCGGCGCGATTGTGTTAAAGAAGCGCGCCCTGTCAACCCGTTAACGGCGGGTATTTTTCACCACAGCCGTTTGCCGCCCGGACCATTTCCCCCATGACCGCCAGTTCCGACCAGAAAGCCCGTCCGCTCCGGTCCCGGCCGGGCACAAAAGGCCTTGCCGGCACCGCTAAAGTACCGGGCGACAAGTCAATTTCCCACCGGGCCCTGATTTTCGGGGCGCTCAGCGTGGGCGAGACCCGGGTCAGCGGCCTGCTGGAAGGCGAAGACGTGTTGCGGACCGCCACCGCCATGCGCGCCATGGGCGCCGAGATGGACCGGCTGGGAGACGGCAACTGGAAGGTCTGGGGTGTCGGAGTCGGGGGCCTGAGTGAGCCGGCCGACGTGCTCGACATGGGCAATGCCGGCACCGGCGCCCGCCTGGTCATGGGCCTGGTCGCCAGCCATGATTTCGCCGCCACCTTCACCGGCGATGCCTCGCTGCGCCGCCGTCCGATGGGACGCGTGGTCGAGCCGCTGCAGCGCATCGGCGCGCGCTTTGTCGGCCGCAGTGGCGGGCGGCTTCCCCTGACAGTTGTCGGCACCGCGCATCCGCTGCCGATCGAATACGAACTGCCGGTGGCCTCGGCGCAGGTGAAGACCGCCGTGCTGCTGGCGGGTCTGAACGCGCCCGGCATCACCACGGTGATCGAGCCCGAGCCGACCCGCGACCATACCGAAAACATGCTGCGCCATTTCGGTGCCACGGTGGAGGTCGAGAAGACCAAAACCGGCGGCCGCATCATCCGCCTGACCGGTCAGCCGGAATTCAAGCCCGCCACCATCGCGGTGCCGGGTGATCCGTCGTCCGCCGCGTTTCCGATGGTGGCGGCGCTGATCGTGCCGGGCTCCGAGATCACTTTACAGAATGTCGGCCTCAATCCGCTGCGCACCGGCCTGTTCGATACGCTGCAGGATATGGGCGCCGATTTCACGCTGAACAATGTGCGCGACGAAGGCGGCGAAAAGGTCGCCGATATCAGCATCCGCCATTCGCAGCTCAAGGGCATCACCGTGCCGCCGGAGCGCGCGCCCAGCATGATCGATGAATATCCGATCCTGTTTGTCGCCGCTGCCTGCGCCGAGGGCGACACCATCGTGCGCGGCGCCAAGGAACTGCGCGTGAAGGAAAGCGATCGCCTCGCGGTGATGGCGCGCGGCCTGCAGGCCTGCGGCGTCGAACTGGAAGAATACGAGGACGGCATCCTGATTCGCGGCAAGGGCAAGCCGCCGCAGGGTGGTGCCGCCATCGAAACCGAACTGGATCACCGCATCGCCATGTCCTTCCTGGTGCTGGGCATGGCGGCGAAAGACGGCGTCAGCATCGACGATGCCCGCGTGATGGAAACCAGCTTTCCCGGCTTTGCCGACCTGATGCGGCGATTGGGCGGCGACCTGCAGCTGGCCTGATAGAAAACCTCTATCGCCCGACGGAATTGCGCTGTTGATCCCTCCGCCGGGCGGGCGGATGATGGCGCGTCCCAGTCGCCAGCGCGTTTTTTAAAATGAACATTGCCGCTCCCACGCCCCGCCAGCACCGGTCGGGTTCGCCCAAGGCCGGGCGTTCCGTGCCGCGTGGCCGCCAGGCCTCCGATGCCGATCATGCGGCCCTGCGCACCCTTCTGCGGCCCGATGGCCTCCAAACAGATTTTGGCCGCCGCGACCTGCTGATCGAATATCTGCATGCGATCAACGACGCGCGCGGCGGCTTGCCAACCGGTTTGCTGGCGGCATTGGCCGAGACGATGCGCCTGCCGCTGGCCGAGGTGTTCGAGACCGCGACCTTCTATGCGCATTTCCGTGTCGTCGAGGGCGACGAACCGGTGCTCACCACCCTGCGGGTCTGCGACAGTTTAAGCTGCTGCATGGCCGGTGCCGATGCACTGGCGGCGCAGCTGGAAACCCTCGATGGTCTGCGCGTCGAGCGCGCCCCCTGCATGGGCCAGTGCGACCGCGCGCCCTGTGCCGTGCTGGGCAAGAATGTGATTGCGCCGGCCTCGCTGGAGACGGTGCAGGCAGCCCATGCGGCCGGCGCCGTGGCGCCGGTGCTGCCGCAATATAAGGGCCTTGCCGCCTACCGCGCGCAAGGTGGCTATAGCGTGCTGGCCAAACTGCGCAGCGGCGCGCTGACGCGTGAATCCCTGCTGGCCGAGATCGAGGCGGCCAATCTGCGCGGCATGGGCGGTGCCGGTTTTCCCACCGCGCGCAAATGGCGTGCGCTGCTGGCGCAGCCCGGCCCGCGTCTGCTGGCGGTGAATGGTGACGAGGGCGAGCCCGGCACGCTGAAAGACCGCTGGCTGCTGGAAACCGATCCGCATGGTTTTCTCGAAGGCCTGCTGATCGCGGCCCATGTGATCGAGGCCGCGGCGGCCTATATCTACCTGCGCGACGAATACCCGGCTTTGCATGTCGTGATCGCCCGTGAGCTGGCGGCGCTGAAGGATGCCGGGCTGCTCGGCGATCTCACGGTCGAATTGCGGCGCGGTGCCGGCGCCTATATCTGCGGCGAGGAGTCGGCGATGCTGGAAAGCATCGAGGGCAAGCGCGGCCTGCCGCGCCAGAAGCCGCCATTTCCTTTCCAGATCGGACTGTTCGGCCGGCCGACCCTGATCAACAATATCGAGACGCTCTACTGGGTGCCGCAGGTCGCCGACAAGGGTGCGTCCTGGTGGAACAGCCATGGCCGCAACGGCAGTACAGGCCTGCGCAGTTATTCGGTCTCGGGCCGCGTGCGCAATCCCGGCGTCAAGCTGGCGCCGGCGGGTGTCACCATCACCGAGCTGATCGAGGAATTCTGCGGCGGCATGCTGCCGGGGCATCACTTCATGGCCTATCTGCCCGGCGGCGCCTCGGGCGGCATCCTGCCGGCCAGCCTGGATAATATTCCGCTCGATTTCGGCCAGCTGGAAAAATACGGCTGCTTCATCGGTTCGGCCGCCGTGATCGTGCTGTCGGGCCAGGATGACGTGAAGGCGGCCGCGCTCAACCTGATGCGTTTCTTCCGCCATGAATCCTGCGGCCAGTGCACGCCCTGCCGCGTCGGCACCGAAAAGGCCGTGGCACTCATGGCGCAGCCGGACTGGAACGAACCGCTGCTGCGCGATCTGGCGCAGGTGATGCGCGATGCTTCCATCTGCGGACTGGGCCAGGCGGCGCCCAATCCGCTGCTCTCCGTGCTGGAGCGCTTCACATGATCCGCTTCCATCTCGATGGCAAAGCGGTCGAGGCGCAGCCCGGCGAAACCATCTGGCAGGTGGCCAAGCGCAGCGGCACCGATATCCCGCATCTGTGCTACACGCCGCAGCCGGGCTATCGCGCCGATGGCAACTGCCGCGCCTGCATGGTGGAGATCGAAGGCGAGCGCGTGCTGGCACCGAGCTGCAAGCGCGCGCCGGCCGAGGGCATGAAGGTGGTTTCGGCCAGCGCACGCGCCGTCACGGCGCGCAAACTGGTGATGGAATTGCTGGTCGCCGACCAGCCCGCCCGTGCTGATGCGCATGATGCCGATTCCAAGTTCTGGCACTGGGCCGAAGCGCTGCAGGTGACGGACAGCCGTTTCCCTGCACGCGACCATCAGCCGGCGCCTGACCGCAGCCATGGCGCCATGGCGGTCAACCTGGATGCCTGCATCCAGTGCAATCTCTGCGTCCGCGCCTGTCGCGAGGTGCAGGGCAACGATGTGATCGGCATGGCCTTCCGCGGCCATCATTCCGAGATCGTCTTCGATTTCCAAGATCCGATGGGCGACAGCAGTTGTGTTGCCTGCGGCGAATGCGTGCAGGCCTGCCCGACCGGCGCGCTGCTGCCGGCCACGCTGGTGGATGCGCAGAATCACGGCGTCGAGAAGGCGACCACGGCGGTCGACAGTCTCTGCCCCTTCTGCGGTGTCGGCTGCCAGCTCACCTACCACATCAAGGATGACAGGATTCAGTATGTCACCGGCAAGGATGGCCCGGCCAATCGCGGGCGGCTGTGCGTCAAGGGCCGCTTCGGCTTTGACTACATCAATCATCCGCACCGCCTGACCAGGCCGCTGATCCGCAAGGAAGGCATACCGAAGCGCGGCGATGATGTGGTCGATCCGGCCAATCCCTTCACGCATTTCCGCGAAGCCAGCTGGGAAGAAGCCCTGCAGCGCGCCGCCGCGGGCCTGGTGAAAGTACGCGACGAAGTGGGCCCGCAGGCAATGGCCGGGTTCGGCTCGGCCAAGGGCTCGAATGAAGAGGCCTATCTGTTCCAGAAACTGGTGCGCATGGGCTTTGGCACCAACAATGTCGATCACTGCACGCGGCTGTGCCATGCCTCCTCGGTGGCGGCTTTGATGGAAGGCGTCGGCTCGGCCGCCGTCACCGCGCCGTTTTCGGCCGCCATGGATGCCGAGGTCATCATCGTGATCGGCGCCAATCCCGCGGTGAACCACCCGGTGGCCGCCACCTTCATCAAGAACGCCGTGCGGCAGAACGGTGCACGCCTGATCGTGATCGACCCGCGCGGCCAGGCGCTGACCCGATACGCCACGCATCACCTGCGCTTCAAGCCGGGTTCCGATGTGGCGCTGCTCAATGCGCTGCTCAACGTCATCATCACCGAGGGCCTGACCAACCCGGCCTATATCCAGCGCTTTGTCGATGGCTTCCCCGATCTGGAACAGGCCGTGAAAGAGTCGACGCCGGAAGCGATGGCGCCGCTCTGCGGCATCGCGCCCGATGTGCTGCGCGCGGTGGCGCGGATGTATGCCACTTCGAAAGCCTCGATCATCTTCTGGGGCATGGGCGTGTCGCAGCATGTGCATGGCACCGACAATGCCCGCTGCCTGATCGCGCTGGGCCTCATCACCGGCCAGGTCGGCCGGCCCGGCACCGGCCTGCATCCGCTGCGCGGCCAGAACAATGTGCAGGGCGCATCCGATGCCGGCCTGATTCCCATGGTGCTGCCGGATTACCAGTCGGTCGAGGATGTTGCGAAACGCGCGGCCTTCGAGGCGGTCTGGGGTGGCGAGATCGCGCCGAAACGCGGGTTGACCGTGGTCGAGATCATGAATGCCATTCTGCAGGGCGAGATCCGCGCCATGTATATCATGGGCGAGAATCCGGCGATGTCGGATCCCGATGCGGCGCATGCACGTGAAGCCCTGGCCGGGCTCGATCATCTGGTGGTGCAGGATCTCTTCCTCACCGAGACCGCCTTCCATGCCGATGTGATCCTGCCAGCCTCGGCCTTCGCCGAGAAGGATGGCAGCTTCACCAATACCGACCGCCGCGTGCAGCTCGGCCGTGCCGCGCTCACGCCGCCGGGCGAGGCGCGGCAGGACTGGCAGCTGGTGCAGGCGATCGCCCAGCGCATGGGGCTGAACTGGTCCTACGCGCACCCCAAGGATGTCTATGCCGAGATGGCATCGCTGATGCCTTCGCTGACCGGCATCGGCTGGGACCGGCTGGAAGCCGAGGGCGCCGTCACCTATCCGCAGGGCCATGAGATCATTTTCGGCGACGGTTTCCCCACGGCATCCGGTCGCGCCCGCATCGTGCCGGCGAAAGTCTCGCCGCCGGCTGAACTGCCTGATGCCGACTATCCGATGGTGCTTTCCACCGGCCGCCTGCTGGAACACTGGCATACCGGCGCGATGACGCGCCGCGCCACCCAGCTGGATGCGCTGGAACCCGAGGCCATTGCCATGCTGCATCCGCGCGATGCAGCAAAGCTTGGCGTGGCTGTCGGCCAGCATATCCGCGTATCCACCCGGCGCGGCGCAATTGAACTGAAATGCCGCGTCGACCGCGATGTGGCCGAGGGCATGGTGTTCATTCCCTTTGCCTTCTTCGAGGCGGCGGCCAACCTGCTGACCAATCCGCAGCTCGATCCCTTCGGCAAGATCCCGGAATTCAAGTTCTGCGCCGCCAAGGTGGAAGCCGTGCAAGAGGTTGTTGCCGCCGAATAGTCTGCCGCCGCATTATGGTGGGCGCGGGGGTGACGGAAATGCAGGACAAGCCAATCTTTGAACTCGGCCTGGTGAATGCCGGCGCGGTGTCGGGCGGCGCCTATGCCGCCGGTGCGCTGGATTTTCTCTACGAAGCCCTGAGCGAGTGGCAGCAGGCCAAGGATCGCGGTGCGGCTGTCCCCAGCCATGCAGTGGTGCTGAAGGGCGCCGCCGGGGCCTCGGCCGGTGCCATCGGCAACGCGCTGACCGCGATTGCACCCTGGCATGGTATTCATCCGGTCCGCGATCTGGTGCATGTCGATGCGCAGGGGCAGGCCACCGGCATTGCAGATGCGAAACAGGCCGCCAACTGGCAGCGCAACGAATTCTTCCGCTCCTGGGTGATCGAAGCCGACCGCGCACCGCTGTTCTCCACCACCGACCTGCAGCGCGAGACCACCGTGCCCTCGCTGCTCAATGCCGATATGGTTGATGGCATCCGCGACGATCTGCTCGATCGGCTGAATGCCGCCGTGCTGCCGCCGCCGCGCTATCCTTTCATCGCCACGCCCTATCGCCTGTCGCTCAGCGTCACCAACCTGCCGGGCCTGCCCTACAAGATCAGCATGATCGGCGATGACCGCGACGGCCAGGTGGTCACCACCCATGGCGACTATGTGCATTTCCGCGTCGAAGGCCTGGGCGGTGCAGAAGATGGTCCCGATGGCGAGCCGGGCCTCGATCTGCCCCAGCCGGCGCCGACTGCGCGCGCGGCCTGGCAGCCGCTGGGCGAGGCGGTCGCGGCCTCCGCGGCTTTCCCCGTGGGCTTTCGCAGCCGCCTGATCCAGCAATCAGGCAACACCTATCTGGAACGGCCCTGGGTGGTGCCGGCGCCACCGGACAGTGTTACGCATACAGAGATCAAGCGCATTCCGCCCGGCTACGATCCGATGCCGCAGGATTATGGCTACTGGTCGCTCGATGGCGGCATGGTCGATAACGAGCCGGTGGAACTCGGCCGCCGCATCCTTGCCGGTGCCGGCAGCCGCAATCCACGCGAACCGCATACCGCCCATCGCGCCCTGCTGTTGCTCGATCCGTTTCCCGATGCGATGCCGGCCTATGTGCCGCCGGGCCCGATGCCGGGCATGCTGCAGGTGGCCGGCAGCCTGTTCGGCCTGTGGCTGCAGCAGACCCGCTTCAAACCGGCCGAACTCGAAACCGCAGCATCGGAAAACGTGCGCAGCCGTTTCCTGCTTGCACCGGTACGACGCGATGGCACGCAGCGGCTGGTCGGCGCGCAGGCGATCTGTGGCGGTGGCCTGGGTGGTTTCGCGGCCTTCCTGTCGCAGATTTACCGCTTGCATGATTTCCAGCTCGGCCGCCGCAACATGCAGAAATTCTTGAGCGACCATTTCACGCTGGATGCTGCCAATCCGGTGTTTGGCGACTGGATCGCGCGCAACCCTGAGGCTGCGAAACACTGGCAGCATGCCGATGGCGAATTTCCCATCATCCCGCTCTGCGGCACGGCAGAGACCGAAGTGCCGGCCTATCCCTGGCCCGCGGGCGTGAAGCTGGCCGAAGAATGCGCGCCGCTGATTGAGGCGCGGCTCAAAGCCATCGTGCCACGCCTGCTTGCGGAGGCGGTTGCCGGCATGGACAAGGCGGCACCGGGTCATGAAGGCTGGTGGGATCGTCTGCTGCGCTGGCTGATGCGCGGGCTGCTGTGGATCGCGCAGACAATCGCGGCGCGCTGGCTGGTGTCGCGCGGCTTGCGGCTGGTCAGCCGCCAGATCGCGGATTTCCAGACCGCCTGGAAGCTCTAGGCTGCAGTTTTCGCCGGCTTGAGGATCATGCCCAGCGCGGTGGCGACCAGTGCCAGGGCGGCAAATTCCGGCCAGCGCGGCTGCTCGCCCAGCATCAGCATGCTGGAGAAGACGCCGACCACCGGGATCATCAAAGTCGACAGCCCGCTGATGCCGGCCGGCAGCACGCGCACCAGCACATTCCAGGCCCAGTAGCAGAAGACGAAGCAGACGGTGGCGTTATACAGCGCGGCCAGCCACGGGCCGGTCGAATACATATGCCACCGATCCATTTCCAGCAGCGGCGCCATCACGAAGATCGGAATGCCGCCCAGCACCATCTGCCAGCCGACAAACGGCACGGCGGTCATCGGCACCTGCCACAGCTTGATCATCACCGTGCCGATCGCCCAGCAGATGCTGGCGCCCAGCACCAGCAGCACGCCGAGCGGGGCGGCGACCATGGCTTCCCATTCGCCGCCCACCAGCACGATCAGGCCGGCGAGGCCGATGCCCAGCCCAGCCAGTTTCCAGCCGGTCAGGCGTTCATGCAGCAGCAGCACGCTCATCGGTATCAGCCATAGCGGCATGGTGAAGGCGAGAATCGTGGTGCGGCCGGCCGGCAGCATGCCGAGGCCATAGAGCACGAAGACATTCCAGCCGGTGATGTTGAACAGGCTGATCCACAGCAGATGCCCGACATGGCCGCGCGGGATGCCAAGCGGCATGCGTTTCCAGATCGCGATGGCAAACAGGCCGATGGCGCCGCCGCCCAGGCAGAGCGCACGGAAGGTGAAGACCGGCATTTCCTCCAGCGCGATCTTCATGATCGGCCAGTTGATGCCCCAGAAGACGGTGAGCAGCGCCAGCAGGCCCAGCGAAGAGGCGGAAATGCCGGCGGCGGGCGCACTGCCGGTGGCGGCAGGCGCGTCGGGGATTTGATCGGTCATGGTGAGGCGGACGCTTCCGTTTGTATGCTGACAAACCTAGCGCGGGGCCTCCACCAAGGCCAGCACTACAGAATCTCCAGCACCTTTTCCGGTGGCCGGCCGAGCACGGCCCTGCCGTTGCGCACGAAGATCGGCCGCTCCAGGGCTTCCGGATGGGCGGCCAGCCCGGCGATCAGCACACCCTCGTTCGAGGCCGGATCGATGCCGGCCTCGATGGCTTCCTGTTTGCGCAGCACGTCCCTGGCCTTCAGGCCAAGCTGGCCGAGCAGGCGTTTCAGCTCTGCCGCATTGAGGGGCGTTTTCAGGTATTCGACAATCTCGGGCTCCAGTCCGCTGGCCTTGAGGATGGCCAGCGCCTGGCGCGACTTGGAACAGCGCGGATTGTGATAAAGGGTGCCATCGCTCATGCCAGCAGCGTCCTGTCGCCGTAATTTCGCCAAGAAGGGCGTATTAACCGGTACTTAGCCCGTCACTGCAAGAGTTGCAATTTCATGACCATTGGCTAAATACATGGGCATGGCTGGTTCCTGGACGCTGGACGATATCCCGTGGGATGCGTTCGACCCTGCCCGGGTCGACCCCGAGCTGCTGCGCGCCGTGAAGGCGGCAGCCCTGGTCGAGCATAATGCCGACGATTACGTCACCTATCTGTGCAATGTCTTCGCCGACGATGCCGCCTTCTGCGCCGTGGTCCGTCAATGGGGCATTGAGGAGCGCCAGCATGGTGCGGCGCTGGCGCGTTGGGCGCAGCTGGCCGATCCGGCCTTCGATCCCGATCTGGCGATGCGCCGCTTCACCGAAGGCTATCGCCTGCCGCTGGATGTCACGGCTTCGGTGCGCGGCAGCCGCAATGGCGAGCTGGTGGCGCGCTGCGTGGTGGAATGCGGCACCTCCAGCTTCTACAGCGCGATCCGCGATACCACCGACGAGCCGGTGCTGAAAATCGTGGCGGGCAAGATCGCCGCCGACGAGTTCCGGCATTACAAGCTGTTCTACGATCACCTGCAGCATTATCAACAGGCCCGGCCGATGGGCCGCCTGCGCCGCCTGCGCATCGCGCTCGGCCGCATGCAGGAGGCCAGCGACGACGAACTGGCGATGGCCTACTGGTGCGGCAATGGCTGCGAAGGCGTCTACGATCGCGAAAAGCAGAGCGCGGCCTACGAGCTGCGCGCCAGCAGGGTCTACCGCTTCGGCCATATCCAGCGCGGCCTGAGCATGGCGCTGAAGGCCTGCGACCTCGATCCGCAGAGCCGGTTCAGCCGTGGTTTCGCTGCCCTGGTCTGGCGCGTGATGCAGTGGCGCCAGCGGCGTCTTGCAGCCGTGGCCGCCTGACCGGCGCTTTCCCAATTGCCATGCCGGCCTGACGGCCTAGAATAGATCGGCATGATTGACATGGTCGCCGCCGCGAAGCCGCCACCGCAGGGTCCGATCCAGGAATCGGACCTCGATGCGCGACTCAAGGATCTGCTGGCCTACTGGCGCGGCAAATGCCGCGATGGGCGCCTGCCATCGCGCACCGATATCGATCCACTCGACATGCGCGGCCTGCTCGGCAATATCAACCTGATCGATGTGGTGCAGCAGCCAGACGGAAAGCCGCGCTTCCGCTATCGCCTGTTCGGCACCGAATTCATTTTCTATCACGGCGGCGACCTGACCGGGCAATGGGTGGATGATATTGCCAATGCGGTCTATCGCGACCAGCTGATCGGCCTCTATGCCCATGTCATCGCCACGGGAGCGACGCCGATGCTGTCCTACGATTATATGCTGGACAGCCGGCGGCATCGCTTCCAGGCCGTGATCCTGCCGCTGGCGACAGATGGCCGGCAGATCGACATGATCCTCAGCAGCGGATTACCCGTCGCGATATACTGAGGACTCGCCATCGGTTGCATCGCAACCGCGCCAATCCTCGAATCGCTTGCCGATTTTGACAATCCGTCTAGGCTTGCTGCATGGGGCGAAACGCACAACCGGGTGTACGGCATATCACGCCAGTCGCCGAAGCCGATCTGGATGCCAGGCTGATCGGCTTGGTCGGATATTGGGCCAGCAAGCGCCGCGGCCGGCGCTTTCCGGCCCGATCCGATCTCGATCCGATCGAGCTTAAACCTTGGCTCGGCTATCTGCTGATGGTGGATGTGATACGTGCCGACGATGGCGGCCTGCGTTTCCGCTATCGCCTGTTCGGCACCGAATTCGTCTTCTACCATGGCAGCGACCTGACCGGGCATTGGCTGGAGGATATCGCCAATGTGGGATTCCGTGACGAGCTGCTGACGCTGTATCGCGGCGTGGTCACCGACGGCACCATGCGCACGCTGTCCTATGACTATCTGATCGGTGACCGGCGCCATCGCTTCCAGGCCGTGCTGCTGCCGCTGTCATCGGATGGCACGACGGTGAATATCGTGCTGGGCTGCGGCGTGCCGCTTGACGCGCCGGTGCCGTGACACGCGGGCCGCTTTACAGGGCGTGTCCGTCGAGCCAGTCGGCGACCATGGCGATCACCTCGTCTTCCTTGGGTTCGCCGAAGATGAAATGGCTTAGCTCGGGAATCTCGCGGAACACGGCGCGGCCGGGATAGCGGCGCGCCACGGCGCGACAGGTCGATGGCGGTGTCACCTTGTCGTCACTGCCGCCCAGCACCAGCAGCGGTACCTGCACACGATGCGCCGAGACATGGCTGGCGGCATGCCAGTCGAGCCACCACAGCAGGGTTTCAAACAGCACGCGGCCTGATTCTGGCACCATGCGGGCAAAGATATCGCGCTGCAGGGCGGCGGGAATGCGGTCCATCGAATAGGCGGCGGCGATGGTGAAATCCGGCGCCATCGCCTTGTGCGTCAGGCTGCCGCTCTTGAGCAGGCCGTACACGGTTTCCAGTTCCCAGCGCGTATGCGGCAGGGTGCCCCAGGGCGCCACCGGCGCCAGCAGCACCGCGGCGCGCGCCAGGTTCTGCGCCGCCAGCTGCTGCGCCAGCAGGCCGCCGAGCGAATGGCCGATCACCACCGGCGCCGGCTGCGATGGCTGGGTGATGCGCTCGATTTCGGCGCTGAGGAAATTGCGATACTCGGCCAGGCCCTGGCGGTGCAGATCGGGATGCGGCGGCGCATTGGCAAAGGCGCTGCCATGGAAAGGCAGGTCGGGTGCATGGGTCTTCCAGCCGCGCCGGTTCAGTTCACCGCGCAGCCGTTCGAACACCCAGCCGCCGACAAAAGCGCCATGCAGCAGCAGGATGTCGCCCTTGTTCATGCTGCCTCAGGTGCGGACGCGGTCGGCGAATTCGGCGACGATCAGTTCGTAGAT
>NZ_CALRUC010000092.1:0-17779 GCF_943371255.1 Ferrovibrio terrae | reverse complement strand
GTGGTCGAAAAGGCCACCGACCAGTTCACCAGGGAAGTGGCGGAAAAGCTGAAGCTGCTGCGCCTGTCGCTGGACGACGTGGCGCGCGGCGCGATCGGCTCCGATCAGGCGATGCAGGCGATCCGCACCGCATCGCTGGAAATCAAGGGTATGGGCGGCATGTTCAAATATCCGCTGCTGACCGCCTTTGCCAAATCGCTCAACGATTTCACCAAGGATATGGGCATCCCGAGTCCGATCCAGCTCGACATCATCGCAGCCCAGATCGATGCGCTCTATGTGGTGATGGCCCGACGCATCCAGGGAAGCGGCACCACGGTCGAAGCCCAGCTGCTCGAAGCGCTGGAACAGGCGGCCCGGAAACACCGGTAACCGGCACAGGCCCTAAAGCATCTTCCACACTGGCAGGCCCGACAGGGCGGCAAAGGCGCAGAGCGCCAGCGCGACGCGGCGGAACTGCGCCTCGTCGGCGCGCGCAAACAGTCGCATGCCAAAGCGCAACGGCAGCAGATAGGCCGGAATCAGCGGCAGCGATGACAGCAGGCTTTCCGCCGTGAACAGGCCGTTCCACCAATAGGCGATGGCCGTCGCAAGCGCGGTGAAACCGAAAAACACCACAAGATTCGCGCGCACCGTGGCCGCCGCGCTCTGGCCGCCGAGCCAGAGCAGCACCACCGGCGGCCCCGGCAGGGCAACCGCCCCGCCGCTCAAGCCCGCCAGCGCGCCGGTGCCCAATGTGGCCGGCAGGCCAAGCCGGCCCTGATAGCGCCAGCCCCGGGCCATCAGCGCGACGGCCAGCAGGATCACGCCGCACACCATCCAGCGCATCAGGTTGGCATCGGCCACCACCAGCAGCGCGACCCCGAGCGGAATGGCGGCAACGGCAGCAAGCGCGAGCGGCAGCACCTCGCGCCACACGCAACGCCGGACCGCGTCGCGCAACATGGGCAGGGCGGCCGCATCGTCGGCGATCAGCAGCCAGACAGCGGCCAGCTTGGGCTCGTACATCAGCCCGGCGATCGGCATGAACATCATGGCGCCGCCGAAACCGGAAAAGCCGCGCACCAGGCCGGCCAGCGCCGCCGCGCCGACCACCGCCCAGTAACGCGGCTCGTTCAGGAAGCCGAGAAGCGTATCAACCAACCAGGATGA
This sequence comes from Ferrovibrio terrae, assembly GCF_943371255.1. Classification (GTDB taxonomy): domain Bacteria; phylum Pseudomonadota; class Alphaproteobacteria; order Ferrovibrionales; family Ferrovibrionaceae; genus Ferrovibrio; species Ferrovibrio terrae_B. The sequence goes on along the minus strand of NZ_CALRUC010000092.1, from coordinate 16,627 downwards.
CGAGGCCGACCAGCGCCACGGCGGCACCGGCACTGCGGGTCAGCAGCGGCAGGCTGAGGCGCTGGGCCAGATGGGCGCCGGCGATGCCCAGGCCATGCAGCCCGGCCGTGGCCAGCAGCATGCCGCCGGCATAGGTGAGGGCCTGCGAGGCATCCCCGATCTCGGTGGCATGGGCGTGGCCGTGCAGCAGCGCGAACAGCGCCGTCACCGCCATGCCGGCAACCAGCGGCGGGCGCACCGCAAAGGCAACCAGCAGGCCGAGGATCAGCACCGACAGGGCAATGCCCGCCTCGACGCCGGGCAGCGCGATGCCGGCCAGGCCGAGTGCGAAACCCGCGCCCATCGGCAGCACGAAGGCGGCCGGCAGCAGCCACAGCGCACGCGGCGTCTTGCCCGACTGCTGGATGGCCCAGAGACCGACAGCCAACATGGCCATCAGATGGTCGAAGCCGCCGAAGGGGTGCGTAAAGCCTGCCGCAAAACCGGCGGCGACCGGCTCACCGCCCGGATGGCCGGGATGCGCCAGCGCCGGAAGGGCAAGGCTTGCCAGAACAACGGCCGGCAGAACCGCCTGACCCAGCTTGGACTTGAACGACATGGCGAACCTCTTGTTATGCGCGCCGCGTAAAACACGCGCGTCCTGCGAACCACCCGCCCCTTTGTGCCCAAGGCCGGCCGGTTTGACAAGACCGGTACCGCAGCTTACCGTCCGCCGCGATGGTTCGTGGCGTTGTCTTTTTGGATGGCGTCGCGATGAAAAGGGAACGCGGTGCCGGCTTTTCATGCGGAATTTTTCCGCAGGATGCCGTAAGCCGCGGCAGCCCCCGCTACGGTGGGCGGTGAGCGGCGCGCAATACGCCACTGGACAGTCTGATGGTCCGGGAAGGCGCGCGAACCGCGATGAACCGCAAGCCCGGAGACCTGCCATCGGAATTGGTCGAAACGGACGTGTCGGACGGGGTGTGCCGGCGCCCGGCCTGTGTCATTCTCGCCCGCCCAGCCGCTGGAGGACTGGCGCAGCGGCAGGATCGGCACGGCCATGGTCCGCGTCGGCGTCATGCAACAGGACGCTAGAAAAATGCAGAAGAGTCCCGCCCAGAAAATTCCCGCGACCGTGGTGACCGGCTTCCTCGGTGCCGGCAAGACCACGCTGATCCGCCATCTCATCACCCATGCCAATGGCCGGCGCATTGCGCTGATCGTCAATGAATTCGGCGAGGTGGGTATCGACGGCGAACTGCTGAAAAGCTGCGGCGCGCCCGATTGCACGGAAGACGACATCGTCGAGCTGGCCAATGGCTGCCTGTGCTGCACGGTCGCCGACGATTTCCTGCCCACCCTGCAAAAGCTGCTGGATCGCCCCAATCCGCCCACGCATATCGTCATCGAGACCTCCGGCCTCGCCTTGCCGAAACCCCTGGTTCAGGCCTTTGCCTGGCCCGGTATCAGGAGCCGCACCACGGTAGACGGCGTGATCACCGTGGTGGATGCCGCCGCCGTGGCGGAAGGGCGGTTTGCCGAGGATGAAGACGCGCTGGCCGCCCAGCGCGCCGCCGATCCCAATCTCGATCATGACAATCCGCTGGAGGAACTGTTCGAGGACCAGCTCGGTTGCGCCGACCTGGTGCTGCTGAACAAGGCCGACCTGCTGGACGAGGATGCGATGGCGAATGTGCGCAGCGAGATCGGCACGCATCTGCGCCAGGGCGTGAAGACGCTGGCGATCAGCAAGGGCGAGATCGCCGCCGATATCCTGCTCGGCCTGCATGCCGCGGCCGAAGACGATATCGGCGCGCGCAAGTCGCATCACGATGATGAAGACGACCACGACCATGAGGATTTCTTCAGCTTCAGCATCACGCTGCCCGAACAGACGGCGCCCGAGGCGCTGCTGCAGCGCCTGGCGCCGGTGATCGACGAACACGATATCCTGCGTGTGAAGGGCTTTGTCGCCATCGTCGGCAAGACCATGCGGCTGGTGCTGCAGGGCGTCGGTGCGCGCCTGTCGCATTACTACGACCGCGACTGGCAGAGCCATGAGCCGCGCGCCACCCGTCTGGTGGTGATCGGTCGCGCCGGACTCGACGAGGCGGCCATCCGCGCCGCTCTCGCGGCCTGACGCAACGCTGGAGCCGCCGTGCATCTGCTCAATGCCATACCCGGCGGCGCGGCAGCGACAGAGGGCGCCGTCGACCTGAAGCAGTCGCCGGCCGACATTGTCATTCTGTCTGCTGCCGATACCGAACTCTCGGCGCTGAGCAGCGCCTATGCCGCGCTGCCCGATAACTTCCCCACCCTGCGGCTGGCCAACCTTCTGCAACTGGGCCATCCCTATGCCGTCGATCTCTATGCCGACAGCGTGATTGCCCATGCCCGGCTGGTGATCGTGCGCCTGCTGGGCGGGCAGAGCTACTGGGCCTATGGCGTGGAACGCCTGAGCGACCTGTGCCGCGCGCGCGGCATCGCGCTCGCCTTCCTGCCCGGCGACCGCCAGCCCGATCCGGGACTGGACGGATTTTCCACCGTCGATGACGACAGCCGTGCCGCACTGTTCGGCTATTTCCGCGAGGGCGGCATCGAGAATCTGCGCCACGCCCTGCGCCGTGCCGCCGCCCTGATCGGCCATGACGAAGACCCGCCGGATGCCAGGCCGCTGCCGGCCGCCGGCCTGTACTGGCCGAGTCTGAGCGATCCCGATCTCGACAGCCTGCGCCAGATCTGGGCCAGCCGGAAGGCGATCCCCCAGCCGGTGGCCGCCATCGTGTTCTATCGCGCCCTGATGCAGGCCGGCGATCTGGCCGCCGTCGATGCGCTGATCGAATCGCTGGGTGCCGAAGGCCTCAATCCGCTGCCGATTTTTGTCACCAGCCTGAAGGACCGGCTGTCGTCGGATATTGTCAGCACGCTGCTGGACCACGCGCTGCCCGATGTGATCCTGAATGCCACCAGCTTCGCGCTCGGCAGCCCGACCGGCAATGACGGCGGCAGCGAAGACCCGCTCGGCCAGTGCGACTGCCCGGTGCTGCAGGTGGTGTTTGCCACGCAGCCGGCGGAAGACTGGAAAGCCGGCACGCGCGGCCTCAATCCACGCGACCTTGCCATCGCCGTGGCCCTGCCCGAGATCGACGGCAGAATCCTGAGCCGCGCCGTCGCCTTCAAGGCCGAGGCGCAGTTCGATGCCCGCACCGAATGCAGCATCGTGCGGCTGCAGCCGGATTACGGCCGCTGCCGCTTCGTCGCCAGGCTGGCCTGCGCCTGGTCGCGGCTCGGCCGGCTGGCGCCGGCAGAACGCAAGGTCGCCCTGGTGATGGCGAATTATCCCAACCGCGATGGCCGCATCGGCAATGGCGTGGGCCTCGATACGCCGCAGAGCGCGGTGGAAATCCTGCGCGCGATGAAAGACGCCGGCTATGAATTGAACGCCCTGCCGGTCAGCGGCAACCGCCTGATCGAGGCACTGATCGAGGGCGTTACCAACGACTTCGCCTCGGCCGCCGGCCGGCGGGTGCGCGTGGTCTATCCGCTGGTGCTGTATCGCCGCTTCTTCGAACGCCTGCCGCCGGCGATCCAGCAGGCGGTGAGCGAACGCTGGGGCGAGCCGGAAGATGATCCGCATATCGATGCCGGTGCTGACGGACGCAACGGTTTTGCCCTGCCGGTTCTGCCGCTGGGCAATGTGGCGGTGATGATCCAGCCGGCGCGCGGCTACAACATCGATCCGGCGCGCAGCTACCATGATCCCGACCTGGTGCCGCCGCATCACTATTTCGCCGCCTATGCCTGGCTGCGCGAGAGCTTTGGCGCCGATGCGGTGATCCATTGCGGCAAGCATGGCAATCTGGAATGGCTGCCCGGCAAGGCGCTGGCGCTGAGCGAGGACTGCCTGCCCGAGGCCGTGTTCGGCCCGATGCCGCAGCTCTATCCCTTCATCGTCAACGATCCCGGCGAGGGCACGCAGGCAAAGCGCCGCACGGCGGCGGTGATCCTGGATCACCTGACGCCACCGCTGACGCGGGCTGAAATCTATGGCGATCTTGCCGCCCTGGAACAGCTGGTGGATGAGTATTACGAGGCTGCCGGCATGGATCGCCGGCGCCTGCCGCTGCTGGCCGAACGCATCATCGCCGAAACGCGGCGGCTTGGCCTCGATGCCGATTGCGACATCCAGATCGGCGAGGCAACCGAAACCGCGCTGCTGAAACTCGACAATCATCTGTGCGACCTGAAAGAGCTGCAGATCCGCGACGGCCTGCATGTCTATGGCACCAAGCCCCATGGCGAGCAGCTGATCGATCTGCTGGTGGCGCTGGTGCGCCTGCCGCGCAACGACGGCAAGGATGGCAATGCCTCGATCCTGCGTGCTCTGACTGCTGATCTCGGCCTGGGCTTCGATCCTTTGGGCACCGATTACGCCGCCGTGTGGACCGGGCCGCAGCCGGCCGTGCTGGCCGGCCTGGCGCCGGGGGCGTGGCGCAGCCATGGCGACACCATCGAGCGGCTGGAGATTCTGGCCAAGCAGCTGGTGGCGGACCGGCGGCTGCCCGACGAAGCCTGGACGGCAACGAAAGCCGTGCTGCAGGAAATCGACTATCGCCTGCGCGCCGCGGTGCTGAGTTGCGGCCGCGCCGAGATCGAGAATCTGCTGCGCGGCCTGGATGGCCGCTTCGTGCCGCCGGGACCGAGCGGCGCACCGACGCGCGGCCGGCCCGAAGTGCTGCCGACCGGACGCAACTTCTTCTCGCTGGATGCGCGCAGCCTGCCAACCCCGGCGGCCTGGACGCTGGGCTGGCAGTCGGCCGATGCCCTGCTGCAGCGCCACCGCCAGGATCATGGCGAATGGCCGCGCGCCATCCTGCTGAATGCCTGGGGCACTGCCAACATGCGCACCGGCGGCGACGATATCGCCCAGGCACTGGCGCTGATCGGCGCGCGTCCGACATGGGAAGGCGCGTCCGGCCGCGTCACCGGATTCGAGATCGTGCCGCCCGACCTGCTGGATCGCCCGCGCATCGACGTGACCCTGAAGGTGAGCGGCTTTTTCCGCGATGCCTTCCCCGCGCAGCTGAACCTGTTCGATGCCGCCAGCCGCGCCGTGCAGGCGCTGGACGAGCCGCCGGAGGTCAACCCGCTGGCCCAGCGCGTGCGCGACGAGATCGCCGCCATGACCGCGCGCGGCATTGATGCTGCGGAAGCCCAGCGCCGTGCCGGCTATCGCGTGTTCGGCTCGCAGCCGGGCGCCTATGGCGCCGGCCTGCAGGCCCTGATCGACCAGGGCGGCTGGACCGAGACGGCCGATCTGGCCAGGGCCTATATCGCCTGGGGCGGCTATGCCTATGGCCAGGATTCGGAAGGCATCGCCGATGCGGAGGTCTTCGTACAGCGCCTGAGCGGCGTCGACACCATCGTGCAGAACCAGGACAACCGCGAGCACGACCTGCTCGATTCCGACGACTATTACCAGTTCGAGGGCGGCGCGGTGGCTGCCGTCCAGTATGCGTCGGGCGCTGCACCGACCGCCTATCACAACGACCATTCACGGCCCGAGGCGCCGCGCATCCGCCGGCTGGAGGAAGAGATCGCCCGCGTCGTGCGCGGCCGCGCCGCCAATCCGAAATGGATCGAGGGCGTCAAGCGCCATGGCTACAAGGGCGCCTTCGAGATCGCCGCCACGGTGGATTACCTGTTTGCCTTTGCCGCCACCACCGGCCTGGTGCGGGATCACCAGTTCGAGGCGCTGTATGACGCCTATCTCGCCGATTCTGATACGCGCAGCTTCCTGCAGGACAACAATCCGGCCGGGGCCCGCGAAATCGCCGAACGCTTTGCTGAGGCGATCCGCCGCGGCCTGTGGCGGCCGAAGGCCAATTCGGCCGCCGAACTGCTGGAAAGGATGCTGGCCGCATGAAGATCAAGGAAACCGGTCTGAGCGAGGACGAGGTCAACGCCCGCGCCAACGAGAAGGCGAAGAAGCGCAAAGAGGTGCGCGACCGCATGCTGGCGACCAAGACCATCGAGAAGGGCCTGCTCATGGTCCATACCGGCAAGGGCAAGGGCAAGTCGACCGCCGCCTTCGGCCTCGCCGTGCGCGCCATCGGCAACGGCTTCCGCGTCGGCATCGTGCAGTTCGTCAAGGGCAAGTGGCAGACCGGCGAACGCCCGGTGCTGGAAATGTTTCCCGAGCAGGTGACGATCAAGGCGATGGGCGAGGGCTTCACCTGGGACACCCAGGACCGCGCCCGCGACATCGCGGCGGCCAACGCCGCCTGGGCGGAAGCCAAACGCATGATCGAGGCTTGCCGCGGCGCCGAACCGGCCTATGACATGCTGGTGTTCGACGAACTCAACATCGTGCTGCGTTACGACTATCTCGATCTTGCCGAGGTGGTGGCGGCGCTGAAAAACCGCCCGCCGCAGCTGCATATCGTGGTGACCGGCCGCAATGCCAAGCCGGAACTGATCGAGGCCGCCGACCTGGTGACCGAGATGACGGAAATCAAGCATCCCTTCCAGGCCGGCGTGAAAGCCCAGAAGGGCATTGAGTTTTGAAGGAGTGGGAATTTTGAAACGCGAACTGCTCGATCCCAAGACGATTGCCGCCCCGGTCGGCCAGTATGCCCATGGCTGCCTGGTGAGCGAGGGCACGCGCATCCTGTTCATCAGTGGACAGATCGGGGCTGCACCCGATGGCAGCGTGCCGCCGGATTTCGAGAGCCAGGCCCGCAATGTGTGGCGCAATATCGAGGCGGTGCTGGCCGAGGCCGGCATGAGCTTCGACAATCTGGTCAAGACCACCAGCTTCCTGACCGATCACAGCCAGTTAATACCGAACCGCAAGATTCGCAACGAAATCCTCGGTGACCGCAAATGCGCCTCCAGCGGAATCGTGACCCAGACGCTGGTCAGCGACTGGCTGCTGGAGATCGAAGCCATAGCAATGGCATAATGCAGCGATGACCAGCATGTTCCAGAAGCCCCCGATTGATAACCCGTTCCAGAAGACCGGCGTGATGCTCTGCGGCCATGGCAGCCGCGATGCGCGCGCGGTGGCCGAATTCACCGCGCTGGCCGCGCATCTCAAGCGCCGCCTGCCGCATTACGATGTCGATTTCGGCTTCCTGGAATTCGCCACGCCGATCATCCGCGACGGACTCGATGCCCTGCGCGCCAAGGGCAACACACGGATTCTGGCCCTGCCCGGCATGCTGATGGCGGCCGGCCATGCCAAGAACGACATTCCGAGCGTGTTGAACCGCTATCAGGCCGAGCATGACGGCGTGACCATCTCCTATGGCCGCGATCTCGGCATCGATCTGAAGATGCTGCGCGCCGCCGGCGACCGTATCCAGGCCGCGCTCGATGCCGCCGGTGACGGTATTGCCCGCCATGAGACCTGCCTTGTCGTGGTCGGCCGCGGCACCTCGGACCCCGATGCCAATTCCAACATCGCCAAGGTGATGCGCATGCTGTGGGAAGGCTTCGGCTTCGGCTGGGGCGAGACCGCCTATTCCGGCGTCACCTTCCCGCTGGTGCAGCCTGCGCTGGAGCATGTCGCCAGGCTGGGCTACAAGCGCGTCATCGTGTTTCCGTATTTCCTGTTCACTGGCATCCTGGTCGAGCGTATCTACGAGTACACCGATATCGTTGCTGCCGCGCATCCGCAGATCGACTTCATCAAGGCCGGCTACCTGAACGACCATCCGATGGTGCTGGAGGTGTTCGAGGACCGGCTGCAGGAAATTCTCGCCGGTACCAACAACATGAACTGCCAGATGTGCAAATACCGCGCCCAGGTGCTCGGCTTCGAGGACGAAGTGGGCCTGGCGCAGGAAAGCCATCACCATCATGTCGAAGGCATCGGCACCGGCCATGCCCATGAACACGGGCATGGCCACGGAAACGATCATGGACACGATCATGGCCATGCACATGGACATGACCATGGGCATGATCACGCGCATCATGATCACGGGCATCATCCCTATCCCCATGCCGATCATCCGCTGGGGCCGAAGACCCTGAATAAGAGCGACGCGGCTAAATGATGGCGTTCGACTATCTGCGCGATCCCGACGCGATCTATCGCCTCAGCTTCGAGATGATCAGGGCTGAGGTCGACCTGTCGCATCTGCCGCCGGGCATCGACGAACTCGCGCTGCGCCTGATCCATGCCTGCGCCATGCCCGAGATCCTGCCCGACCTGGCCTGGACGCCGGATCTGCCAGATGCAGTCCATACTGCATTGCAGGGCGGCAAGCCGATCCTGAGCGATGTCGACATGGTGGCCTATGGTGTGATCCGCTCGCGCCTGCCGTCTGACAACAGCGTGCTCAGTTTCCTCAACACGCCCGAGGCGCGCGCGATCGGCCAGAAAAAACAGATCACGCGCTCGGCCGCGGCGGTTGAATTATGGATTCCCCATCTCGCCGGGGCCGTCGTCGTCATCGGCAATGCACCGACCGCGCTGTTCCGCCTGCTGGAAATGCTGAACGACGAGGGCGCACCGAAGCCGGCCGCGATTCTCGGTTTCCCGGTCGGCTTTGTCGGTGCCGCCGAATCGAAACAGGCGCTGATCGACCATGCACCGCCGGGCGTGGCCTATGCCACCCTGAAAGGCCGCCGCGGCGGCAGCGCCATGGCCGCCGCCGCAATCAATGCGCTGGCCACCTGGGAGCCAAATGAATGAGCAAGCGATGGCTCAGCATTGTCGGCATCGGCGAGGACGGCCTTGATGGCGTCACGACCGCCGCGCGCACGGTGATCGAGACCGCCGATATCCTGATCGGCGGCGAACGCCATCTGGCGATGGTGCCCGTGAAAGACGGCGAACAGCGCCGCATCGCCTGGACCACGCCGCTGCTGGCCCAGGCTGACAGCATCGCGGAGCACAAGGGCCGCCGCACCTGCGTGCTGGCCAGCGGCGATCCGATGTGGTTCGGCATCGGCGCCACCCTGGCCAAACGCGTGCCGGCCGAGGAGATCGCTGTTATCCCGCATGCCGGGGCGTTTTCGCTGGCGGCAGCGCGCCTGCTCTGGCCTCTGGATGCCGTGGATTGCCTTTCATTGCATGGGCGCCCGCTCGATCTGCTGTCGGCCTTCCTGTATCCCGGCGCCCGCCTGCTGCTGCTGACCGAGAATGGCGCGGCACCGGCCAAGATCGCCGAGTATCTGACCAAGCGCGGCTTCGGCAGCGCCGACCTCACTGTGCTGGAACAGCTGGGCGGTGCGCAGGAAAACATCCTGACCGGTGCGGCCAAGACCTGGCCGCATGCAACCTGCGCCGATCTCAACACCATGGCGGTGCAGGTGAACGATGGCCCGGGGCTGACGCGCCTCGCCGGCCTGGATGACGATCTCTATCTGCATGACGGCAACATCACCAAGCGCGAGATCCGCGCGATGACGCTGGCCCGCCTGTCGCCCTTCCCGGGCGACCTGCTGTGGGATGTCGGTGCCGGCTCGGGCTCGATCTCGATCGAATGGCTGCGTGCCGACCGCCGCAACCGCGCCATCGCCATCGAGAGCAAGGATTCGCGCCGCAGCATGATCGCGCAGAATGCGGCAGCGCTCGGCGTGCCGCAGCTGGAGATCAACGGCAACGCCGTGCCGGCCGCGCTCGACGGCCTGCCCGAGCCCGATGCCATCTTCATCGGCGGCGGCGTCACCGCCGAAGGCCTGATCGAGCGCTGCTGGCAGGCCCTGAAGCCCGGCGGCCGGCTGGTGGCCAATGTGGTGACCCTGGAAGGCGAAGGCCTGCTGGTGCAGGCCCGGCAGACCCATGGCGGCGACCTCGGGCGTTTCATGGTGCAGCGCGCCGAACGGGTCGGCCGTTTCCATGGCTGGCATGCGATGATGCCGATCACGCAATGGAGCGTCATCAAGGAATGAGTGCGACCCTGTATGGTCTCGGTATCGGCCCGGGCGACCCCGAGCTGATCACGCTGAAGGCGCTGCGCCTGTTGCAAACTGCCGACGTCGTTGCCTATCCGGCACCGGAAGACGGCGACAGCCTGGCACGCAGGATCGTTGCGCCGCATCTGAGCGGCAAGCAGATCGAACTGGCGATCCGCATGCCGCTGACGGTGGCGCGCTTTCCCGCCCAGGCGGTCTATGAGCAGGCGGCTGGTGACATCGGCACGCATCTGCAGGCCGGCCGCAGCGTGGCCGTGCTCTGCGAGGGCGATCCCTTCCTCTACGGCTCCTTCATGTATCTGTTCGGCCGGCTGGCCGAGACCTTCCCTGTTGAGGTGGTGCCCGGCGTGTCGTCGCTGACCGCCTGCGCCGCCGCGCTGAAACACCCGCTGGTGTCGCGCAACGATGTGCTGACCATCATCCCCGCGCCGCTGGATGACGAGACCATCACGGCCAAGCTGCTGCACACCGATGCGGCGGCGATCCTCAAGCTTGGCCGCCATGGCCCGCGCATCGTCGCCCTGCTGCAGCAGCTCGGCCTGGCCGACCGCGCCCAGTATATCGAGCGCGCCACCATGGCCGAACAGCGCATCCTGCCCCTGAAGGATGTCGATCCGGCCAGCATTCCCTATTTCGCCATGATCCTGGTGCACCGCCGGGGCGAGCAGCATTTCATGGAGTTCAAGTCGTGAGTGGCAAGCCCGCCCTTGTCCTGCTGACACCCAACGCGCGCGGCACGGCGCAAGCGCTGATGACCGCCTTCCCCGCCTGGGAGGTCTATGCGCCCGATGATGCGGCGTTGGTGCATGCGTTACCACTGGGCAAAGCGACCGAGACGATTGCGCGGCTGTTTGCCGCCGGCCGCCCGGTGATCGGCATCTGCGCCGCCGGGATTCTCATTCGCGCGGTCGCCGCACAGCTGAGCGACAAGCAGAACGAACCGCCGCTGATCGCCGTCGCCGCCGATGGCTCCAGCGTCGTACCCCTGCTCGGCGGCCATCATGGCGCCAATCTGCTGTCGCGCCGCATCGCCACGGTGCTGCAGGGCATCGCCGCCGTCACCACTGCCGGCGACCTTGCCTTCGGCCTTGGCCTGGATGAACCGCCCGATGGCTACACGCTGGCCAATCCCGAGGATGCCAAGGGCCTGATGGCGAATCTTCTGCGTGGCAACGGCGTGCGCATCGAAGGCCATGCGCCGTGGCTGCGCGAGACCAATCTGCCGATCCGCGATGACGGCGCCCTGCTGATCGAGGTGACCCATCGCGCCATCGAAGGCAGCCCGGATCACCTGGTGTTCCACCCGCGCAGCGTGGCGATCGGTGTCGGCTGCGAACGCAACACGCGGCCGGTGGAGCTGATCCGCCTGGTGCAGGGCAGCCTGGACGCGGCCGGCATCGCACGCGACTCGATTGCCGGCGTCTATTCGCTCGATCTCAAATCTGATGAACCGGCGATGCAGGAACTGGCGAAATGGCTCGGCGTGCCATTCCGCGTCTTCGATGCCGCCACGCTGGAAGCCGAAACACCGCGCATGGCCAACCCTTCGGCTGTGGTCTTCGCCGAGGTCGGCACCCATGGTGTCTCGGAAGGCGCAGCCCTCGCCGCTGCCGGGTCGGACGCCACGCTGATCGTGCCGAAACGCAAATCCGAGCGTGCCACCTGTGCCATGGCGCTGGCGCCTGCGCCCTTCGATGGCGAAACCCGCGGTGCAATGCGGGGAGAGCTACACGTCGTGGGCACTGGCCCGGGCGATGCACACTGGCTGACGCCGGAAGCGCGCATCGCGCTGAGCGATGCGACCGACTGGGTCGGCTATGGCCTATATCTCGATCTCTATCCCGAGCTGCAGGCTGGCAAGGTGCTGCATCGCTACGATCTCGGCGAGGAAGAGCTGCGCGTGCGGGCAGCCCTTGATCTCGCCGCCACGGGAAAACGCGTGGCGCTGGTCTGCTCCGGCGATCCCGGCATCTATGCGATGGCGACACTGGTGTTTGCCCTGCTGGAAAAGGAACCGGAGCAAAAGGCCTGGCAGCGCATCGCCATCACCGTGGCGCCCGGCATCTCCGCCCTGCAGGCGGCCGCCGCCCGCTCCGGCGCGCTGCTGGGCCATGACTTCTGCACCATTTCGCTGTCCGACCTGCTGACGCCGCTGGAGGCGATCCTCGAACGCATCAAGGCCGCTGCCGAGGCCGATTTCGTCATCGCTTTCTACAATCCGGTGTCGCAGCGCCGGCGCCACCAGCTGGAGCTGGCGAAAGACATCCTGCTGCAGCATCGCCCGGGCGAGACGCCGGTGGTGCTGGCGCGCAATCTGGGACGCGAGGGCGAGCGAGTGACGCTGACCACGCTGGCCGCTCTCGAAGTCGACAAGGTCGACATGCTGACCGTGGTGCTGGTCGGCAGCAGCGCAAGCCGCGCGATTGCCCTGCCGGACGGCCGCCGCTTTGCCTATACGCCGCGCGGCTATGAGAAGAAGTTCACAGAATGACCGTGCATTTCATCGGTGCCGGTCCCGGCGCGCCCGACCTGATCACCCTGCGCGGCGCAGCCCTGATCAAGGCCTGTAAGGTCTGCCTCTATGCCGGCTCGCTGGTGCCCGAGGCTGTCGTCGCCCTGGCACCGAAGAAAGCGCGCGTGATCGATACTGCGCCGCTGAACCTGGACGAGATCATGGCCGAGATCGTCGCCGCCCATAACAAGGGCCAGGACGTGGCGCGCGTGCATTCCGGCGATCCCTCGCTCTATGGCGCCATCGCCGAGCAGATCCGCAGGCTGAAGAGACTGGATATCCCCTTCACCATCACGCCGGGCGTGCCGGCCTTCGCCGCCGCCGCCGCCATCCTGCAGACCGAACTGACGCTGCCCGAGATCGCCCAGAGCGTGATCCTGACCCGCACGGCGATGAAATCATCGGACATGCCGAAAGGCGAGACGCTGGCGAATTTCGCGAAAACCGGCGCGACGCTGGCGATTCATCTCTCGATCCGCAATATCCGCCATGTGGTGGAGGAACTGACGCCGCAGTATGGCGCCGACTGCCCGGTGGCCGTGGTGGTGCGCGCCACCTGGCCGGACCAGGAGATCATCCGCGCCACGCTTTCCACCATCGCCGCGAAAGTGCGCGCGGCCAAGATCACCCGCACCGCGCTGATCCTGGTCGGCCGCGTGCTGGCGGAAGACACCGATTTCCGCGACAGTGCGCTGTACGATCCCAAGCATGTGCATGTGCTGCGGCCCGGGAAGACGGCAAAGAAGAAGTCTTAGACCGCGTGGATATTGATCCAGCCGAGCGCGGCACCGACCGAGTCGAGCGCGGTGCCGGGCGGCAGCGGCGGACGTTCGATCATCAGCACCGGGATATGCAGTTCGGCGGCGGCGGCGATCTTGCCGGCCGCGCCGCCTGAATTCTTGGTCACCAGCAGGTCGATGCGATGCTGCTGCATCAGCGCCTTCTCGTCATCCGGTGCAAACGGCCCGCGCGCCAGGATGGTCTCGCCCTGGGGCACGGCCACGTCATCGGCCGGCGGGTCGATCATGCGGGTGAGGAACCAGCGGCCGGCCTCGCGCCCGCCGTCATCGCGACCCAGCGGAACAAACGGTCCGATTTCCTGCCGGCCGACGGTGAGGAAAATGCGCCGGGCCGGATGGAAGCGCAAAAAGGTCGCCGCCGCCGCCACGCTGGGCATCATCGTCCAGCGGTCGCCGGGCGAGGCCACCCAGGGTGGCCGCACCAGCTTGGCACGCGGGATGTTGAGCACGGCACAGGCCTCATGGGCATGGCGCGCCATCTGCGCCGCAAAGGGATGCGTGGCATCCAGCACCAGGTCGATCTTTTCCGCGACCAGATAATCACGCAGGCCATCGATGCCGCCAAAGCCGCCGATCCGCACATCGCCGGGCGGCCGTTCCGGTGTCTCGGTGCGCCCAGCCAGCGAGGAGATGCAGCGCACGCGCGCATGGCCCTGCAGCTCGCGCGCCAGCCGCAGCGCCTCGCCGGTGCCGCCGAGCAGCAGCAGGTTACGCAGCCGCGCCATCGGGCGCCTCGCTGTTTGCACGGCCGACAATGAGCCCAGCACGGTCGACGACCACGATATCGATGGCGACAGCGGCCGGCGCAACGATTGCCAGCGCCGCAGTACGCGCCTTCGCCGCCACCAGATCGGCCAGTGGCAGCTGCGCCGCCTGCGCCAGGGTCAGCACCTCAAGCGCGGTGTTGGCGTCGCTGGCCTGAGCGATCAGATCAGGAGCCGCTCCAAGTTCGCCGAGCCATTGCGCCAGCACCGCCTTGTCGACCTGGCTGCGGCCTGAATGCAGGTCCATCTGGCCCTGCGCCAGTTTCACCAGCTTGGCAAAGCCGCCGCCGATGGTGAGCCGTGCAACCGGATGCTGCCGCAGGTATTTCAGCAGTGCCCCGGCGAAGTCGCCCATGTCGAGCAGCGCCAGGTCGGGCAGGCCATGCAGCGCCTGCACGGCGGCTTCCGAAGTGGAGCCGGTGCAGCCGGCGACATGGGCAAGGCCGGCGGCGCGAGCGACATCGACGCCGCGATGGATCGAATGGATCCAGGCCGAGCAGGAAAACGGCACGACGATGCCGGTGGTGCCGAGGATGCTGATGCCGCCGAGAATGCCAAGGCGGGGATTCCAGGTCTGTTTCGCCAGCTCGGCGCCGCCCGGCACGCTGATCTCGATTTCGACATCGCCCCCGGCGCCATGCTGTGCGGCCAGCGCGCGCACGGTGTCGGTCATCATCTGGCGCGGCACCGGATTGATCGCCGGTTCGCCCGGCGGCAGCGGCAGGCCGGCGCGGGTGATGGTGCCCACGCCGGCACCGGCGCGGAACTGCACGCCCTGGCCGGCAGCGGCATGGCGCACGCGGGCGAGGATCATCGCCTGGTGGGTGACATCGGGGTCGTCGCCGGCATCCTTCACGATGCCGGCCTCGGCCCAGGCGCCGCGCGCATCGGTGCCGCGCCGTTCGATGGCCAGCGCGAAGCTGGGCTGTTCGCCCTTGGGCAGGGTGATGGTGACCGGATCGGGGAAGCTGCCGGTCAGCAGCGCCTGATAGGCGGCGCGCACGCCGGCGGTGGCGCAGGCACCCGTGGTCCAGCCGCGCCGGAGCGCGGAGGCGGAGCTGGCAGATTCCGACGCAACGTCAGGGGTTCCGGACATGCCGCCAATATACACCGTTGCCCCGCTGCTGTACCCTGCGCGGCATGCAGTTGCCCGCCCTCGATATGCCCGTTTTCCAGCCCGGCTGGGTCTGGCTGGCCGGCGCCGGCCCCGGCGATCCGGGGCTGCTGACGCTGC
This sequence comes from Ferrovibrio terrae, assembly GCF_943371255.1. Classification (GTDB taxonomy): domain Bacteria; phylum Pseudomonadota; class Alphaproteobacteria; order Ferrovibrionales; family Ferrovibrionaceae; genus Ferrovibrio; species Ferrovibrio terrae_B. The sequence goes on along the minus strand of NZ_CALRUC010000092.1, from coordinate 1,408 downwards.
ATGCGGTGAATGCGCTGAACCAGGCCGATGTGGTGATCTACGACGCCCTGGTGGGTGACGGCATCCTGCGCTGCGCCCGCGTCAATGCCATCCTCGAATATGCGGGAAAACGCGGCGGCAAGCCCTCGCCCAAGCAGCGTGATATCTCCGAACGGCTGGTCGAGCTGGCGCGCCAGGGCAAGCGCGTGCTGCGCCTGAAGGGCGGCGATCCCTTCGTGTTCGGCCGCGGCGCCGAAGAGGCGCTGTCGCTGCGCGAGGCCGGCATTCCCTTCCGCATCATTCCCGGCATTTCGGCCGGCATCGGCGGCCTGGCCTATGCCGGCATTCCGCTCACCCATCGCGACACCAATTCCTGCGTCACCTTCCTCACCGGCCATAACGCCAGCGGCGAAGTGCCCGACAGCCTGGACTGGGCTGCCATGGTGCGCGCCTCGCCCGTGCTGGTGATCTACATGGCGATGAAGCATCTCGACATCCTGGTCGCCAAGCTGACCCATGCCGGCCTGGCCGGCGACCGGCCCGCCGCCCTGGTGCAGAACGCCACCCTGCCCGAGATGCGCGTGCTGACCAGCCGCCTGGACCGCATTGTCGCCGATGCCGAGGCCGCACAGATGGCGCCGCCGGCCCTGCTGGTGGTGGGCGAGGTGGTCGACCTGCATGCCATCTTCGGCCGCAGCGACCTGCAGGCAACCCTGACCACGGGGGCCTCATGCCAAGCGGCATCGTAATCGCGGCGCCCGCATCGGGCAGCGGCAAGACCACAGTGACGCTGGCGCTGCTGCGCCTGCTGGGCCGCGAGGGCCGCATTATCGCGCCGTTCAAGATCGGGCCGGATTACATCGATGGCTCGTTCCATCGCGCCGCCGGCGCCGGGCGGCCCTGCTACAACCTCGATGCCTTTGCCATGCGGCAGGAAACCATCACCGCCGTGGTGGCGGCCGGCGCCGAGGATGTCGAGCTGGTGGTGATCGAGGGCGTGATGGGCCTGTTCGATGGCGCCGCCAACGGCCAGGGCTCGACCGCCGATCTCGCCGCCCTGCTCGGCCTGCCGGTGATCCTGGTGATCGACGCGGCGCGCCAGAGCCAGTCGGTGGCCGCCCTGGTGCATGGTTTCCGCAGTTTCCGCTCCGACATCACGATTGCCGGCGTGATCCTCAACCGCGTGGCCTCGCCGCGTCATGAAGCGCTGCTGCGCACGGCGCTGCAGCGGATCGAGATGCCGGTGCTGGCCGCCCTGCCGGCCCAGGCCGACCTGAAACTGCCAAGCCGGCATCTGGGCCTGGTGCAGGCGGTGGAACGTGACAATCTGGAACTCTTCCTCGACCGCGCCGCCGACTGGCTGCATCGCCGGCTCGACCGCTTCGCGCTGGAACAGACCCTGCGCAAGCTGTCGGTGCAGAGCGGCGCG
>NZ_CALRUC010000091.1:0-17884 GCF_943371255.1 Ferrovibrio terrae | reverse complement strand
ACGGTATCGACCATATGCTCGACCACGCGCGGGCCGGCGATCTGGCCGTCCTTGGTGACATGGCCGACCAGGAAGACGGAGGCATTCGACTGCTTGGCCACGCGCACCAGCTCATGGGCGCAGGCGCGCACCTGGTTCACCGTGCCGGGCGCGCTTTCGATATTGTCGGCGAAGATCGTCTGGATCGAGTCGATCACGATCACCGATGGCGCGCCCTTGGCCTGCGCCATCGCCGCGTCGATGCCGGCGAGGATATCGCGTAAGGAGTTGGCGGCCGACAGCAGCACCGGGGCATCGGCCAGGCCGAGCCGCTGGGCGCGCAGGCCGATCTGCGCCACGGCCTCTTCGCCCGACACATACAGTGCGGTGGTGCCGCGCCGTGCCAGCTGTGCGACCGCCTGCAGAAGAATGGTGGATTTGCCGATGCCGGGATCGCCGCCGATCAGGATGGCCGAGCCGGGCACCAGGCCGCCGCCCAGCACGCGGTCGAATTCGTTGATGCCGCTGATCGTGCGCATCATCGTGTCGGGCTGCGCACTTAACGACGCGAAGCCGATCGCCTTGCCCTTGCCGGCCGACAGGCCCTTGGGCACGGCGACTTTTGGAGCTTCCTCGAGGATGGTGTTCCAGCCGCCGCAGGCATCGCAGCGGCCCTGCCATTTGCGGTAGGCGGCACCGCAGGACTGGCAGACGAAGGACTCTGTAACCTTGGCCATTAGGGCTTCAGCACTTCCATCTTGATCGGACCTTCGGCCCGACCGTGGATGAACTGGTCGACATAGGCATTGCCGGAATTGTCGACCTGCGAAGCCGGGCCATGCCAGATGATCTTGCCCTTGTAGATCATCGCCACATAGTCGGCGATCTTGCGCGCGCTCGACATGTCGTGGGTGATGCTCAGCGTGGTGGCGCCCAGCTTCTGCACGCAGGCCTTGATCAGGTCGTTGATCACATCGGCCATGATCGGATCGAGGCCGGTGGTCGGTTCGTCGAAGAAGATGATTTCCGGCTCGGCGGCGATCGCGCGCGCCAGCGCCACGCGCTTCTGCATGCCGCCCGAGAGTTCCGACGGCGACAGCTCGCCGACCTCGGGGCCGAGGCCGACCTGCCCCATCTTGTCCAGCGCGATATCCTTGGCTTCCTTGCGCGGCATGTTGCGGCCCTGGATCAGGCCGAAGGCCACGTTTTCCCAGACCTTGAGGGAGTCGAACAGCGCCGAACCCTGAAACAGCATGCCGAACTTGCGCAGGGCCTGCTCGCGCTCGTCGGCGTTGAACTTCATGGAGTCCTGGCCATCGATCAGGATCTCGCCGCTGTCGGGCCGGATCAGGCCGAGCACGCATTTCAGCATCACCGACTTGCCGGTGCCCGAGCCGCCGATCACCACCAGCGACTTGCCGCGCGGCACTTCCAGCGTCAGGCCGTCGAGCACGACCTTCTTGCCGAAGCGCTTGTGCACGTCCCTGAGGACTATCTTGTTCGGCGTGTCGCTCATTTGCCTGAGAAGAACAGTTCGGTGACGAAATAGTTGGTGACCAGGATCAGGATCGAGGCCGAGACCACCGCATCGGTGGTGGCCTTGCCAACGCCCTGGGCGCCGCCCTTGGAATGGAAGCCGTGATAGCAGCCCATCAGCGCGATCACGAAGCCGAACACGCCGGCCTTCACCAGGCCCGACACGACGTCCAGGGTTTCCAGGAAGTCGATGGTGTTCTTCATGTAGGAGCCGGCATTGAAGCCGAGCTTGTGGGTGGCGATCAGGTAGCCACCCATCACGCCGATGATATCGGCCACCAGCACCAGCACCGGCAGCGTCAGCGTGGCGGCCAGCAGGCGCGGCGCCACCAGATACTTGAACGGGTTGGTGGAGAGTGTGGTGAGCGCATCGATCTGCTCGGTCACGCGCATGGTGCCGATTTCAGCGGCCATCGCAGAGGCAACGCGCCCCGCCACCATCAGGCCGCCCAGCACCGGGCCCAGTTCGCGGGTGATGCCCAGCACCACGATACTGGCCACCGCGCTCTCGGCATTGAAACGCCCGGCGCCGATGAAGATCTGCAGCGCCAGCACCATGCCGGTGAACAGCGCGGTGAGGCCGACCACCGGCAATGAGAAATAGCCGATGGTCATCATCTGCTTGACCAGCAGGCGCAGATAGAACGGCGGCAGGAAGATGTGGCGCACGCCATGGAAGGTGAACACCGTCACCCGGCCGATGGCGACCAGGAAATCGAGGAAGACACGGCCGATGATGGCAAGCGGGTTCATGCGGCACTCTTGTAGACGCGGCGATAGCGCTTGCCCAGCTGGGTGAGCAGTTCATAGCCGATGGTGCCGGCCTGCGTGGCCTGCTCGTCGAGATCGATGCCGCCGCCCAGCAGGCTGACCGGCGTGCCGGGGCGGCAGTCCTCGGCGGCGAGGGCAGAGACATCCAGCGTGATCAGATCCATCGAGACCCGCCCCGCGATCGGCACTCGCACATGACCCTGGCGACCTTTGATGAGGGCGCTGCCGCGACCGGACAGCGCACGAGACAACCCGTCGGCATAACCAATCGCCACGGTGGCGATTTGAGTCGGTTTTTCAACGATATAGCCGGCACCGTAGCCAACGGTCATGCCCCTGTCAACGGAACGGACCTGCAGGATTTTGCCTTGCAAGTGAACCACTTCCGTCATCCGGCTGGCCTCGCGCCGGGGGCCTGCCGCGGGGTCCAGCGGATTGGCGCCGTATAGCGCGATTCCCGGCCGCAGGATGTCGTGATGCCAGTCCGCCCCCAGGAAGATGCCGGCCGAATTGGCCAGGCTGCCTTTCAGGTTGGCAAAGCGCTGGCGCCAGGCGGCAAAGCGATCGGCTTGGCTCCGGTTCAGCGGGTGGTCCGGCTCGTCGGCGCAGGCCAGATGGCTCATGACGAAGGCCAGCTCGATGCCCTCCAGCCTGCCCGGATCGGCGGCCACCGCATCGGCCTCGGCATCGGTGAGGCCAAGCCGGTTCATGCCGGTATCGATATGCAGGGCGGCGGGCAGGCGGCGGCCCAGCCGTTTTGCCAGGCCGGACCAGGCTGCGATCTGGCCCGGCGTCGACAGCACCGGCGTCAGATTGGCAGCGGCCAGCTCGGCTTCGCCGCCGGCAGTCGGTCCATGCAGGATATGAATCGTGACTCCGGCGGTCTCATGGGGCAGCGCCTGGCGCAGGGCCAGTGCTTCCTCGGAATGGGCGACGAAAAAGCGGCGGCAGCCGGCCTTTTGCAAGGCCCTGCCGACTTCTGCAGCCCCGAGGCCGTAGCCATCGGCTTTCACCACGGCGGCACATTCGGCCTGTGGCGCCATGCTGCCCAGCCGGCGCCAGTTGGCCACCAGTGCGTCGAGATCGATATGGAGAATCGCCTGGTCGCCGGAAGAGAAGGTCATGGCCGCTGTTTAGCCCAGCCGTCGGCAAAGCAACAGGCTTAAAACGCGGCTGCACCCTTGCCGTTACAGGGGGCGCGGGCGACACTGCGGCCATGGGGGACGGGCCACGGAAGAGGGCGACGTCACGGATGGCCGTCTCAGGCTGTCTTGCATGTGTATCGCGCCTGAGGAAGTCATGTCCGCCCAGCCTACGTCTGACAAGCCGCCTTCTGCTGGCAAATCCGTTCTGACCGGTCTGTTCGCCAATCCCTATCTGCTGCTGGTGCTCACGGTGGCGATGTGGGGTGGCCATTCGGTGGTCAGCCGCATGGCGGTGGGCGAGATTTCGCCGGCCTCACTCACCCTGCTGCGCTGGCTGATCGTCGCCGCCATCATGTTCACGCTGGCGGGCCGGGACCTGCGCCAGTACTGGCCGGTGCTGAAGCCGCGCATTCCCTATCTCGCCATGATGGGCGCGCTGGGCTACACCAGCTACAACATCCTGCTCTACTGGTCGGCCTACACCACCACGGCGATCAACATCAACATCATCAACGCCGCGATGCCGGCGCTGATCCTGATCGGCGCGCTGATCTTCTATCGCCAGCGGATCACGGCGCTGCAATGGGTCGGCATGGTGGTTTCGATGGCCGGCGTGGTGTGGACGGCGGCGAAGGGCGACCTGCAGCATCTTCTGGAGCTCACCGTCAATCGCGGTGACATCCTGATCCTGATCGCGGTGATCTTCTATTCCGGCTATTCGCTGCTGCTGCGCCACAGGCCACTGGTGCCCAGCCTGGTGTTCTTTGCCGCGCTGACCCCCGCCGCCCTGCTGACATCGTTCTTCCCGATGGCTTACGAGATCGCGGTGGGCGAATTTTTCTGGCCGACACCGAAGGGCTGGGGCCTGCTGATCTATGTGGCGATCTTCCCGTCGCTGCTGTCGCAGATCTTCTATATGCGCGGCGTCGAACTGATCGGCGCCGGCCGCGCCGGTCTGTTCACCAACCTGATGCCGCTGTTCGGCGCCAGCTTCGCCATGCTGATCCTGGGCGAGACGCTGGCGCTCTACCACGTGGTCGCGCTGGTGCTGGTGCTCGGCGGCATCCTGCTGGCGGAGTTGAAACGCCAGTAGGCTAGGCCACGCGGAAGAAGCCGACCAGGCGGGTGAGCTCCTTGGCCTGACCGGACAGCGCCTGGGCCGAGGCCGAGGTTTCTTCCACCAGTGCGCCATTGCGCTGGGTCATTTCATCCATGCTGCCCACAGCGGTGTTGATCTGCTCCAGCCCCGTCGCCTGTTCGCGGCTGGCGGCGGCGATCTCGGCAACAATATCGGCCACTTTCTTGATGGCGCCGACGATCTCGGTGAGCGATCCGCCCGTCTGGTTGACCAGGCTGGCGCCGGTTTTTACCTGCGCGTTCGATTCCGTGATCAGCGCCTTGATGTCTTTCGAGGCATTGGCCGAGCGCTGCGCCAGCGCCCGCACTTCCTGCGCCACCACCGCAAAGCCCTTGCCGGATTCACCGGCACGCGCTGCTTCCACCGAAGCGTTGAGTGCCAGCAGGTTGGTTTGGAAGGCGATCTCGTCGATCAGGCCGACGATGTCGCTGATCTTCTGCGCGCTGGACTCGATCTGGGTCACGGCCGTGACGGCGTTCGCCACCACGCTGCCGCCTTTTTCTGCCGTGTCGCGCGCCGCGACGGCCAGCTGGTTGGCGGCCTGGGCATTGTCGGCATTCTGCTTCACCGTGGTGGTGATTTCATGCATCGATGCGGCAGTCTCTTCAATCGAGGCGGCCTGCGATTCCGTGCGGCTGGCCAGATCCTGGCTGCCGGTGGAGATTTCCGATGAGGCCTCGTTCACCGCACTGGCGGCTTCGGCGATACCGGTGACGGTGCCGGCCAGCTTTTCACTGGTGGTGTTGACGTTGTCTTTCAGCTCGCCGAACACGCCGTCGTAATGCCCTTCGACGCGGCGGGTCAGGTCGCCGCCGGCCATGGCCGCCAGCACGCGGCCCACTTCGTCGATGGCGGTACCGACACTGCCGACCAGGCTGTTGATGCCATCGCCCAGCTTGTGCATCACGCCCTGCAGGCTGGCGGTGTCGATGCGGCGGGTCAGGTCGCCGGCAACCGCAGCCTGCACCACCATGCCCACCGAGCGGTCGAGTTCGGCTTCCTGGGCGGCACGATCACGCTCGCGCTGCTCGCGTTCCACCTCCACCTGCTGGCGCAGGCGTTCATTCTCCTGGCCATTCTCCTTGAACACCTGCACGGCCTTGGCCATGCGGCCGATCTCGTCGCCGCGACCCAGGCCTGTCACCACTGCGCTGTAATCGCCGGTGGAGAGAACGCCCATGGTCTCGGTCAGATCGACGATCGGGCGGCGGATCGAACGGCCGATCATGAAGGCCGCGATCAGCGCGGCGAGCAGGGCAATCGGCGCCAGCACACTGATGGTGGTCAGCGTGACGGCGATGTTGCTTTGCATGTTGGCTTCGTCCTGGTCCAGTTCCTTGCTGCGCGTGTCTGCCAGTGCATTGGCGCGCTCGATGCCGCCCACGGCGCTCTGGTTCATGCGGCTCGCCATGTCGGTGCTGATGCGGCCGATGATGGTCATCACCTTGACCAGGCCTTCGGCATAGGCAGCGGTGGCTTCCTTCAGTTCTTCGCCCGCCGTCATCTGGCCCTTGCCGATCAGTCGTTCCGCCAGCGCGTTGCTCTGGGTGGCGATCTCGGTGGTCAGCTGCTGCGTGCGCGCCAGCAGGTCCGGGCGCGGCCGATACAGATACTGGTAGGCGGCGGCGCCGATGGCATTCAGCGTTTCTGAGACCCGGGTAGCCTCGTAGGCGGTCTGGAAATCGCCGCTGGCAACCGATGTCTGGATCGTCTGCGGCAGGATCTGGCGGATCAGCGTGCTGGCCGGCACCACATCCTTCTGGAAGATGCCATTGTATTCTGCCCTGGCCGCCACCGTCTGGTCGATCACGGTGCCGAACTGCTGCATCAGCTGGCGGATCTCATCCAGTACGCGTTTTTCGTTGGGATCGGCATCCCGGTCTGCCTCCTTCAGGCTTTCCGGGATGGCCTGCAGCAGCTTGCGGGCGGTCTCCAGTGCCGGCACGCTGTCGCGGTCGGTGTAGAGCAGCACATTGCGGCTCAGGTCGATGATATCGCGTTCGGCCCGCAGCACCGCGCGGGTGGCATCGGACGTACCGCTGAAGTTGTTGAACAGCTGGCGCGCCGTGTTGACGCCGAAGATGCCCGAGCCGGCCACCACCAGCAGCAGCACGATGACAATGCCGAAACCGAGATTGATCCGGCCGCCAATCGAGAGGTTAGCCGTCGAGTTCTGCGCCGCCATATTTCCTCCTCCGGGCGCATGGCTGATCGGCCTGCGCTATTTATCGTTGGTCGTCTTATGAAGGGTACTCTACCGTTTCGGCTGCGCGGAGGGAACCGGGCTAATTCAGCCGAGCGCTACGTCCAGATAGAGCATCACCACGAATCCGCCGAACAGGGCGGAAGTGGCGCCGCGCTCGACGCCGTGGCGATGGGTCTCGGGGATCACTTCCGACGAGATGATGAACAGCATGGCGCCGGCGGCAAAGGCCAGTGCCCAGGGCAGCAGGCCGCCTGAGACGGCCAGGGCACCGGCACCGACAACGCCGCCCATCGGTTCCAGTGCGCCGGTCAGCGCGGCCACCAGGAAGGCGGCTTTGCGCGTGTAGCCTTCGCCGCGCAAAGCCACGGCAACGGCCAGACCCTCTGGAAGATTCTGCAGGCCGATGCCGAAGGTGACGCCCATGCCGCTGGCGAGATCGCCGCTGGCGGCACCGATGCCGACGGCCAGGCCTTCGGGGAAATTGTGCAGGGCGATGGCGATGACAAACAGCCAGACGCGCGCGAGCCGCGAGGCATCGGCGCCTTCGCGGCCTTTCATGCCGAAATGTTCATGCGGCGCTAGGCTGTGCGCCAGATGCATCACCAGGGCGCCGACCAGCAGGGCGGCGATCACGCCGAGGGCGGCCTGGCTGCTGTTGCCCAGGCTCTGCTCGGCATGATCGAGTGCCGGCAGCAGCAGCGAGAAGAAGGTGGCCGCCAGCATGATGCCGGCGGCAAAGGCCAGCATCAGGTTGCGCGTGGTTTCTTTCATGGTGCTGAGGAACAGTACCGGCACGGCACCCAGCGTGGTGGCGCCGAAGCCGGCGACGACGCTGGCCAGCACACCGAGCATGAAGGGCGAAAGCGAGGGAATGGCGGTGGCGAGATCCATGCCCTGATGTAGCATGGACCGCGCCGGCCGGAACAGGCCCGTCAGCCGGACGCAAAACGGGGCCCGGTGAGGGGCCCCGTTCCGCTCTGCTGGATATAGCAGATCAGTGGTGACGGATCAGTGGTGGCGCGGGCCGTGACGACCGCCCATCATGCCGTCGCCGCCCATGCCGCCACCCTTGGCGAACAGCTGGTCGGCGGTTTTCTTCTGCTCATCCGACAGCGACTGATACAGCGGGCGGAAGGCAGCCAGGTAACGGTCCTGCGCCGCGTTCATCTCTTTCATCATCGCACTGCGCTGTTCCAGCCGCTCCAGCACGGAAGTGGTTGCCGGCACCTGCACGCTGGCCTGCTGGCGCTGGGCATGACGCTCCTGCATCGTCTTGGCGGTGGCACGCATCTCGTCGGCCAGCTTGTCGAACAGCGGCTGCTGCTGCGCGGTCAGTTTCAGCTCGGTGCGCAGGAACGCGAGGCGGCCCTCTATGAAGCGGCCGGGCGTGCGCTGTTCGGCATGCTGCATCTGGGCATGCGGCGGAGCGCCAGTCGGAGCGGATTGCTGGGCAGGCTGGGCGAGCGCCAGGCCGCCGGCAAAACCGGTGGCGATCACACTGGCGGCGAGAAGCAGATTGCGAGCGGACATGGGGGACTCCTGCGTGGCGGGAAGGGGTCCGCCCCGGTTGCCCGGGGCGGAGGACGGCGGCAAGGGGGATTGCCGTCATCCATACCCACTCTCACGCAGCCGCCGCGCAAATCCTGCGGCGGAAATGGCAGGGCCGGATCAGGCCGCTTCGATCAGCGCCGGCTGCTCGGCCGGGGTCTCGTCCGGCGGCATGCGGTTTCGCGTCAGTTTCTGCAAGGCCAGCAGCGGCACCAGGCGTTCGCCCACCGAGGCGATGCCGTCGATCAGGCCGGACGACCAGGCTTCGCCCTGGTCGGCGCGGCTGATCTTGTCGGCTTCGATCTCGATGATGTCGGACACGCTGTCGACCAGCAGGCCGAGCGGCTTGCCGTCCATCACGGCGACCACGATGACATCCTGCGGCGTCGGCGCGGCCGTCGGCTTGCCGAGGATCGGGCGGGCATCGAATACTGGCAGCACATGGCCGCGCAGGTTCAGCACACCCAGGCAGGTGGGGTCGGTGTTGGGCAGCGGCGAGACAGGCGACCAGCCGCGGATCTCCTGGATCTGCAGCAGCGGCAATGCATAGGTCTGGTCGCCGACATTGATCAGAAGCGCATCCGTGCGATCGGTCATGTTCAGAACTCCTGCCAGTCTTCGGCCTGCTGCGCGGGCTTTGCCTGTGCCGAGGCGGTGGTCTTCAGGGCGGCAACCGGCTTGCCGGCCGGCTTGGCCGCAGTGCGGATCGGGGTGACGCTTGCCGGTTTCGCCGGCTTCACCACCGGTGCCGCGACCTGCGACACCGTCTGCGCCCGGCTGCTGCCATCGATCTTGAAGAAGCTGACCAGCTGGGCGAGCTGGCTCGCCTGCTCCGACAGCGCCTGGGCCGAGGCCGAAGTCTCTTCCACCAGGGCGCCGTTGCGCTGGGTCATCTCGTCCATCTGGCCGACAGCGGTGTTGATCTGCTCCAGGCCAGTGGCCTGTTCGCGACTGGCGGCGGTGATCTCGGCAACGATATCCGACACCTTCTTCACCGCGGAGACGATCTCGTTGAGGCTTTCGCCGGCCTGGCCGACCAGCTTGCCGCCCTCGCGCACCTGGCCGTTGGAGGCCTGGATCAGCGCCTTGATGTCTTTCGATGCATTGGCCGAGCGTTGGGCCAGAGCGCGCACCTCCTGGGCGACGACGGCAAAGCCCTTGCCGGCTTCGCCGGCGCGGGCCGCTTCAACCGACGCGTTGAGTGCCAGCAGGTTGGTCTGGAAGGCGATCTCGTCGATCAGGCCGACGATGTCGCTGATCTTGGTGGCCGAGGTCTCGATCTGCCCCATTGCAGTGACGACATTACCCATCACCACGCCACCCTTGTCGGCGGCATCGCGGGCGACGCTGGCCAGCTGGTTGGCGGCGGCGGCATTGTCGGCATTCTGCTTCACCGTGGTGGTGATCTCATGCATCGAGGCGGCGGTCTCCTCGATGCTGGCCGCCTGCGATTCCGTGCGCTGCGCCAGATCCTGGCTGCCGGTCGAGATCTCGGCCGAGGCATCCTTCACCAGCATGGCGCTTTCATTCAGCTTGCCGGCGATGTCGCGCAGCTTCGTGGCCATGGAGTTGACGCCGTCTTTCACGGTGCCGAAGATGCCGTGATATTCGCCGCGGATATCCTTGGTCAGGTCGCCCTGCGCCATGCTGCCGGTCACGGTGGCCAGTTCGCCGGTCACGTTCTGCAGCATGCCGGTCAGGCCGTTCAGCCGCTGGCTGATGGTGAGCAGGAATCCCTCCTTGTCGGCCTCGTTCAGGCGGGTGTCGAGATCGCCGGCGGCAGCCTTGTCGCACAGCTCCGATATTTCCTCGATGGCCTTGCGTTCGCGGGTCTCGCGGGCGGTGCGCTGCTCCTCGGTCATGCGGCGCTGCTCGGCGATATCGGTCTCGGCCTTCTCGCGGGCAATCATGTTGTCCTTGAAGACCTGGACCGTGCGGGCCATCAGGCCGATCTCGTCGCCGCGGCCGGCACCGAACACTTCGGTTGCCGTATTGCCATCGGCCAGCGTCTTCATGCCCCCGGCCAGGCGTGCGATCGGACGGGTGATGGTCAGATAGGAAATGGCGAAGCCAAGGCCGATGGAAGCCAGGAGCACGCCGATGGTGATGCCAATGATCAACAGGGTCTGCGTCTGGGAAAATTCATCGAGCTGGGCGTTGAAGATGTCCAAATCCTTGTCATTGGTATTGCTGGCCTGGACCAGGGTTTCGTTCAGGGCCTGACGGTTCTTCCGGTTGGCATCGTTATTTCCCATTTCATTGGCGGCGGCCGGGCTTACTTCAAGCCCTACCCGCGCGAGTTCGCGGCGGAAGGTAATGAATTCAGTGATGATCTGCTTGCGCTTTTGGAATGTTTCGCGCCGATCCGGCCGTACATTGTTTTCCCAAAGCACGACGAATTTCTCGATCTGGTCAAGCTGCGCGAGCAACCCTTTGGCAAAGGGCTGGGCGGCTTCGCTTGTTGTAGACATGTAGATTCCGCGCGAATCCGACACCACGGACAACACGGCAGCATTGATTTTTTCCGCATACATGCCGCGCCGCGCCGACTTGGTCATCTCGCTGACAATTTCTTCATAGGTGCGAATGCTGCTGACCCCGAGCCAGCCAACCGCGCTCAGCCCGATGGCGGCGATCAGTAGCACGATAGCGATGCGAGCACCGATTTTCAGATTGTTCAGGATCGACATGACGATATTTCCTCTTTCTCTTTATCAAGAGGCGCCGCTTCAACGGCGCAGGCTCGTCTTGTCAGTTACTCCGCTATTTCAATCTGAGGGAGTGTACATCCGGTAATACCGGTGTGTATTTTCATTAATTATTGCAGTTTATTAGGATTTATCTAAAAGGTGCAGGTCTTTGTTCTTGTTATGTTGTGTGAAGAGGCACGCTTTGCGTGTGTGCGGCTTGGGGGATAATCGATTGGCCACCGGATGGATGGACGCGGATTTCGCCCGTGTCTGACCGGATTCGGATACCGCCTGATCGCTGCGGATCTGAATCCGGTCAGGAGTAACTCAGGCCGCCCGTGCCATGGTCGAAGACGTGGTCTTGAAGAAGCTGACCAGCTGGGCGAGTTGCCCGGCCTGCTCCGACAGCGCCTGGGCTGAAGCCGAAGTCTCTTCCACCAGGGCGCCGTTGCGCTGGGTCATCTCGTCCATCGAGCCGACGGCGGTGTTGACCTGTTCCAGACCGGTGGCTTGTTCGCGGCTGGCGGCAGCGATTTCCGAGACGATATCGGTTACCTTCCAGCATGTCGGGGAGCAGTGCTTAAGTGGCTTGTGCCTGGCGGTATTACCGAAGCCAGAGACGCTGGGTGCAGTGTTCCGGCTGTACAGGATCCAGCCGCACGCAATCTCCTGTCGTTTGGCGTCAGTAAGCCTCCGGCAGGTGATCGGCGCCGATATGGTCGCTGAACTTGGTGAAGGCGCTCTCGAAATGCAGCAGCACGCGGCCGATCGGGCCATGACGCTGCTTGCCGATGATCACCTCGGCCAGGTTGGCGATGCGGCCCATCCTGTCCTGCCATTCGGCATGTTCGGGCGTGCCCTCGTTGGGCTGCTTGCGCATCTCGTAATACTCTTCGCGATACACGAACATCACCACGTCCGCGTCCTGTTCGATAGCGCCTGATTCACGCAAGTCCGACAGCTGCGGCCGCTTGTCGTCGCGGCTTTCCACCGCGCGGCTCAGCTGCGACAGCGCGATCACCGGCACATTCAGATCCTTGGCCAGCGCCTTCAGCGCCTGGGTCACTTCCGAGATTTCCTGCACGCGGTTGTCGTTGCGGCGCGAATTGCTGCCGCGCACCAGCTGCAGGTAGTCGACGATGATCATGCCGATATTGTTGGTGCGCTTGAGCCGCCGGGCCCGGCTGCGCAGCAGCGAGATCGAGATGGCGCCGGTGTCGTCGATATAGAAGGGCAGCTGCGCCAGCTCCTTGGAGGCCGGCACGATCTTGCGGGTGAATTCATCGTCGGTGATATCGCCGCGCCGCAGCTTTTCCGACGGGATCTCGGTTTCTTCCGCCAGGATACGGGTGGCCAGCTGGTCGGACGACATTTCAAGGCTGAAGAAGGCCACCGGCACACCGGCGCGGGCGGCATTGAAGGCCATGTTGGTGGCCAGCGAGGTTTTGCCCATCGATGGACGGCCGGCCAGGATGATCAGATCCGACGAATGCATGCCGCCCAGCATCTTGTCCATGTCGCGCAGGCCGGTGGTGACGCCGGAAAGGCCGCCTTTCTTCCAGGCGGCATCGATCGATTTGACCGACTCCATCACAGAGTCGCGGAACGAGACGAAGCCGCCTTCCGAGCTGCCTTCATCGGCCAGCTTGAACAGCCGCTGTTCGGTTTCCTCGATCTGGTGCGTGGCCGCCTCGTCGATCTTGGGATCGTAGGCGCGGTTCACCATCTCCTCGCCGATGCTGATCAGCTGGCGCCGCAGCGCCAGGTCATGGATCACCTTGGCGTAATCCTCGGCGTTGATCACCGTGGTGGCGGCGGCGGCGAGGCGGGCGAGATAGGTGGTGCCACCGGCCTTGATGACGACCTCGTCGCGCTCGAAATAGGCCTTCAGGGTGACCGGATTGGCGATCTCGCCGCGCTCGATCAGGGTCAGCGTCGCCTGGTAGATGCGGCGATGCGCCTCGTGGAAGAAATGCTCCGCCTGCAGGAAGCCCGACACCTTCATGGCGGCTTCGTTATTGACCAGGATGGCGCCCAGCAGTTCCTGCTCGGCGTCGAGGTTGTGCGGCTGGATTCGGAAATTGGGTTCGCTGGTGGCTGGGTCGTTATTGGCAGTCGGGGCAGTAAACGAAGTCACAACGGCCATAGTCGAAATTCTTTCCAGCCTGAGTTCTGACGATCAGTTGCGTGACGCCGCGATGACGATTCTGTTGCGTCGTTACGCTGCGGGCGGCATTAACAGCCATGCGCCCCCGCACTTCCAGTTCTCATTTCGGTTGACGCGGTATTATCCACCTAAATCTGACTGGGGATAAGTAGCTTCGATAAGTCAGTGTGTTAGCAGCATAAATCCACAGGGTTATCCCTTTGGACAAACGAAAACGGGCCGGCATTTCTGCCGGCCCGAGTCGTTTCGATACGTCCTGATGCGCGAGGTTACAGCCAGGCTTACGCCTCGGCGGCTTCGTCCTCGGCTTCGGCGGCGTCCGCCGCGTCGGCTTCCAGCGTGACGCCTTCGTCCAGCAGGCTCTCGGCGGCCACCTGCTTCTCGGCTTCGGACTCCGAGCGGGCGACGTTCACCTTCACATCGACAGTGACTTCCGGATGCAGCGCAGCGGTCACCGTGTACACGCCGATCGTCTTGATCGGGGCGCCCAGGTTGATCTGCTGGCGGCTGATCGTGAAGCCGGCGGCGGTGACGCCATCGGCGATGTCACGGGCGCTGACCGAGCCGAACAGCTGGCCGCTGTCGCCAGCCTGGCGCAGCAGGGTGACGCTGACGCCGACCATCTTGGCGGCGACCTTCTCGGCCTCGCCCTTCTTGGCCAGGTTCTGGGTTTCGAGCTGCGCACGCTGCTTCTCGAAAACCGCCTTGTTTGCCGTGGTGGCCCGCAGGGCCTTTTTGCGCGGCAGCAGGAAGTTACGGGCATAGCCGTCCTTCACCTTCACCACTTCGCCCATCTGACCGAGCTTTTCCACGCGTTCGAGCAGGATGACTTCCATTAGTTCTTCTCCTGGCTGGTTCCGGCCCCGGCGAAACGCCGGCGGAAACCCGCCCATTCTTCGATGAAACCCAAGATGACCACCAGTACACCGACCAGTGCGCCAGCCACGACCAAGACCGCATAAAACGCGGCCAGAACCAGACCGGGCAGGGCGACACGCGTCGCCAGCCCGTGAACCACGGCCAGCCCCTGCAGGAAGAAGGGGAAGGCCAGAATGGCAGCGACCGTGCCGCCGACGAAGCCGGCATCACCCGGCAGCATGAATGCAGCGATCAGCGCCACCACCAGCGACACGGCGAGCAGCCGTGACAGGGTGAGGGCCCGGTACACCGGTGTGGGACGGCGGTTCTGCTTCAGCATCACCGCGATCCCCTGGGCCAGGGTACCGTTGATCGTCATCATCACCAGCCAGCTGACGCCGAAGACTGCAGGCATCAGGGTGGCCAGACGCTTTGCCACGGCCGGCAGATCGGCTTCGGCAGAGCCCTGCGGCATGGCCGACAGGAACTGCACCAGCAGCGGCTGCAGCATGCCGGGCAGGCCGCCTTCGCGGTCCGCCGTCAGCAGCAGCGCCATGCCGAACAGGCCAAGCGCCCAGCCGGCAAGCCAGAGCACCAGGCGGCCGACCGGATACCATTCCAGGTCGTTGCTGATCTCGGCAGTGCCGCTGGCCTCGGTGGCCGGGCGGGCGAGCAGCGCCTGCCGCACCACCAGCGCGACCGGAGCCGCGAAGGTGACGAGATAGACGCCGCCGGCCAGCAGTCCGTTCAGCGCACTGATCAGTGCGCCGACCACGCCGGCAATTCCCACGGCGGTCACGCCATGGGTCATGCCGGCGAAGAACAACGGCAGCGGGGCCAGGTAGCCGAGCAGGATGCCGAGCGGACCGCTTGCGGCGGTCAGCACCAGCACCGCGCTCGCTGCACCAGCGAGGCTGCCGAAGATCAGACTGCGGGTCATCATGGCTGCAGGTCCGGTTCCAATCCCCTTGCGGGGATCGGTGGCCTTACTTGATGACGAACGGCAGCAGAGCCAGGTTGCGCGCGCGCTTGATGGCCCGGGCCAGTTCGCGCTGCTTCTTGGCTGATACTGCGGTGATACGCGACGGGACGATCTTGCCGCGCTCGGAAATGAAGCGCGACAGCAGCTTCACGTCCTTGAAGTCGATCTTCGGCGCGTTGGCGCCGGAGAACGGGCAGGTCTTGCGACGACGGAAGAACGGACGACGGGCAGGGCCGCCGCGACCGGCGGGCTTGCCGCCGCGCTCAGAACCGCCACGATCAGAAGAGGTACCGGTGCTCGACATTACGCGTTCTCCACGCCAGCGGCCGGAGCCGACGACTCTTCACGTTCAAACCGCGGACGACGCTCGCCGCGATCACCACCACGGTCGCCACGATCGCCGCCGAAGCCGCGACCGCCGCCACCGAAGCCACGATCACCGCCGAAGCCACGCTCCGGACGGTCGCCGCGCTCGCCGCGATCCTTGTTGACCAGAATGGCCGACGGGCCTTCTTCCAGCTTTTCGACGCGCACGGTGAGGTAACGCAGGATGTCTTCATGGATGCGCATGTTGCGCTCCATTTCGGCAATCGCAGCACCCGACGCAGAGATGTTCAGAAGGACATAGTGGCCCTTCTTGTTCTTCTTGATGCGGTAGGAGAGGTTGCGCAGGCCCCACTGCTCGGTCTTGGAGACCTCGCCGCCCTGGGCCTTGATGATATCGGTGAATTGCGCGGCCATCGCCTCGACCTGGGCGGTCGAGATGTCCTGGCGCGCGATGAATACGTTCTCGTAGAACGCCATCGTGCTCTCCTTCTGGCTTTTGCGGCCCGGCGGCGACACACCATGTGGCGACGGATCGGACCTAGCCGGGACTCCATAAGAAGACCCAGCAAGGAGCTATGTGAGGGCGCGGACTATAGCGATTTTCCCCCCGTTGGCAATATGGGCTGACAGGGCGGGATTGGCAGGGCCGGGCAGCTGTGATATTCTTCTTTTGTTCTTGAGGATGAATACCAAAGTATGTAAACCGGCTGGCCCGGTTCAGAGCCGAACAAGCCGGTTTAAGCCGGACGAAGGCCCGGTTAAGCCGGAAACAGGCGCAGCTAAGCAGCGAATAAGCCGGAATAAGCTTGGACTAGCGTGAAATTAAGAGTCTTAAGGGTGATTTGATATCAGTGATATCAATGATATCATTCCCTGACGAGGTGAAGCATGGCCAGCATTGTCATCCGCAATATCGAGGACGACCTGAAGAACCGGCTGCGCCAGCGCGCGAGCCGGCATGGCCGTTCGATGGAGCAGGAGCTGCGCGAGATCCTGCGCGCCACGCTCGCCACCGAGCCGATGACCGGCGCCGATTTCCTTGAGGCGGTGCGCAAGCGGTTTGCCGGACTGGAGGATGTCGAGCTGGAGATTCCGCCCCGCACCGATATGGGCCGCGAGCCGCCATCCTTCGACTAGCGGCGATGATCATTCTCGATACCAATATTGCCTCGGCGCTGCTGCGGCCAGAGACCCGGGAGCCGATCTGGGTCTGGATGTTGCGGCAGCCGGCCAATGAACTCTGCACCACCAGCATCACCGTGGCCGAGATGTTTTACGGCGCGCGCATCCTGCCGGCCGGCGCGCGGCGCGACCGGATGCTGGCAGCCCTTGCCGGGTATTTCGACAGCGATCTTGCTGGCCGCGTGCTGCCCTTCGACGAAATGGCCGCCCATGAATATGCTGTCCTGATCGCCCAGCGCCGTCGGCAGGGCCGGCCGCTGCCGCTCTTCGATGCCCAGATCGCTGCCATCGCCCGCGCCCATGGCGCCACGGTGGCAACGCGCAATGTGAAGGACTTTGCCGATTGCGGCATCGACATCGTGAATCCGTGGCAGACATGACCATCACCGGCTATCTCGCAGCCGAAGGCTTCGAGGATCAACTGCGCACCGAGCTGGGCGGGCGGCTGCGCGCCGAGCATGGCCGGTTGTTTCTCGCCGATGGTGACGAGCACTGCGCCTGGGCCGCCAACACCTGGTTCGATGTGCAGGAGACGCCGATTGAATCCATCGGCGATGCCGCCACGAAACTGAAAGCGATCCAGCGCAACTGGGCGGCCTATGCGCCGCTGCATCATGGCCGCGCCAAACTGATCGTCGAGAAGCTGCCGCATGTCTCGGCCAGGCCGCTGAATTTCGGTACGCCGCTGCCGACCGCGCCACTGGGCAGCTTCACCCTGCTGGCGCCTGACCGCATGCTCTATGCCGCGCGCTGTTCCAGTCCGATGTCGCATGGCGAGTTTGCCTTCAACGAAGACCGCGAAGGGCCGCCAAGCCGCGCCTATCTCAAGCTCTGGGAAGGGCTGACCCGGCATCGCCTCGAATTCGGCTCGGCGCTTCCGCAGGCCGGTGACATCTGCCTCGATCTCGGGTCATCGCCCGGCGGCTGGACCTGGGTGCTGGGTTCGCTCGGTGCCAGTGTCACCGCCATCGACAAAGCGCCGCTGGCGCCGAATGTTGCCGCGATGAAAACCGTGCAGTGGCAGCAGGGCAGTGCCTTTGCGCTGGAGCCCGGGGAGTTTCCGCGCGTCGACTGGCTCTGCTCTGATGTGATCTGCTATCCGGCGCGGCTGCTCAAGCTGGTGCAGCGCTGGCTCGCTTCATCCGATATGCGCAATGCGGTCTGCACGTTGAAATTCCAGGGCGAGACCGATTTCGAGACGGCGCTGGCCTTTGCCGCGATCCCGGGCAGCCGGCTGCTGCACCTGCATCACAACAAGCACGAACTGACCTGGCTGTGGCGTAAGCCTTAAGCCGTGGGCTTCTGGCTGATCACGCCATACCAGCCCAGACCGTCATAGGTCTCGTAGCCGATGG
>NZ_CALRUC010000090.1:0-17965 GCF_943371255.1 Ferrovibrio terrae | reverse complement strand
GGCAGGTTCCACAGCACAAACGTGCCGAGCGCATTGGCGCGGCGCCAGATGCCAACGAGTTGCCGCTTGGCCAGCATCGCCTCGGACTCGCGCCATTCGGCCTGCACCAGCTCCTTGAACTTTTCGCCGGCGCGCAGGTATTCGATCCGCACGTCGCAGAGGAACAGGTTGCTGTCGGGCTTGGGCTTTGTATCCGGCTTTTCGTGCGTGGCGGCGCCGCGGGCGAATTGCGGGAAATTCGGATGGCTGATCAGCGGCGTGACGGTTACGTTGGTGAAATACGGATACAGCGGCATGGCGCGCACCTGGTTGCCCAGCGCCTCGTTGTTCGGCATGTCGAGGATGAACATCGTGCCCATGCCGTTGGCCTTGCGCCAGATGCCCACAAACTGGCCCTTGGCGAGCAGCCGCTCTTCCTCGTCCCATTCGGCGCGCACCAGCTGCTGCGCCTTGTCGCCCAGCGTGGAGAAATTGAAGGTGACGTCGACGAGTGCGAGCATTTCTTTTTTCCTCTGTTTTCCTATCCGTCATCCCGGGCGGAGCGCAGCGCAGACCCGGGATCCAGTTTTAATGTCGGGAGTAAAAATGGGATCCCGGCTCGCGCGACGCAACTGCGTCGCTTGGCCGGGATGACGGGTATGGCCTAATCCACGATCCGTTTTTTCACATAACTGCCCGGCGCCGGCTCGATCACCTTGAGCTTGCCGTCGCCCGGCTTGCGCGCCGGCACCTTCTCGCCGGATTTCTCCGACAGCCAGGCATCCCAGTCGTCCCACCAGGAGCCGGGATATTCCTTGGCGCCCTTGATCCAGTCTTCCACATTGGCCGGATTGGTGTCGGTCTCGTTGCGCCAGTGCTGGTATTTCTTGGCATCGGGATGGTTGATCACGCCCGCGATATGCCCCGAGCCGGCCATCAGGAAGCGCACCGGCCCGCCATAGAGCTGCGTCGCCTTGTAGACCGAGCGATAGGGCGCGATATGGTCCTCGCGGCTGGCCTGCAGGTAGACCGGAATCTTGATCTTGCGCAGGTCCAGTTTCTCGCCGGCCAGTTCGAGCTGGCCCGGCTGCGACAGCAGGTTCTTCTGATACATGTTGCGCAGATAGAAGCCGTGCATCTTGGCCGGCATGCGCGTGCAGTCGGAATTCCAGTACAGCAAGTCGAAGGGGAAGGGTTCCTTGCCCAGCAGGTAGTTGTTGACCACGAATGACCAGATCAGGTCGTTGGCGCGCAGCATGTTGAAGGTATTCGCCATCTCGCCGCCATCGAGATAGCCCTTTTCCGACATCAGGTTTTCCAGGTAGTTCAGCGTGTCTTCATCGGTGAAGACGCTGAGTTCGCCGGCATCGGAGAAATCCACCTGGGCGGCGAAGAAGGTCACCGCCTTGATGCGGGTATCCTTTTTCTGCGCCATCCAGGCCAGCGTGGAAGCCATCAGGGTGCCGCCGATGCAATAGCCGATGGCGGTGACCTCGTCCTCGCCGGTGGCCTTTTTCACCGCATCGAGGCCGTCGAGGATGCCTTCGCGCATGTAGCTCTCGAAGGTCTTGTCGACCGTGCTTTCGTCGGGCTGGTTCCACGACACGACAAAGACGGTATAGCCCTTGTCGACCATCCAGCGGATGAAGGAATTCTGCGGCTTCAGGTCGAGGATGTAATATTTGTTGATCCAGGGCGGCACGATGAACAGCGGCCGGCGATACACCTGCTTGGTGGTCGGCTCGAACTGCAGCAGCTGCATCAGGTCGTTCTGATAGATCACCTGGCCCGGCGTGGTGGCGATGGTCTCGCCCACGGTAAAGGCCTTGGCATCCACCATCTTGACGTTCAGCTTGCCCTTGCCGCGCTCGAGATCCTCCAGCAGGTTCTGCAGGCCCTTGACCAGATTCTCGCCGTTGCTGTCGATGGTGGCGCGCACCACCTCGGGGTTGGTCAGCGCGAAATTCGACGGCGACAGCGCGTCGATGAACTGCTTGGCATAGAATTCGGCCTTGCGGGCCACCTTGGGGTCGACGCCCTCGGCCTGCTGCACGGTGCTCTGCAGCCAGCGCGCGGTCAGCAGGTAGGACTGCTTGAAGTAGTCGAACAGGGCGCTGTCCTGCCAGGCCGGATCCTTGAAGCGCTTGTCGCCCTTGTCGGGCTGCACCAGCGGGGTGGCATCGCGGCCCAGGAAGCGGTCGGTGGTATTGGCCCACAACGTGGCGTAGTCCTGCCACAGCTTGGTCTGGGCCTCGGCCAGTTTGGCCGGGTCGGCCATCAGTTTGGCGGCGATTTCCATGAAAGCGCCGCCGATATTCAGCGGATCGGGGTTCCCCGGGGCCTTAAGGGGGGCAGACGGGGGGGCGCCGGGCTCGGGCTGCTGCTTGGCGGCGAACTCGGCGACCATTTTCTGGCTCTGCTCGGTGATCTTGGCCCAGTTCCGGGCCCAGACGGCCGGATCGGGCAGTTTGACGTCAGAGTCCGGTTTGCCACTGTCCGGTTGCTTCGCCATCCGACAGTCCTTATTCTCGGGGCCCGTTTCCTCGCGGCGCGATTCCGGTTTTCGGCCGGATTTTCACGCTACGAATTGAGGTTACGGGATAGGGAATCGCCCTGCAAGGCCGACAGGCCGGCGATGGGCGATAGGTCGGTTTTGCGAGTTGAGGGGAGAGCGAATGGTTCGGATCGGCAAGATTTCCGCCAGCACATCGATGCGAGGCGGGCTTGGGCTGCGCGGTGCGACCGCCGCGGCCCTGCTGGTCGCCATGCTGGGTCTGGCCGGTTGCGGCACCTGGGCGGATCCCAGCGACTGGTTTGGCGACGACGAGGCCGCGGCCCCGGTTCCCAGCGGCAATATGGCCCGGGATGCCGGCGCCAATGCCGACCGCTTCCCCAATCTGGCGCGGGTTCCGCCCCGCCCGGTGGAAATGTCGCCGAACAGCGAACGCCGCCAGGCGGTCGACAGTCTGGCCGCCGACCGCGCCAATGCCCGCTATACCGATGAAGAGCTGCGCGCCCGCCCGGCCGACAGCAACACCCCGCCGCCGTCGCCGCGCGCGCCGGTGACCCAGCTGCCGGGGGCTAACCAGCCGCCGCTGCCGCGCGGGGCGACCGAGCCGGCCGCCCAGATGCAGCAGCGTTCGGGTGTGCAGGCTGTGGCGCCCGGTCAGATGACCCAGACCCCGATGCAGCCGGCCGGCCGTGCGATCACCAACGACAGCTATGCCCAGAGCCTGGCGCAGTCCGGTGCCAATACCCTGCCGGCGAGCCTGGCCCAGCCGCAGGCCGGGGGCTACAGCCCGGTCGCGCTGCCCGGTGCGCAGCAGCTGCTTGCCATCGTGCGCTTCGGCAATGGCGCCAGCGGTCTTGGCAACGACGACAAGGCGCTGATCAAGCAGGTGGCCGAGTATTACAAGGGCGTCGGCGGCAAGGGCAGCCTGAAGATCGTGACCTATGCCGCCCCGGCAGCCACTGGTCTGGCGCAGCGTCGCACCGACAATGTACTGGCCGAGCTGCGCAAGAACGGCGCGGCACAGACGACTGCCACCACCGCACCGCCGCCGGCCTCCTATGCCGCAGGCACTACCGATGACTATAGCCGCCGGGCTGAAATCTATATCGTGAACTAAACAGATTTCAGCAGACCGGCGGCGGAGGCGCGGGGCGAAAAGCTGCCGCGCTTTCGCGTAATTAAGGCCTTCTTTTATCCGTCACATCAGTACTTCACAGTGGACCCGAGGATCATGGATACCGAGTTCTACCGCATCAAGCGCCTGCCGCCCTACGTGTTCGAGGAAGTGAACCGTATGAAGGCCGCCGCACGAGCCCGCGGCGAGGACATCATCGATTTCGGCATGGGCAACCCCGACAACGCGACCCCGCCGCATATTGTCGCCAAGCTGGTGGAAGCCGCGCAGAACCCCAAGGCCCACCGCTATTCCTCCAGCCGCGGCGTTCCCGGCCTGCGCAAGGCGCTGTCGAATTACTATGGCCGCCGCTTCGGCGTCGAACTCGACCCGGAAAAGGAAGCCATCGTCACGCTGGGCTCCAAGGAAGGCCTGGCCAATCTCGCCATGGCGATCTCGGCGCCGGGCGATACCGTGCTGGTGCCGAACCCGAGCTATCCGATGCATGCCTTCGGCTTCGTGATCGCCGGCGCCAATGTGCGCTCGGTCGCCATCGGCCCGGGCATCGATTTCATCGCCGGCCTGGACCGTGCCTACCAGCACAGCGTGCCCAAGCCGATCGCCCTGATCGTCAGCTTCCCGGCCAACCCGACCGCGATGACCGTCGATCTCGGCTTCTATGAAGAGATCGTCGATTTCGCCAAGAAGCGCGGCATGTGGGTCATCTCCGACCTGGCCTATTCGGAAATCTATTTCGACGGCAATCCGCCGCCATCGATCCTGCAGGTGAAGGGCGCGCGCGATGTCGCCATCGAGTTCACCTCGCTGTCCAAGACCTACAACATGCCGGGCTGGCGCATCGGCTTCGGTGCCGGTAATGCCACGCTGGTGGGCGCGCTCGCCCGCGTGAAGTCGTATCTCGATTACGGCGCCTTCACGCCGATCCAGGTGGCGGCCACCGCTGCGCTGAACGGTCCGCAGGACTGCGTCGAGGAAATCCGCCAGACCTACAAGTCGCGCCGCGACGTGCTGGTGAAGGGGCTGCAGGCGGCCGGCTGGGACATTCCGATGCCGAATGCCTCGATGTTCTGCTGGGCGCCGATCCCGGAACGCTATGCGCATCTGGGCTCGGTCGAATTCTCCAAGCTGCTGCTGCGCGAGGCCGAGGTCGCCGTCGCGCCGGGCATCGGCTTCGGCGAACATGGCGACAATTTCGTGCGTCTGGCCTTTGTCGAGAACGAGCACCGCACGCGGCAGGCGGTGAAGAACATCAAGAAACTGCTCGCGTCGCCGTCCAATCTCCCCGATCAGGCCAATAAGGCAGTTGCCAATGGTTAAGGCTTATGTGAAGTCGGCCCCGCCGCTGAAAGTCGGTATCGCGGGTCTGGGCGTTGTCGGCGCCGGCGTGGTGCGGCTGCTGGACCAGCATGCCGGTATGCTGGCGGCGCGCGCCGGCCGCCCGATCAAGGTGGTGGCCGTTTCAGCCCGCGACAAGCGCAAGAAGCGCGACATGCCCAAGGGGACCTGGCGCTGGTATGCCGATGCGCTTGATCTGGTGAAAGACCCGGAAGTCGAAGTCGTGGTCGAACTGATCGGCGGCGCCGATGGCAAGGCGCGTGCGCTGGTCGAGGCCGCGCTCAAGGCCGGCAAGGGCGTGGTCACCGCCAACAAGGCGATGCTGGCCATGCATGGCACCCGCATTGCCGCAATGGCGGAAGCGAAAGACGCGCCGCTGGCTTTCGAGGCTGCCGTCGCCGGCGGCATCCCGATCCTCAAGGCCCTGCGCGAGGGCCTGGTCGGCAACCGCATCGAGCGCATCACCGGCATCCTCAATGGCACCTGCAACTACATCCTGACCGAGATGCGCCAGACCGGCCGCGATTTCGGCGTGGTGCTGAAGGAAGCCCAGGCGCTGGGCTATGCCGAGGCCGATCCGAGCTTCGATGTCGATGGCATCGATGCCGCGCACAAGCTCGCCGTGCTCACCTCGCTGGCCTTCAACACCCAGGTCGATTTCAAGGCCGTGCATGTCGAAGGCATCCGCCAGGTCTCTGCCGTCGATATCGCCTTTGCCAAGGAATTTGGCTACCGCATCAAGCTGCTGGCGATTGCCCGCCGCACGCCGCGCGGCATTGAGCAGCGCGTGCATCCCTGCATGGTGCCGGCGGATACGCCGATTGCCCATGTCGATGGCGTGTTCAACGCGGTCGCCGCCGAAGGCGATTATGTCGGCCGCATGATGTTCGAGGGTCGCGGTGCCGGCAGCAACCCGACCGCCTCTGCCGTGGTGGCCGATCTGGCCGATCTGGCCGCCGGCCGTCGCCTGCATCCTTTCGGCGTCCCGACCACCAAGCTGCAGCCGCTGAAGGCCGCGCCGATGGATGGCTATGTCGGTCGCTATTACATCCGCCTGATCGTGCGCGACCAGCCGGGTGTGCTGGCCGATGTCTCCGCCGTGCTGCGCGACGAGAAGATCTCGATCGAGAGCCTGGTGCAGCGTGGCCGCTCGGAAGCCGAGAACCAGCCGGTCGCCGTCATGCTGATCAGCCATGAGGCCCGCGAGGCCGATATGGCGCGGGCGATGAAAAAGATCGGCAAACTGCGTTCGGTGCTGCAGGCGCCGGCGCTGATCCGCATCGAACCGCTCTGAGGCACACCTTGGCGGCAGGCAAGACGGCAAGCGTGAAAAAAGCCAAGGCTGAAAAGCCGGCAGCCGCGACACCGACCGGTGTGGTTGACAGCATCTCGGTCGAACGCAACCTCACGCTGGAGGTGGTGCGCGTCACCGAAGCTGCCGCGATTGCCGCTGCCAAGCTGGCCGGCCTGGGCGACGAGATGGCGGCCGACCAGGCCGCCGTCGATGCCATGCGCACGGCGCTGAACGATCTCACCATCGACGGCACCATCGTGATCGGCGAGGGTGAGCGCGATTCCACGCCGATGCTGTATATCGGCGAGAAGGTCGGCACCGGCAAGGGACCACGCATCGACATCGCGCTCGATCCGCTGGAGGGCACCTCGGCCACCGCCAAGGGCGGCAGCAACGCGCTCACCGTGATCGCCTTCGCCAATGCCGGTTGCTTCCTCAATGCGCCTGACGTGTATATGGACAAGATCGCCGTCGGTGGCGGCCTGCCCGACAATGTCGTCGATCTCGATGCTGCACCGGCCGAGAACATGAACCGGCTGGCAGCGGCCAAGGGCATCGCGGTGTCGGAACTCACCGTCTGCATCCTCGACCGGCCGCGTCATGCCGACCTGATCCAGCAGGTGCGCGCCACCGGTGCGCGCGTGGCACTGATTTCCGATGGCGACGTCGCCGGCATCATCGCCACCACCGATCCGGCCACCGGCGTCGACATCTACATGGGCTCGGGCGGCGCGCCGGAAGGCGTGCTGGCGGCTGCTGCATTACGCTGCATCGGCGGCCAGATGCAGGCCCGCCTGCTGTTCCGCAACGAAGACGAGCGCAGCCGCGCGCGGCGGCTCGGCATCGAGAAATTCGACCGCAAATACAGCCTGGCCGACCTGGCCTCGGGCGATGTGATCTTTGCCGCCACCGGTGTCACCGACGGCTCGCTGCTGCATGGCGTCAAGCGCGTGCCCGGCGGCTTCATGGTCAATTCGATTGTCATGCGCTCGCAGACTGGCACGATCCGCCGCATCGCGGCAGTGATCCGACCGCCACACCAGAGTTGACCATGCTGACCGATTCCGCGCCTGCGTTTCTGGGCGTGACCCGTTCTATCGGTGGCCGGCGCTGGCGCCTGCGCAACACCGATGACCGGCTGGCACTCGCTCTAGCCCAGCAGGCCGGCCTGCCCGAAATCCTCGGCCGCGTACTGGCCGGCCGCGGCATCGGTCTGGAGGAACTGGAAGACCATCTCAATCCGTCGCTGCGTCGCCTGCTGCCCGATCCCTCGCGTTTTCGCGACATGGATGCGGCGGCCGAGCGGCTGGCCGATGCCATCATCGGCAACGAAGCCGTGGCGGTGTTCGGCGACTATGATGTGGATGGCGCCACCTCAACCGCGCTGCTGAACCGCTTTTTCACATCGGTGGGCCGCGAGCTGCGCGTCTATATCCCCGACCGCCTGAAGGAAGGCTACGGCCCCAATGCGCCGGCTCTGCGCCGGCTGGCGCAGGAAGGCGTGAAGGTCGTTGTCACCGTCGATTGCGGCACGCTGGCTTTTGCACCGCTGGAAGAGGCCGCCAGTGTCGGCCTCGAAGTGATCGTCGCCGATCATCACCTGGCCGAGCCGGAACTGCCGCGGGCGCTTGCCGTGGTCAATCCCAATCGTCTCGATGAAACGCCGGGCTTCGGCCAGTTGGCCGCTGTCGGCGTCACCTTCCTGCTGGTGGTGGCGATCAACCGCCGCCTGCGCGCCAAGGGCTATTACACGGCTGATCGCCCGGAGCCGAACCTGATGGGCTGGCTCGATCTGGTGGCGCTCGGCACCGTCTGCGACGTGGTGCCGCTCACCGGGCTGAATCGCGCGCTGGTCGGCCAGGGGCTGAAGATCCTGCGCGGGCGCAGCAATGTCGGCATGGCGGCGCTGGCCGATATCGCCGGCGTGGCCGAACCGCCCGGCGCCTATCATCTCGGTTTCCTGCTCGGGCCGCGCGTCAATGCCGGTGGTCGCGTCGGCCAGGCCGATCTGGGTACGCGGCTGCTCTCCACCGACGATGCGCGCCTTGCCGCGCAGATTGCCGGTGAACTGGATCGGTACAATCGCGAGCGTCAGGACATCGAGGCCGGCGTGCTGCTGGAGGCCATGCAGGAGCTGGAGCATGTGCCCGATACGGCGGCGCTGGCGCTGGTGGCGCGACAGGGCTGGCATCCCGGCGTGATCGGCATTGTCGCCGCCCGCGTGCGCGAGGCGGCCGGCCGGCCGAGCTTTGTCATCGCGCTGGATGAAAACGGTCTCGGCAAGGGCTCGGGACGCTCGATCCCCGGGGTCGATCTCGGTGCCGCCGTGGTGGCGGCCGGCCAGGCCGGCCTGCTGGTCAATGGCGGCGGCCATGCCATGGCAGCCGGCCTGACGGTGGAAACTGCCAAGCTGAACGAGCTGAAGGCCTTCCTGAATGAGCGTTTGGCACCGGCAGTGGAGAAGGCCGGCGCCTCGGCCTCGATGGGCTTCGATGGTGCGCTCGGCATCGGCGGCGCCAATGCCGAACTTTGCGACAAGCTGGAGCTACTCGGCCCCTATGGCTCCGGCAACCCGGAACCGCGCTTTGCGCTGGCCGGTGCGCGCGTGGTGCAGGCCGATGTGGTGGGCGAGAAACATGTGCGCTGCCTGATCACGGCAGGCGATGGCAGCGGCGCGCGACTTGCCGCGATTGCCTTCCGCTCGGTCGAGGCCGATCTCGGCCCGGCGCTGATGCAGGCGCGCCAGACCGGTTCGGCGCTGCATATCGGCGGCCATCTGCGCACCAATCACTGGCGCGGCGAAAAGCGCGTGCAGTTCGTGCTGGAGGACGCCGCGCAGCCGGGTCTTTAAGGCTGCGGGTCGACCGGCTGCACGGTCCTGCCGCGCACGCGCTCTCGGTGCAGCACATACAGCCCGCTGGCCACGATCAGCACGATACCGGCGGTGGCCAGGGCATTGGGCACATCGCCCCAGACCAGATAACCCAGCAGCAGGGCCCAGAGCAGGCCGGTATAGCGCAGCGGCACGATCACTGGCACCTCGGCATGGCGGAAGGCATCGACGGCGAGCTGGTAGCCGGCCGCGATGAACAGCGCCGCCACCGCCAGGAAGCCGAAATCGTCCCAGGCCATCGCCACCCAGCCCTCGGCCAGGGCGAAAGCGAGTGCCACTGCGGCCATCATGCCCACATTGGTCAGCGTCACCATGATCGAAGGTATGGCCGCGTCGATGCGTCGCGTCACCAGGTCGCGCAGCACGATACAGGTGACGGCGCCGACGCCGAGGATGGAGTAGGCGTTGAAATTGCTCGCCTGCGGCTGCACCACCAGCAGCACGCCGAAAAACCCGGCGACAATGGCACTCCAGCGGCGCCAGCCGACCGGTTCGTGCAGCACCACCGCCACCACGGCAGTCATCATCAGCGGCGAGGCCATGTTGATCGCGGTCATATTGGCGATCGGCATATGGAACAGGGCAACCATATAGGCGTAGCTGCCGAGCAGGTCGATTCCGCTGCGGGCCACGACCCGCCTGTCCAGCAGCACGGCGATCCGGCGGGTGGCGCCCAGCAGATGGGCGATGGCGAGGATGATGGCGGTGGCGATCAGGCCGCGCACGGCCAGGATCTGGCTGGCCGGTACATTGCCATAGACCAGCTTGCACAGCGCCTCGTTGAGGACGAAGAGAAAGATGGCCAGCGAAAAGGAAACGATGCCTCGCCGGTTGCCGGTGCCAAACAGCCGGTCGTAAAGCATGCTGGATATGTGCCGGTTACGTCTTGGGTGCGGCGTGGATCGGATCGACCCAGAGCACATTGTCCGGCTTTTCGACCGGCTCGATATCCAGGTTGACCACCACCGGGTCCTGGCCCGAGCGCACCAGCACGCATTCCAGTGTCTCGTCGCTGCTGGCATTGATTTCCTGGTGCGGCACATAGGGCGGCACGAAGATGAAATCGCCCGGTCCGGCTTCGGCCACGAATTCCAGGTTGTTGCCCCAGCGCATGCGTGCCTTGCCCTTCACCACGTAGATCACGCTTTCCAGGTCGCCGTGATGATGCGCGCCGGTCTTGGCATTGGCATGGATATGCACGGTGCCGGCCCAGATCTTCTGCGCGCCGGCACGGGCGAAATTGATCGCGGTGGCGCGGTTCATGCCGGTGGTCTGCCCCGCGGAGGTCGGGTCCAGCTTGTCGGCCGGAATCACCCGCACGCCGTCATGCTTCCAGTCGGTATGGTGATGATGATCCTGACCCATGACGATCCTCCAGAAACTGTATGCAGAGGATGGTAGGGGCTGCCCGCCGTTACGGCAAGAGTCGGGCTACTCCCGATGGCGCGGATCGAGCGCGTCGCGCAGGCCGTCGCCCAGCAGGTTGAACGACAGCACGACGATGAAGATCGAGATGCCGGGATACACCGCCATCCAGGGCGCGTCCGTCATGTAATCCTTGGCGGTGTTCAGCATGCTGCCCCAACTCGGCTCCGGCGGCTGCTGGCCCAGACCGAGGAAGGACAGGCTGGCTTCGGCGATGATGGCCGAGGCGATGGTCAGCGTGGCCTGCACCATCAGCGCCGGCCAGATATTGGGCAGGATATGGCGAAACGCGATGCGCAGTGGTGAATTGCCCACCGCCCGCGCCGCCTCGACATAGTCTTCCATCTTCACCGCCTGCACCTGCGCACGCGTCAGCCGCACGAAGATGGGGGCGGCGGCGATGCCGATGGCGATCATCGCATTGGTCAGGCTGGGACCTAGGAAGGCGGCCATGGCAATCGCCAGGATCAGGAAGGGCACCGCCAGCATGGCATCGGTGAAGCGCATGATGAACCCATCCACGAGTCCCCCTGCGTAGCCAGAAAGCAGCCCGACCGGAATGCCAATCAGCATCGCCAGGAAAACCGAGACGACGCCGGCAAACAGCGAGGCCTGGGCGCCATGGATCACCCGCGACAGCACGTCGCGACCCAGTTCGTCGCCGCCGAAGGGATGTTCCGGCGTCGGAGCGCCGCGCAGGGCACTCCAGTCGGCCTCGACCGGGCTGTAGGGGGCAATGACATTTGCCAGCAGCGCGAAGCTGATGAAGGTGAGCACCACCACCAGACCGACCACGGCACCCTTGCGCCGCAGCAGGCGGCGGAAGGCGCGGCGCGCCGGGCTTTCCTCGGCGGCAGGCTTGGGGGCTGCGGCGGGCAGCATGACGGACTCAACGGCGGTCATGTGCGCAGCCTCGGATTGACCAGGAAGTAGGCGATATCGGCCAGCAGGTTCAGCAGGATATAGGCCGTGGCCGTGCACAGCACGACACCCTGAACCACGGCATAGTCGCGGTTGAACACGGCATCGACGATCAGCTTGCCGAAACCGGGGATGGAGAAAATCTGTTCGGTCAGCACGGCACCCGACAGCAGCTGGCCGAATTCCAGTGCGCCCAGGGTAATCACCGGCACGGCGGCATTGCGGAAGGCATGCTTGCCGATCACCACGCGTTCATACAGGCCCTTGGCGCGTGCGGTGCGGATATAGTCGCTGGCCAGCACCTGCAGCATGGCGCTGCGGGTATGGCGCATGAAGACAGCGGCGATGCCGGTGCCCAGCACGAAGGCCGGCATGATCATCGCCTGCAGGTTGGCCCAGAGGTCTTCGGTCGGCGAGACATAGCCAGAGGCCGGCAGCCAGCCGAGTTCGACCGAGAAGAACAGGATCATCATGATGCCGAGCCAGAAATTCGGCGTCGACAGGCCCCACAGCCCGATGATGTTGGCGACGTAATCCGGCCAGCGGCCGTTATGCAATGCGGAAATGACGCCGGCCGGAAGACCGATGACGAGCGCGACCAGCATGGAGAGGATCGCCAGTTCGATGGTGACCGGCAGCTTTTCCAGCAGCAGCTGCGACACCGGCAGCTGGATGCGGATTGATTCTCCGAAATCGCCCTGCAGGATGCCGCCGATCCACAGGCCGTACTGCACCCAGATCGGCTTGTCGAGATTGTACTTGGCCCGCACCTCGGCAATCGCCTGCGGATCGCGTTCCTCGCCGGCCATGGCAATCGCCGGGTCGCCGGGCAGAAGTTGCTGCAGCCCGAAGATGATGATCGACACGAACAGCAGTGTCGGCAGCAGGATGGCGATGCGTCGGAACAGGAAGCGGATCATGGGGCTTTACGAAAAAAGAGGAGGGGTTGCGGGAGGTGATCCCGCAACCCCGGGACTTACATCTTCATGCCGGCAAAGCGGACCAGGCCATCGGGATATTCCTTGAAGCCGGTCAGCTTGGCGTTATGGGCATAGAGCCACTTGCGATGCAGCAGATAGATGATCGGCCGCTCGGCATTGACGATCTTGGCGGCTTTCTCCCAGGCGGCCTGACGCTCGGCCACGTTGGTGGTCAGGCGGCTGTCGTTCAGGATCTCGTCCAGTGCCGGATTGCACAGGCCGGCATAGTTCAGCGGCTGCTTGCAGGCGTGGAAGCTATAGAGATTGCCATCCGGATCGGGGCGGCCGCTCCAGGCCAGGATATAGGCCTCGAAATCGCCCTTATCGGCCATGTTCAGCGAGGTGGCGAATTCGGTGGCCTTGATGCGCACGTCAAAGCCCGCTTCCTTGGCCATCACCTGCACCACCTGGGCCAGCTTGCTGGCATCGGTGGTGGTCGGCGTCACCAGGTTGACCACCGGGTTCGGATTGCCGGCTTCCTTCAGCAGCTGCTTGGCCTTGGCGACATCGCGCTTCGGGATCGGCACCGACTTGGCATAGGCGGGATTGTTCGGCGCGACCCACTGGTTGCCCGGCGTGGCGAGGCCGTCGAACACCACCTTGTTGATGCCGTTGCGATCCAGCGACAGCTCGAAGGCTTCACGGATCTTCGGGTTGGAGCCGAGGGCCGAGGTCTTGGCCATGTCGCTCTTGCCGATATTGATGGTGATGCCGTAATAGCCGATCTCGGTGACCGAGACGAGCTTCAGCTTGTTGTCCTTCTGCACGGCGCCGGCGTCGGTGGCCGACAGCCGCTCGATGAAGTCAAGTTGGCCGGAGCGTAGATTGGCGAGGCGCACGGTGGCATCGATGAAGGGGCGGAACTCGATGCGCGAGAAATTCACATTGGCCTTGTTCCAGTAGCCATCGAACTTCTCGACCACGATGCGGTCCTGGGCGATACGCTCGACGAACTTGAACGGACCGGCGCAGACCGGTGCGGTGCCGAACTTGTCACCCAGTGCCTTGCCGGCCTTGGGCGAGATCATCATGCCGGCGCGGTCGGTCAGCGTGGCGAGCAGCGGGGCAAACGGCGCCGCGGTGTTGAGGCGCACAGTCAGCGGATCGACGACATCCACCGAGGTCACGGCCGACAGTTCGCCGCGGCGCTGCGAGCCCTGCATGGTCTTGTGGCGCTCGATATTGTATTTCACCGCTTCGGCATCGAGCTTTTCGCCATCATGGAAGCTGACATTCGGGCGCAGCTTCATGGTCAGCGCCTTGTTGTCGGCCGACCAGCTCCATTCGGTCGCCAGCTGCGGCACCACCTTCAGGTCCGGCGTGATATCCACCAGCTTGTCGCACAGCGCCGAGAAGACGATGCGGCCGACAAAGGTGCGCGCCATGGTGGGATCGAGGACATCGGGATCTTCCGCCAGGCCGAATTTCAGCGTCTGGGCCGAGGCGCCGGTGGCAAGCCCGCCGGTGCCCAGCAGCAATACCGCGGCCAGCGCCGCCCAAGTGGTCTTCCTCATCATGTCAGCCTCTCCTGTTATGGTTGCGATACACGGGATGCAGTGTCGACGAAACGGGCCTGCAGGCGGGCGAGCCGCGCGGCGCCGGCGGTGTCGCTTTCGGCCGGCAGCGGCGCGGCCACGGGCAGCTCGCGCCAGCGATGGCAGGCGACGCTGTGGCCGGCGGTGGTCTGCTCGGTGGCGGGCACCTGCTGGCGGCACAGATCGATGGCAAACGGGCAGCGGGTGTTGAAGCGGCAGCCCGGCGGCGGGTCGATCGGGCTCGGCACATCGCCCGACAGGATCATGCGCTGGCGCGTCACGTTGGGCTGCGGCACCGGAATGGCCGAGAGCAGCGCCCGGGTATAGGGATGCTGCGGATTGGCAAACAGTTCGGCGGCCGGCGCCACCTCGACAATGTTTCCCAGATACATCACGGCAATGCGCTGCGAGATATGCCGCACCACCGCAAGGTCATGGGCGATGAACACCATGGCGATGCCGAGCCGGGCCTGCAGATCCTTCAGCAGGTTCAGCACTTGCGCCTGCACCGAGACATCCAGCGCCGACACGGCCTCGTCGCAGACGATCAGGTTGGGCTCGACAGCCAGGGCGCGGGCAATGCCGACCCGCTGGCGCTGGCCGCCGGAGAATTCATGCGGATAGCGCCGCGCATGGCTGGCCCGCAGGCCGACCAGGCTGAGCAGTTCCTCCACCCGCGCCTTGCGTTTGCCCGGCGGCACCAGGCCATGCAGCATCAGCGGTTCGGCCAGGATGTCGCCCACCGTCATGCGCGGATTGAGCGAGGCATAGGGGTCCTGGAACACCAGCTGCATCTCGCGGCGCAGGTCGCGCAACGCCGTGCCGGTCAGATGGGTGATGTCGCGGCCATCGAATTTGATGCTGCCGGCGGTGGGGTCGATCAGGCGCAGCAGCAGCCGGCCGGTGGTCGACTTGCCGCAGCCGGACTCACCCACCAGGCTCAGCGTCTCGCCCGGCTTGAGATCGAAGCTGACATTGTCGACGGCCGAGACATGGCTGATCGGACGGCCGAACCAGTTGGTCTTGGCGGTGAACTGCTTGGTCAGGCCACGCACTTCCAGAAGGTTGCTCATAGCAGGGGCGCCTTCCAGCAGGCCACGGCATGACCGGGCAGCACATCGCGCAGGTCAGGGGCGGCAGCGCGGCACTGATCCTCGACAAACGGGCAGCGCGGGCTGAAGCGGCAGCCCGGCGGCGGGTCCATCGGATCGGGTACGCTGCCCTCGATGGCCGCCAGCCGTTCCTTGGTGTGATCCAGCCGCGGGATCGAGCCCAGCAGGCCGATGGTGTAGGGGTGCTGCGGCGCGTCGAACAGCATCTCGACCGGCGCCTGTTCCACGATGCGGCCGGCATACATCACCGCGACATGGTCGGCCATTTCGGCGATCACGCCCATGTCGTGGCTGATCAGCATGATGGCGGTGCCCAGATCGCGCTGCAGCTCGCGCAGCAGATCGAGGATCTGCGCCTGCACTGTCACATCCAGCGCCGTGGTCGGCTCGTCGGCAATCAGCAGTTCCGGCCCGCAGGCCAGCGCCATGGCGATCATGGCGCGCTGGCGCATGCCGCCCGACAGCTGGTGCGGATAATCGTCGATGCGCTTTTCCGGTGCCGGAATCTTCACCTTGCGCAGCATGGCAATCGCCTGCTCGCGCGCCTCGGCGCCGCTCAGGCCCTTGTGCCGCACCAGGCCTTCCATGATCTGGTCGCCGATGGTGAAGGCCGGGTTCAGCGAGGTCATCGGCTCCTGGAAGATCATCGCCAGCCGGTTGCCGCGCAGATCGCGCAGCGCATCGGCCGGCATATGCCGCAGGTCATGGCCGGCGAAGGTGATGCTGCCGCTGGCGATGTGGGCGCCGCGGCTGGGCAGCAGGCCCATCACGGTGAGCGAGGTGACCGACTTGCCGCAGCCGCTTTCGCCGACGATGCCCAGTGTCTTGCCGGAATCGACGGTGAAGCTGACGCCGTCGACGGCGCGGAACTCACCACCCTCGGTGTTGAAATGGGTGCGCAGGTCTGCGACTTCGAGCAGGGCCATCAGCGCAGCTCCGCGCGCTGTTGTGTTTCGAGGCGCTGCACTTCCGCCTCGATCACGCTGCGATCCCAGATGCCGCTCGGATTGTCGCGGGTGGCATAGAATTTGGAAAACGCCGCGGCGCGGCCACGCGACACCGTGTACAGCCGGCGCAACTCGTCCAGCGGTTCGGCATGGTCGTCGACCCGCAGCGACAGCGCCGGATAATCCTCACCCGTGAAGATGATCAGCGCGGCCGACTGCTTACCGCGCTTGTCGCCGCCCTCGGCCTGTCCGGCATCCAGTGCATCGAGGAAGCGTTCGGCCAGCGTCTTGGTGCTGGCCGCGAAAGACGCAAAGGTGGCGTCCACCACGCCGGCGCCGGCCAGCATGTTGCCCGCAACCGAAAAGCCCGTGCCGGTCCTGTGGCCGCACCAGTCGATGCAGCCGTCGCCGGTATGGGCAGCCGTATTCCCGGCGCGGTCGACCACATGCAACTGGCGTGCGGCGCGGCCGTCATCGGAGGCCACCAGCTGGCGCACGACATCGGCTGCCGGCAGGCCATCGGCCAGCATGGCCAGCCCGCGCGGCCCCCAGGTGGGATTGATCAGCGCCTGGGTCGCCAGCGCGCCGCTGCCGCTTTTCGCATGCGGGCAGAGCGCGCCGACGGCGAAGAACTTGGTGGTGACGGCAACACCGAAGGCGCCGGTGGCAGGATCGCGGGCGACAATCGACCACGTCATGCTCAGCGACCTACCGCGTAGCCCTGCATGCCGCGCGGATTGGCGCCGGCGGTCAGCAGCGTGCCTTCGGGTGTCTCGGTGGTACCGCAGGCGGTGAGGCGGCCTTCCGACCAGTCACCGCCGGTTTCCACCTTGTGGCCACGCGCCTTCAGCGCCTCGATGGTGTCCTTCGGGAAGCGGGCCTCGAGGCCGAGATGGCCGGGCTTGGCGGCGCGCGGATAGAAGGAGGAGGGGAAATGCTCGCTGTGCCAGGCCGGGCTGTCGATGGCTTCCTGCAGGTTCATGCCGTGATGCACGACTTTGAGGAACATCTGCGGCGACCACTGGTCCTGCTGGTCGCCACCGGGCGTGCCAAAGGCCAGCGCCGGCTTGCCGTCGCGCAGCGCCATCGACGGCGACAGCGTGGTGCGCGGCCGCTTGCCAGGCTTGAGCGAATTGGGCAGGCCCTCTTCGAGCCAGAACATCTGCGCCCGTGTGCCGAGGCAGAAACCCAGGTCGGGGATCAGCGGCGAGGACTGCAGCCAGCCGCCCGACGGCGTGGCCGACACCATGTTGCCCCAGCGGTCGATCACATCGACATGGCAGGTGTCGCCGCTGGCGGCGCCGCGCATCGTCACCTTGCCGTCGCTGCCGGCCAGACGCCCCACGGTGGGTTCGCCAACGCCGACACCGCCGGCCTCGCCGGCCTTGATCGAGGTGAGTTTCGCGCCCTTGCCGACCGGGTCGCCGGGCCGCAGCTCCAGCGACGCCGTGGCGCCGATCAGTTTTGCGCGCTCAGCGTTATAGGCATCCGAGAGCAGGGCGGCCATCGGCACATCCACATGATCGGGATCGCCATACCAGGCCTCGCGGTCGGCGAAGGCCAGCTTGGAGGCCTCGACCAGCGTGTGGACGAAATCCGGGCCCGCCGGGTCCATGCTGGAGAGATCGAAATGCTTGAGGATGGCGAGCTGCTGCAGGAAGGCCGGGCCCTGGCTCCAGGGGCCGCATTTCGCCACCGTCCAGTCCTGGTAGTCATAGGTCAGCGGCGCTTCGATATGCGCCTGCCACTTGGCCATGTCGTTGCCGCTCAGCACGCCGCGATGGCGGCGGCCGGAGGCATCCATGGCTTCGGTGCCGGTGCTGAATGTATCGATCGCCTCGGCGACGAAGCCCTCGCGCCAGGCGCGGCGCGCCGCTTCGATCTTCTGCTCGCGGCT
>NZ_CALRUC010000089.1:0-18084 GCF_943371255.1 Ferrovibrio terrae | reverse complement strand
CGCATCAGATGGCGGAATATGCGGCGCTCGGCCAGCACCACATCGGTGCGGCCGGAAAACAGCGCGCGCACCTGCAGCATCTGGTTGGCCACCTCGCGATAGCGCGCCGGATTGCGCTGCAGACCCGCGACCTCCCGTCCCAGCACCACATGGGCATTCTGGAAGGCGGTGACATCGAGCCGCTCCAGGTCTGACACAAAGGTGACGACCAGGCCGCGCTGCCGCAGGCTGATGGCAAGGTTGCGATAGATCAGTACCGTATCGCTGACACAGCCCGGCAGACCCATCGCCGGATTGGCCGGCACGATGGCATCGACGGCGCGCCGGCGGAAATCTTCCGGCAGGCGGCCGAATGGCGCCAGTTGCGGTCGCAGGGTCAGCCTGGCGGCGCTGGCCGCCAGCATGACAAGATCGTATTCCAGCCCGGTCAGCGTGCCATCGGGCTTCTGTATCACATAGGGGGCGGTGGGCCGGAAGGCGATGGCAAGCGCCTGGCCCGCTGCGGGCTGGGCCATGGCAACAGTCATGCCGGTGCCGGTGAGCAAAAGACCGGCCAGCAGCAGCGGCATGCACATCAGTGCGAAGAGGTGGCGGAACGGCACCCCGGGATATTAGGATGCCGGACATGCGGCGTCCATGCACCTTCGCGCGAGCACCTGGTCCGGAAACCACTCCGGATACGGTTGTGCCATGACGCCGTTCGGCGCGCGCATCCGTGCCTTGCGCCAGGCCCGCGGCATCGCGCTGAAGCAGATGGCGGCCGATCTCGGTGTCTCCTCGGCCTATCTCTCGGCGCTGGAGCATGGCCATCGCGGCCGCCCCAGCTGGCTGCTGCTGCAACGTATCTGCGGCTATCTCAACATCATCTGGGACGATGCCGAGGAACTGGCGGAACTCGCCAAGCTGTCGCATCCGCGCATCACCATCGACACGGCGGGCCTGACGCCGAAGGCGACCCTGCTGGCCAATGAACTCGGTCGCCGCATCGGCACGCTGGATGACGCGCGGCTGGAACAGATGCTCAAGCTGCTGCGCAGCTGAGCGCCACCGGCGACACCGGAAACTGGAATTTCCGTAAAACCGCGGCATTCCGGCGCGCTCCGGCCTGGCGCCATGGCACCAAATCCCGACTGCTGCGTTATGTCCTCGTCAGTCAGAGGAGCTTCCGTGGTGCAGGCGGCGCGGATTTTACGGCCGGAAACCAAGCCAGCTGCGCCTGCAGCGCGGGAAACCGCGACCCTGCTGGTCCCTGGCCGCAATGTCTGGCGCTGCGAAACCGCCAGCCGCGCCAGCATGCTGGTGGATGCCGCCGCCTATTACGGCGCCTTGCGACAGACCCTGCGTGCGGCGCGCCATTCGGTGATCATCACCGGCTGGGATATCGACAGCCGCACGCCGCTGGTCGGGCCCGATGGTGAACCCGGCGACGATCTGCCGGTGACCTTTGGCGCCTTTCTCACCGAACTGGTGCGGCGCCGGCCACAGCTGTCGATCAAGCTGCTGCTCTGGGATTACTACGCGGCGGTCTACTCGCTGGAACGCGAGCTGATGCCGGCCCTGGCCCTGCAATGGAACACGCCGCGCCAGATCGAACTCTGCCTCGACGATGTGCTGCCGATCGGCGCCTCGCATCACCAGAAGATCGTGGTGGTGGACGATGCCGTGGCGTTTTCCGGCGGCCTCGATATCACCATCCGGCGCTGGGACACGGCCGCCCATCCGCTGCATGATCCGCATCGCGTCGATCCGTCCGGCAAGCCTTATGCGCCTTTCCATGACGTGCAGATGATGGTGGATGGCGCGGCCGCTGCCGCGCTGGGCCAGCTGGTGCGCGGGCGCTGGTATCGCGTCACCCATGAACTGCTGCCGCCGGCACCGTCATTCTACGCCCAGGCCGACTGCGATCCCTGGCCAGTCACGGTTCAGCCCGATTTCACCGGCGACGTAACCATCGGCATCGCGCGCACCGAGCCGCGCTACGGACCGGAACCGGAGGTGCGCGAAGTGGAGGCGCTGTTCCACGACATGATCGATGCGGCCGAGCGCATCCTCTATGTCGAAAACCAGTTCCTCACCTGTACGGCGCTGGCGCAGCGTCTGATCGCGCGGCTGCAGGACAGGCCCGGGCTGGAAGTGCTGGTCATCGTGCCGAAGACGCATCACACTTGGCTGGAACAGCAAAGCATGCTGGCCGGCCGCATCCGTTTCATGCAGATGTTCGACGAGGCCGGACTCCGAGACCGCGTGCGCTTTGTCTATCCCTGCCTGCGCAACGACGGCAGTGTGCGCGACCGTGATGCGGAAGTGATGGTGCATTCCAAGGTGATGATCGCCGATGACCGCCTGCTGCGCGTCGGCTCGGCCAACCTGTGTAACCGCTCGATCGCCGTCGACACCGAATGCGACCTGGTGATCGCGGCCACCACGCCGGACCAGCGCAGCAATGTGGCCGCGGCCCGCAACCGCCTGATCGCCGAACATTGCGGCGCCACCGAAGCCGAGGTGGCGGAGCTGCTGGTGCGCACCGGCTCGCTGTTCGCCACGTTGGATGCGCTGCAGGACCGCGCGCACCGGCTCTGCCCCATCGCGGACGAGGCGAACCGGCACGGCTTCGATTTCACCGCACAGATTGCGGCGGTGGCCGATCCGGCCCGGCCGCTGGAAGCCGACCGCTATCTGCCGGACCCGAGCAACGAACCGCCGAGCCAGCGGCGGTTTTCCTCGATCCTGCTGATCGGCATCAGCCTGCTGGTGGTCATCGCGCTGGTGCTGGCCTGGCGCTACACGCCGCTGGCCGACTGGGCCTCGCCGCACAAGCTGGCAGCCGCTTTCCGCGCCATCGCCGCCAGTCCGCTGGCCTTCCCGGCGGTGGTCGGCATTTTCATCCTGGCCGGCTTTATCGCTTTCCCGGTCACGCTGCTGATCGCCGCCACGGCGATCACCTTCGGTACCTGGGAAGGCCTGTCGGTGGCGCTGACCGGGTCGATGTCGAGTGCGCTGGCCACCTATGGCGCCGGCCGCTGGCTCGGCGCCGATCTGCTGCGCCGGGTGATGGGCCCGCGCATCAACCGCGTGGCGCGCAAGGTGAAAAGCAACGGCATCCTCGCGGTGACGACGATGCGGGTGATGCCGACGGCGCCCTTCATGCTTGTCAACCTGGTGGCCGGCGCCACCCGCATCCGCCTGCTCGACTACACCATCGGCACGCTGCTCGGCCTGGCGCCCGGCATCATCATCATGTCGGTGCTGGGCGGCCGCCTGCTCGAGATCATGACGCAGCCCTCGCTGGTCGACCTGTTGCTGCTGGCCGGCTTTTTGCTGCTCTGGGGCGGATTGTCCTATGGGTTGCAACTGATCGTGGCGCGACTGCGGGACAGATTCGGTGCGACCGAGTCCGGCCAGGCCTGATCCCGGTCCCGGCGCGGCGGTGATCCGCGTGCTGACCTGGAATGTCCATGCCGGCATCGGCCCGGACGGGCGCTACGACCTGCCGCGCATCGCCGCCCTGGTGCGCCGGCATGAGCCCGATATCGTCGCCTTGCAGGAAATCGATTCCCGCGGCCGCGACGACAATGCTTTCACCTATCTCGCCCAGTCGCTCGGCAGCCATGCCGCCGAGGCCAAGACACTGGTGACGCCCGATGGCGACTATGGCCATGCGCTGATCAGCCGCTGGCCCATGACCGAAGTGGCGATCCACGATCTCTCGGTCAGCAAGCGCGAGCCGCGGCGAGCCATCGAAACCACCGTGCTCACCCCGGCCGGGCCGCTGCATCTCGCCTCGGTGCATCTGGGCCTGGGATTTCGCGAACGGCGCCAGCAGGCCGCGATGCTGTCGGCCATTGCCGGCACGGCGCGGCAGACCACGGTGATGCTGGGCGATTTCAACGACTGGTTCATCTACGGCACGGTGCGCCGCGCGCTGGCCACCATTCTGCCCGGTCGCAGCAAGCTGCGCAGCTTTCCGGCGCGTTGGCCGCTGCTGATGCTGGACCGCATCTACTGCCGGCCGCGCCATGCCCTGCTGCAGAGCTGGACCGACCCGCTGGGCCGGCGGGTCTCCGACCATCTGCCGGTCTTCGCCGATATCCGGCTGGAACAGATGCCGCCCGGGCCCCTGCCGCTCAGCCTGCCCGAGGCGATGGCGGAAGACGCCGGCGGCAATCCGGTCTGACTTACGACTTTGGCTGATGGGGCGCGCGCGGCTGCGCCAGCCGGATGCCGCTGTCGATCAGCAGGGTTTCGCCGGTGACATTCACCGCCGCAGTGAGGAAGAAGGCGATGCTCTGCGCGATATCCTCCGGCTTGTTGGTGGTGCCCAGCAGCGCGTTGCGCTGCCAGTTATCCAGTGCCGCCTTGTAGGCCGCCTCGCCCATGCCCTGCTGCAGCCACTCGCCCTCGACGAAGCCGGGGCAGACTGCGTTGATGCGCACTTCGGGCCCCAGCACGCGCGCAAGGCTGAGCGTCATGCCGTTCAGCGCGGCTTTCGATGCAACATAGGCAATCGACGAGCCGGTGCCATAAACGCCGGCGATGGAGGAGACATTCACCACTGCGCCGCGTGTCGCACGCAGGAATGGCTCGGCGGCGCGGATCATCTGGAACGGCGCGATGGTGTTGACCG
Source organism: Ferrovibrio terrae (assembly GCF_943371255.1). GTDB lineage: Bacteria > Pseudomonadota > Alphaproteobacteria > Ferrovibrionales > Ferrovibrionaceae > Ferrovibrio > Ferrovibrio terrae_B. The sequence continues at coordinate 13,460 of NZ_CALRUC010000089.1, read as the reverse complement.
CGAAGATGTCGTGAAAGTCCTGCGCCGACAGGCCGGCGAGGTCGCGATGGGCGACGAACTTCGTGGTGCCGGCATTGTTGACCAGATAATCGAGATGGCCAAAGCGGGCCAAAGTTTCCTCGACCACGCGGCGGCAATCGGCATCATCGGCCACATTGCCCTGCGCCAGCAGGGTTTCGCCGCCGAGGGCCTGGCAGTCGGCGGCAACCTTTTGCGCCGCTTCGCGGCTGCGTGAAAAGTTGATCGCCACGGCACAGCCGCGCCCGGCCAGCAGCCGGGCGGTGGCCGCCCCGATGCCGCTGGAGCCTCCGGTGATCAGTGCAACGCGGCCCTTCAGATCGGTCATGTGTTCCTCCGTTTGCACCATGCTAGCGGGTCGTGCGGGGCACGGGCAGCGGCAGGATGCCTAAAATTTACACAATAGAAACAGTGTGTTAAAACAAAGAATGAGAACGATTCTCATTGACCTGCATACCATTCAGTGCTACCGACGGCTCCACCGGGGGTAATAGCCAGCACCACGCCAGCCAGGCCCTGATGTCCTGCTTGCTGGAGCCTGCTGTCATGGGTACGCGTTCTCTTCTTCTGTCGTCTGTCGCCGGGTTTGCCCTGTTCACCGCAGCATCGGCCCTGGCGCAGACCGCCAGCCCGGAATCCCCACCGGCCCAGCTGCCGGCCATCACGGTCGAGGGCCAGCAGGTCGAGGAACGCGCCGATGGCCCGGTCGAGGGCTATCGCGCCACGCGATCCGCCACGGGCACCAAGACCGACACGCCGCTGAAAGACGTGCCACAGACGATCAACGTGGTGCCGCGCCAGGTGATCGAGGACCGCCAGACCACGCGACTCTCCGATGCGCTGCTGACCGTGCCCGGCGTGCAGGCGAACGGCACCAATGGCGGCCGCGGACAGAATTTCACCCTGCGCGGTTTCCAGACGCAGACGGTTGCCACCGATGGCATCATGCAGAGTCCGGCGCTGAACTTCACCCCGGTGACGCGCGACCTCGCCAATATCGAACGCGTCGAGGTGCTGAAGGGTCCGTCTTCGGTGCTCTACGGCCGCACCGAGCCCGGCGGCCTGATCAACCTCGTCACCAAGAAGCCGACCGACACCTTCACCGGCAGCGCCACGCTGCAGGGCGGTTCCTACGATTTCTATCGCGGGGAAGGCACGGTGTCGGGTCCGCTCGATGCGGCCGCAACATTGACCGCGCGCATGACGGCTGCCGTGCAGACCGAAGGCAGCTTCCGCTATGACAATGACGACACGCGAAACTTTTTTGCACCGGTGGTGAACTGGGCGCCGCGCGACGATACCCGCTTCACGCTGGGTGCGGACCATACCGAACAGGACAGCCAGTTCGACCGCGGCCTGGTGGCGGTCGGCAACCGCGTGCTCCTGCTGAAAGACAGGTATTATTCGGAAGACTGGGCGCGTTACGACGCACGGGTCGACAATGTCACCGCAAAGGGCGAGCATGATCTGAATGACTGGCTCACCTTGCGCCAGGTCGTCAACTACACGGTGGGTGACACCTATCGCCTGGTGGCGAATCCCGGCACCGTCAACACGGCCGGCACGACACTATCGCGCACCGCGCTGCGGCAGACCGAGGATTTCGATTCCTGGGACCTGCAGTCGGATGCAGTGATGAAATTCCAGACCGGCTCGATCGGCCATACCGTCGTCACCGGCTATGAATACGTGAACGGCGACCGCACCGTGCGGCAGATCAACTACAGTCTTGCCAGCATCAGTCTCTACAATCCGGTCTATGGCGCCGAGCCGGGTACGATCACCAGCCGCAACAATGTCTACACCCGCATGTATATCAATTCGCTATACGCGCAGGACCAGATCAAGCTGAACGACCAGTGGGAGCTTGTGCTCGGCCTGCGTTACGACAAGCTGGATCAGACCACCGTGACGCAGAATGTGGCCACCCATGTGGACGATCAGAACTGGGGCCCCAAGGCCGGTGTCGTCTACAAGCCGGTGCCGCGGCTGTCGCTGTATGCCAATTATTCGACCTCCTTCAGCCCGCAGACCACGGCCATCCTGGGCGGCGGCACGCCCGATCCGGAAAAGGGCGTGCAGTATGAAACCGGCGCGCGCTACGAGCTGATTCCCGACAGGCTGTCGGTGGGCGCTGCGATCTACCAGATCACCAAGGAGAATGTCGCCACCGCATCGGGCGTGACGAATTTCTCGGTGCTGACCGGCGAGCAGCGCTCGCGCGGTTTTGAAACGGATCTGACCGGCGAGATCCTGCCGGGCTGGAGTGTCATTGCCGGCTGGGGCTACACCGATGCCGAAGTGACCTCGGACCGCACCACGCCGGTTGGCAACCGCCTGGCCAACGTGCCGAACTTCGCCGGCGGCTTGTGGAGCGTCTATCAGTTCCAGTCCGGCCAGATGAAAGGCCTCGGTCTCGGCGCCGGTGTCACCTATGTTGGCTCGCGGAATGGCGATCTGGCCAATACCTACAGCGTTGACGGTTATTATCGCTTCGACGCCTCAGTGTTCTACGACCTGAACGACCGTATCCGTCTTTCGCTGAGCGGCCGCAACCTGACCGACCAGGACTATGTCGAGCAGACGGTCAACAGCCGGGTTGAAAACATCCCCGGCGCGCCGATGACGGTGATTGCCGGCGTCACCGCGAAATTCTGACGGCGTAGCATGGCGCGCCTGAAATCCCTGTTCGGCCAGCGGGCAATGCGGCGCCTGCATGGCCTGCTGGGCTTCTGGCTCTGTCTGATACTCGGCTGGATCTGCCTGCTCGGCACCCTCACCAGCATCGGCCATGAGCTTGACTGGCTGGCCGATTCATCGCTGCGTGTATCGGTGCCGGCCGGCACGGCAGCGGGCGACTATGCCAGCTGGGGCCGCATGGAAGCGGCGATCCGCAACGCGCATCCCGACTGGACGATCCAGCGCATCATGGCACCGCAGGGCAGCCGCTTTGCCGCCGAAGCGCGCGTGCTGATGCCGGATCGCCAGCCGCGCCTGCTCTATATCGATCCCTATCGCGCGACGCTGACCGGCGAAGGCCCGCGCGAGACCGTCCATGCGACCCTGCGCCAGCTGCACCGGCAGTTCTATCTGCCCACTGTTGGCGGCATCAACATCGGCGTCTATCTCGCCACGCCGTTTGCGCTGGTGATCCTGCTGATGCTCATCACCGGCCTGGTGATCTACCCGCAAGTCTGGCGCGGGATGTTCCGCCTGCGGCTGCGCGCCGGCGTCGGTCCGCTGCTGCACGATCTGCATCGCCTGATCGCCGGCTGGTCGCTGTGGTTCCTGCTGGCGATTGCGCTCACCGGGATGTGGTATTTCGCCGAGCGGCTGCTGCTCGATACCGGCAACCGGCTGGAACCGCTGGCACCGAAGGCCTCTTCGTCAGCGGCACCGGTGCTGCCGCTGGATGATCTGGTGGCGCGGGCACAGGCCGCGTTTCCCGAATTGAAAATCACCGCGGTGTATTATCCGCGCCGCAAGGACGATGCGCTGCGGTTTGATGGCCAGGCCGGCGATATGCTGGTGCGCGACCGCGCCAACAAGGTCTATCTCGATCCGAAAACCGGCGCGGTGCTGGCGGTCGAGCGCATTGCCGGCCAGGACTTCTGGCGGCGCTGGGACGAGACCGCCAACCCGCTGCATTTCGGCGATTTCGCCGGCCTGTGGTCGCGGCTCATCTGGTTCGTGTTCGGCGCGGGGCTGACCGCGCTGGTGTTCAGCGGTGCCTGGATATACTGGCGCGGACTGCGTCAGCAGCGCGATCTGCAGCGGCGGCGACAGGCCGTGAAACGTACCTCGGCCCGCGCCGCCGCATAATCCTTACAGGATATACTTGCTGAGATCGCTGTTCTTGGCGAGGTCGCCGATGCGCTGCTGCACATAGGCGGCATCGATATTCACCGTCTGGCCGGAATGGTCGGCGGCGGCATAGCTGATCTCCTCCAGCACGCGCTCCAGGATCGTGTGCAGCCGGCGGGCGCCGATATTCTCCACGCTCTCGTTCACATCGGCGGCGATCTGCGCCAGCGCGTCGATGGCATCCTCGGAAAAGTTCAGCGTCACCTGCTCGGTGCCCATCAGCGCGGTATACTGCTTCAGCAGGCTGGCTTCCGGCTCGGTCAGGATGCGCTTGAAGTCGTCACGCGTCAGGCCTTTCAGCTCGACCCGGATCGGCAGGCGGCCCTGCAGTTCCGGCAGCAGGTCGCTCGGCTTGGCCACCGAGAAGGCGCCGGATGCGATGAACAGGATATGGTCGGTCTTCACCGCGCCATGCTTGGTGTTCACCACCGTACCTTCGATCAGCGGCAACAGGTCGCGCTGCACGCCCTCGCGCGACACATCGCCGCCACCGCGATATTCGCTGCGGGCACAGATCTTGTCGATCTCGTCGATGAAGACGATGCCGTTCTGCTCCACCGCCTCGATGGCTTCCTTCACCAGGTTGTCCTGGTCCACCAGCTTGTCGCTCTCTTCCTGGATCAGTGCCTTCATGGCATCGCCCACGGTGGTTTTGCGCGGCTTGCCCCGCATACCGCCAAAGGCCTTGCCCAGCATGTCCTGGATATTGGCCATGCCCATCTGCGCGCCGGGCATGCCGGGAATCTCGAACATCGGCATGCCGGCGCCGCCGGCATCCTTCAGCTCGATCTCGATCTCGCGCTTGTCGATCTCGCCCTCGCGCAGCATCTTGCGGAATTTCTGCCGCGTCTCGATGCTGGCCTTGTCGCCCACCAGGGTATCGAGCAGGCGCTCTTCCGCCGCCAGTTCGGCGCGGGCACTGACGTCCTTGCGCTTGCGCTCGCGGATCATGGTCAGCGCACCTTCCAGCAGGTCGCGCACGATCTGCTCGACATCGCGGCCGACATAGCCCACTTCGGTGAACTTGGTGGCTTCCACCTTCAGGAAGGGTGCATTGGCCAGCTTGGCGAGGCGGCGCGAAATCTCGGTCTTGCCCACGCCGGTCGGGCCGATCATCAGGATGTTTTTCGGCAGCACTTCCTCGCGCAGGCCTTCGGGCAGCTGCTGGCGGCGCCAGCGGTTGCGCAGCGCCACCGCTACGGCCTTCTTGGCATCATGCTGGCCGACGATGTAGCGGTCGAGTTCGGAGACGATTTCGCGGGGCGAGAAAGAGGTCATGACAGCTTTTCAACGATGATGTTGCGGTTGGTATAGACGCAGATATCGGCGGCGATGTTCAGGCTCTTGCGGGCGATGGCTTCCGCATCCATGTCGTCGCGGTCGATCAGGGCGCGCGCCGCGGCCAGTGCGTAGTTGCCGCCCGAGCCGATGCCGATCAGGCCATCCTCCGGCTCCAGCACATCGCCGGTGCCGGTCAGCACCAGGGAGACCGATTTGTCGGCTACCGCCATCATCGCTTCCAGGCGCCGCAGGTAGCGGTCGGTGCGCCAGTCCTTGGCCAGCTCGACACAGGCGCGCGCCAGCTGGCCGGGATAGCGCTCCAGCTTGCTTTCCAGCCGCTCGAACAGCGTGAAGGCATCGGCGGTGGCGCCGGCAAATCCGGCCACCACCGAACCGTCGCCGAGGCGGCGCACCTTGCGGGCATTCGATTTGATCACGGTCTGGCCAAGGCTGACCTGGCCGTCGCCGGCCAGCACGATCTCGTTGGCCTTACGGACAGCAATAATTGTCGTCATGATGGGAGAACCTCAACATCGGAATGGGCCTTCATGTAGGATCGCGAGTGGCGCATCGCAAGTCGACACGTTTGGCGATAGTTGCGCGTGCTGTGATCGACGCTACAACCGGCAGTCTATGCAACCTTTTGCCAAAGCCGAAGCATCATCACACCCCACTCGACTCCCGGCTAAGCCTGCCCTAAAATTTACCTCGTCGGCCGTGGCAGGCCCGATTGGGGTATTGGATGAATTATCTGATCGACCCGCAAGGGCATTGGTGGCGCTGGCCTTCGGCAACTCTGGCCGAACGGCTCGGCTATGCCGATCCGGATTTCGACCTTGCCGGTTATGCCGCGCGCAATCTCGGCTATGTCTGGCTGGTGGTCGAAGAGCATGCCACGCTGATGCAGTTCCGCGCCGGCATGGTCAGCCCGGCGGCGGTCAATTCGCTGAAGCCTTATCTGCGCAAGGCGGTCGCGGCCAAGCCGGTGGCTCTGGTTGTCTATGCCAGCGGCTGGCTGGAAGAAGTCTATATCGAGAGCGCCCCGCTGCTGGCGCGGCTCGACGAGCTTGCCCCGCTGCGCGAACCGCGCATGCGCGACCAGTTCATCGCCATGTCGCATCAGCCGCGCGAATGGCTCTATCATGCGCATCAGAATCTCAGCAGCCTGTTCGAGGTCTGGCGCTTCGAGGGCGGCCAGTATTCCGAGCCGGTACGGCGCTATCTGCAGAACAGCGGCCTGATCGACCGCACGGTGTTGATCGAACATCGCGATAAAGACCTGTATGTGAATGCCAGCGGCAACGGCTTCACCATCTATGACAATTTCCAGATGAATCGCGTTGCCGGCCGTCGCATTTCCGATCAGCCGGATCGCGCCTATGGCGCCTGGGTCGAAAGCAGTTATCGCACCTGTTACGAGAGCGGCATCCCGGCCCTTGAGGATGTCGACGCCATCATCGAGGAACCCGATCACGATCCGCGCCGGCGCCGCTATCAGCGCATGATCCTGCCCTGGCAGAACAAGGATGGCGAGCGCATCCTGACCGGCAGCTCACTGCTGAATGCGCAGCTGGCCATTCCGCTGAACATCGACAGCGCAAAGCCCAAAGCCATTTGAGCGATTATGGCCACTGCAGCGATTAGGGCCATCTGAGTGATTACCGGCCGCTTCTCGGCCGGCTTTCACCGCATATCAGATCATCAGTTCAAAGCCGGGCTTTCGCCGGACTCGATACGACGGTTGCCGATGCCGGCATTCGTCGCGTCTGGCTTCGTCGCACCGCGGTCTTCCGTCGGCGCGATGATCTGGGGGAAGCGCTGCATATCGGCCAGCAGTTCCTGCCGGTCCATCCAGATCAGCGCGCCCTGATAGCGCATCCTGCCATCGGGGGCGCGCCACTCCAGCGTCGGCTCGACATTCTTGTAGCCGTAAGCCTTCGCCACGCCCTTCTCCACCAGGACAAACTTCACGAAGCTGATCGTGTAGTCGGTGTCCCAGCGGGTCAGTGCCAGCGCGCGGCTGATGCGAGGCAGGATCGCCGGCAGGCCGCGTTTGCGATAGTCGGGATGAATCCAGGTCGAACCGGAAAACACGATACGTCCGGTCAGCCTGCTGGCACTGGGCGAGCTGAACTCACAGGTTTCGCCGGCCTCGCACATCTGCCCGGGATCGCCATAGAAAAAGCGGAAGCTCGACACGCAGTCGGCCAGCGTGCTGCCGGTCAGATCATAGACGCGGGCCGCCTGGGTCGAGACCACATCGCCGGCTTCGTTGCGGCCGATGATGCAGAAACCGTTGCGCTCGTCGATCGTGTTGAGCGCATTGTTGAAGCTGGGCGCCAGACTGTCCCAGCTGTCCTTGTTGGCATTGTTGACGATGCGCAGGTAATCGAAATCGGCATTCAGGCTGAGTGAAACGCCGCGATCGCGCGCTGCCTTGTCGGCGGTAAGGAAGAATTGCCCGAGTTCGGGCCGCGGCCCGTATTGCAGCGTGATCTGATCGGGCAGACGCTGCGATGCGGATTGAGTGATACGCACGTGATATGTCATAGGTGCCTCCTTGGCTCTGTATTGACGGAGGCACTATATACCTAGGGTTCACATGACCTTTGCTTCGCTTCCCTCTGGTTGTGTAGGACTCAGACGACACCCGCGCGACCGGCGCCAGCCGATGCAACAGCCGTGCGATGAACACAAAAAAACCGGGCCGTTACCGGCCCGGTTTTTTCAGTAACCGCAATCAGCGGTCAGGATATCAGGCTTGTGTCTCGACCGGCGGCGCGACGACAGCTGCGCCCTCTTCATCCTCGGGCTTGCCGCTATAGGAAGCGGCTGCGGCCTTGATCAGCTGGAAGATGCGATCGCGCACCGTGGGATCGGTGATCTTGCCGAAGTTGCGCACCAGCTCCAGCGCCTGACGACGCGAGATCGGACTCTTGTCCTGCTCGATCTCCGACACCACCGCATGTTCGGGGCGCGCGGTCGGCTGCTGCTCGATGCCGGGCATGTCCTCGAAGAAGTAGGACGGCGGCACATTGAGGATCTGGGCAAACTGCTGCAGGCGGGAAGCGCCGATGCGGTTCAGGCCCTTCTCGTATTTCTGAATCTGCTGGAAGCTCAGGCTGACTGAGGCGCCGAGCCGCTCCTGGCTGAAACCGGCCAGCGTGCGGCACGCGCGCAGCCGGGCTCCCACATGGGCGTCGTATGGGTTCGGTTTACGCATCGACTTCTCCATCACAGGTATGGTCCTACAAGGAATTGATGTAGTGTTTTTACCATTAGTTGCCAGCGGCTGCTACCCGGTTGCAAATCGGCGTTACGGATTAAAATCAGCCCATTTCCTCGACTTAGTCGAATCTCGCGATATCCAAATCCGCTTTGCGCGAGAATGGCTTACCACACTAGACAACCAATGCGTCATGCCCTGCAGCACCCATCCTGCAGCACACCGGCAGATTCTAAAATTTTGATAACCTCCCCCCTGTGCATGCAGCTTGACCGCAGCGATGCCGGTCGCGAGGGTAGCAACGGGAAACGCCGGAGCGGACATCAAACCGCCAAGACACTGCCGCCAAGGTTGCGCAGTGAAGGAGTTTCCGCAGCGATGCCGTGCCCGAAGCTGAACCACTGCACTAGCCTGCCCCGGTGTGGCCTGCCCGGTTCCGGCGCGCGTCCCAATCCCTTTCGCTAAATCCCCCGTCCTATCCGCTGCCGCACCGGGTCATGCTGCCGGCGCGGCCTGATTTTGCCCGATGGAGTTTCGTATGGCCGTTTCCGATTTCGCCGCCGACCCGGCAGTTGATCCCGATAGTGCAGCATCGGCGCCGCAGGCATCGGGGCAACGCCAGCCGCCGCTGCTCGCCTGGTTCGGCCGTCTTGGCATCCGCGCGCGCATCGCCATCGGCTTCGGGACTGCGCTGGTGCTGCTGGTGATCGTGGCCGGCGCCGCCATCCATGGCATCCAGGGCGGCGGCGCAGCCTTTGAAACCTACGACCGCATCACGGTCAGCAATCAGCGCCTGCAGCAGTTCGAGCGCGACATGCTGGATCTGCGCCGCAATCTGCTGCTGTTCATCGAACGCGACGATCCGCGCGGCCTGCTGGCGACGCGCCGGCTGGAGCCGCAGATGACGGAAAATCTCGATGGCATGATCGCCAGCATCCGCAACGCCGAGCGCCGCGCCCTGCTGACCGAGGCGGTGCCGCTGCTGAAAGGCACCTTCGCCAAGCTGGCGCAGGCGATTGCGGCGCGCAATACGCTGAAATCGGTCACCGGTAACCAGCTCGATGTTTATGGACCGCGCACGCGCGAAAGCCTGATGCAGCTGATCAAGGCCGCCAACAAACGGCAGAATTTCATCGCCGCCACCGAGGCCGGCCTGGTGCTCGATGCGTTTTCGGAAATCCGTGTCGCCGCCACCCGTTTCATCGGCATGGGCGATATGGCGATGGCCAACGAGGCGCGCGGCAAGGTCGGCACCTTCGTCGACATGATCGAAGACCTCAAGATCATGCTGGACGAGGATGAGCTGAAGAAGATGGCCACCGAGGCGGAGAATTTCGCCAGGCAGTATGAAGCCGGCATTCTGGCGGCGGTTACGGCGGCCGGCGACATCAACCGGCTGGTCTATCAGGAGATGGAGCAGGAGATCGCCCAGATCGTCGACAAGGTGGAGCAGGCCAAGGCCGGCCAGCTGACGATCCTGGCCACCCAGCGCGACAATGCCGTCCAGACCTTTGCCACTACCTTCATCACCGTGCTGGCGGTTTCGATGGTGGCCCTGGCGATTGGCGCGCTGTTCGCCTGGCTGATCGGCCGCAATATCGCCAATCCGATTGCCGCCCTGACCGAGGCGATGGCGGTGCTGGCGAAGGGCGATTTCACTGCAGCCATTCCGGGCCTGCAGCGCGGCGACGAGATCGGCCGCATGGCGGCAGCGGTTGCGGTGTTCAAACAGAATGGCGCCGAGAATGAACAGCTGCGCCAGGCGGTGGAGCAGGAACGCCACAGCGCCGAACAGACCCGCAGCGAACAGGAAGCTCTGCTGGATCGTGCGGTGGGCGAGATCGTCACGGCAGCCGCAGCCGGCGATCTCAACCAGCGCATCGATACCGCGCCGCTCGATGGCGTGGCGGTGCGCCTTGGCACCGGCATCAACCGTCTGCTTGATGCCATCGGCGGCGCCATCACAGATGTTGGCGCCGTGCTGGCCGGTCTGGCTGCCGGCGATCTCACCCGTCGCGTTACCGGCGACTATGCCGGTGTCTTCGCCAAGCTGCAGGGCGATGTGAATATGGCCGGCGAAACACTGGCCGATACCATGCGTCAGGTTGCCGTGAGTGCCAGCACGGTGCGCGATGCCTCGGCGGAGATCTCGACCGGCAGTCAGGATCTGGCGCAGCGCACCGAGGCGCAGGCGGCTGCACTGGAAGAAACCGCGGCCTCGATGCATGAGGTGACGGCAACGGTGAAGCTGAATGCCGACAATGCCCAGGCCGCCAACCAGCTGGCCGGGGTTGCCCGCGACACCGCCGAGAAGGGCGGGCAGGTGGTGGCCGATGCGGTGACCGCCGTGACCCAGATCGAGGGCAGCGCGCGGAAGATTTCCGATATCGTCGGGCTGATCGACGAGATCGCCTTCCAGACCAACCTGCTGGCGCTGAATGCCAGCGTTGAGGCCGCCCGCGCCGGTGAAGCCGGTAAGGGTTTTGCCGTGGTGGCGCAGGAAGTGCGTGCGCTGGCGCAGCGCTCGGCCAATGCGTCGAAGGAGATCAAGACGCTGATCCAGGCCTCCAATGCCCAGGTCAAGACCGGCGCCGCGCTGGTCAATCAGGCGGGCGGGGCGCTGACCGAAATCGTCACCGCCGTGAAGAAGGTGAGCGATATCGTGGCCGAGATCGCTGCCGCCTCCGCCGAGCAGTCGCGCGGTCTGGAGGAGGTCAACGGCGCCGTGGTCAATATGGACGAGATGACCCAGCGCAACGGCGCCCTGGTCGAGCAGACCAATGCCTCTGCCCGGGCCATGGCAAACCAGGCGACCGAACTCGCTGCCCTGCTGTCCCGCTTCCGGGTTGGCTAACGCCCGTTAACCATACCGCGAATAGGGGGCAAAGGGGTTCTACTTCTATTCTCTATTACATACATTTGTATTCGACAGCATGCCGGAAAAGAGGTATTCTCAACCTTTTCTACTCGCCAAAAAAGAGTAGTCGGGCTAGTCTGGACTCGCAGAACGAGTCCGATTGACTGTAATCAAAGGGTTTTTTTGCCAGTGCTCTGCCGGAAACAGTGTTACATGGTTAACCCGAGCCATAGACAACAAAGCCAGTGAAGCAAGGAAATTTTTCCAATCCCCGCCGTTCTGCCCGTGCCCCGACCCTGCGGTTTGGCCGGCCGGAACGGCATGACTGCTGAGGCGACAGACGACATGCGCGAGCGGCTGGGACGGGTGCTCTCATTGCTGCAGGCCACCCCGTTGCCGGTGGAACTGATCGACGATCCGGGCCGCACCGGCCAGTGGCTGGTGACGCTGGGCAACCTGCACCAGGCCGTCACCCTGCTGCGCAACATCCGGCTGGCCGACCAGGCCAGCGTGGCGGCGGTTTACGAAACCCGCGGCGAGCGGGTGATGCGGGCCTTCAACCGCATGATCGACGGCCTGCCGATGACCTGCCTGGGCAGCCTGTCCCCGATCATCAAGCTCGGCCTGATCCGTCCGCTGCTGGCCGAACTTGAGGCCCTGGAGCGCCGCCTGCGCGCCCTTCCGCTGAATGAAGTGTCGGTTTTCAGCGCCCGGCTGACCCAGTATCGCAGCAGTGCGGCGGCCATGGCCGCCCGCCATCTGGCGCCCGATCCGCCGCCCGTCACGCTGCGCCCGCCCTCTGCGGTTCCCGCGCGCTGATTGCTGCCCTAAATCTCCCCGATCTGGGCCGGGTATCAGGCCGGGCGCGACCCCAAAAGCCAAGGTAGTCACCGCTGCCGGTTCCTGCTATATCCCGCCCGACCCCGGCCGGGGCCTCCTCTTGGTCCGTCGGACCCGGCTGTGTCAGGAGGGGTGTCGCAAGGAGAGTGTCATGGCCCGTAAGGCCAGCGTAGCCCGGAAAACCAACGAAACCGAAATCGCGGTCAGTGTGAATCTGGACGGCACCGGCATCTATAAGGTGTCGACCGGCGTCGGCTTTCTCGACCATATGCTGGAACAGCTGTCGCGCCACAGCCTGATCGACCTCGAAGTCCAGGCCAAGGGCGACATCCATATCGACTTCCACCACCTGACCGAAGATACCGGCATCGCCATCGGCGAGGCCGTCGGCAAGGCGCTGGGCGAGCGCAAGGGCATCAACCGCTATGGTGATGCGCTGATCCCGATGGACGAGACGCTCACCCGCATCGCCATGGATGTGTCGAACCGCCCGTATCTGATCTGGAAGGTGACCTTCACCAAGCCCAAGCTTGGCGACATGGACACCGAGCTGTTCAAGGAGTGGTTCCAGGCCTTCGCGCAGAATGCCGGCATCACCCTGCATGTCGAGAATCTGTACGGCGAGAACAACCACCATATCGTCGAGTCCTGCTATAAAGGCCTCGCGCGCGCCTTGCGCCACGCCATCACCGTCGACGCCCGCAGCCCGCATGCGGTGCCGTCGACCAAAGGAACCCTCTAGGGGCTGCCATGCGATTTTTCACCCTGCATGAGCGCCCCGCGAGAACCGGCGGCGATCCTGAAGTGCTGGCCGTGGCATCTGGCTTCCGCTGGTCGGCGGCCATCGTGCCGCCGCTGTGGCTGCTGTGGCATCGCCTCTGGCTCGGCTTCGCGCTCTACATGCTGTTCAGCGTGCTGCTCGGTATCGCGCTCGCCGTCGGCGACATCGCCGATCCGGCCGCCACCGCCATCGGCATCGCGGTCAGCTTCCTGATCGGTGCCGGCGCGGCCGATTACCGGCGCTGGACCCTGCAGCGGCGTGGCTGGCGCTTCGGTGGCGTGCTGCGCGCCAGCGATGCTGCCGAGGCCGAAGCGCTCTATATCCGCAACCACAGTGCGGGCCCCGCAGGGGCGTCATCGGTGGCCATGCCACCATCGTCACCGCAAGGCTTTCCGCCTGCCGTGCTGCCGCAGAGCGGCAGCAGCGATGCCTTCCCGAGGCTGCTATGAAAGTCGCCCTGATCGATTACGGCTCCGGCAACCTGCGCTCCGCCGCCAAGGCGATCCAGCGCGCCGCCGATGAGAGCACGCTCACGCTCGATCTGACGGTGACGGCGCGGGTGGAGGATGTGGTCGCCGCCGATGCCATCGTGC
>NZ_CALRUC010000088.1:0-18361 GCF_943371255.1 Ferrovibrio terrae | reverse complement strand
GCACAGACCGGTGTAACGCCCGTTCATCATCGCATCGACACGGGTGCCGATCAGGCGATAGCGGAAATCCAGCGGCCAGCCCGGCTTGGTGTCGCGCAGCACGTCCCTCAGGATCAGGTTGGGCAGCAGCGGCGTGATCTCGGCCGGATCGAGATCGGCGCGCGCCGGCATCGGCCGGTCGCCGCATTTGGCCAGCCAGGAGTCGTATCCCTGCCGCAACAGTGGTGTGGCCGAATTTAAATCCAATGCGGTCATGCGCCGCCGGGAGTCCTGATCGCGTGTATAAGGGGGAGGGGTAACGGCATCAGCGTGACATGAAAACGCGGTCAGTGCACGGCCTAATTGTGCACCCGCGGTTACCACCGGTCGGGCGGATTGATCTCGCGCGGAATGAAATCGACGATCGAGATCAGCATGTCGACCTGTTCGCCATCGGTCGACAGCGGCATCACCAGGTCGATCACCGACAGGAAGTCCTTGTGCGGGCCGACATAGGGTACGCGGTGAAACTGCGGCTGCCGGTCCTGCGTCACTTCAGAGAAGTTCCGCCAGATCTGGCTGTCGGGCTGCTGGTGCCGCAGGTCGCTCATGAACAGGCCGGTGAAACGCCGCGACATATGCAGGTCGATGGCAGAGCCCATCAGGCGGTAACGGAAGTCGAGCGGCCAGCCCGGCTTGTGGTCACGCAGCACATCCATCAGCACCACATGCGGCAGGAAGGCCTTCATCTCGATCGGGTCGAGATCGACGCGCGCCGGCATCGACCGGGCGCCGCGCTTGCGGTCCCAGTATTCATAGCCCTGCAACAAAACCGTTGTCGCCTGCCGCCGCAGCAGCAGGTCGCGCATAGTGGACACGCCGTCTCTCCGATGACCTGCAGTCAGTGTTTCAGGGATTTTGCGGCCGCAAAAGCGGTTTTGCGTGCAATCGGCCGGCCGGGCGGGGCGGTTTCAGCCCAGCTGGGTGAAGGGATGGGTGCCGTCCTGCAGCCGTACCAGCTGGGCCAGGTCGACGCAGACCAGCAGATGGTCGACGGTCTCGCCGTCTTCGGCCAGCGGCAGCACGATATGCAGGATGCTGGCGATATCGCGGCTGCGCCCGACATAGGGCAGCACGCCGCGCACCGGCGCCCGCGCATCCACCGCCGCGGCCAGATGGTCCCAGACCAGGCTCGGCGGCCGCTGGTGCGGCACCTCGCTGAGCGCCTTGCCAGTGTAATCGTCGTTGCTCAGCGCCAGCATGCGGCTGCCGATCTCCAGATACCGGAAGTCGAAGGGCGTGTGTTCGAGCGCGAAAACCAGGGTCTGCGGGCGCAGCGGCTCCAGCTCGGCCGCGGCGGCAATGCGGCTGAGCGCCGGCATCTCGGCGGCGCCACGGGTGGCCAGCCAGAGCTGGTGCCCGCGGGTCAGCAGGTCAGATTGCGGATAGCCGGGCAGGCCGGTCCGCGCTGCGGTGGCCATGCCCGCCACCGTCGTCAATTGCATGAGATCCATCATGCGAGTCTGCCGGCCCCCGTGTGTAACTCTCTAGAGTTAAACGGATTTTCTGGATGAACTGCAGCGCCGGGGCGCCCGTTGCAACGGCGGGGATAGTATCGCCGCCGGCCGCACGGCGCAATCCTACCAACGGCGACAGGGCGCCCGCCCTGCGGCAGCGGCGGAGTCGCGGGCGGCGCGGTGCTGCGGGTGGCTTGCTTTTGGCCGGTGCGGGCATTATCCGGGCGCCTGCCAGCCCGGCGGCTCCAGTGGTCTGCCGGGGGAAGCCGAAATATGCTAAACATGCCCGATTCGCTCGCTTTTTCACGCATTACCCCAGGTTCGTCATGGCCGGCCATTCCCAGTTTAAAAACATCATGCATCGCAAGGGCGCGCAGGATGCCAAGCGCGCCAAGATCTTCACCAAGCTGATCCGCGAACTGACCACCGCGGCCCGCAGCGGCCAGCCCGATCCGGCGGCCAATCCGCGCCTGCGCGCCGCCATCCAGGCCGCCCGCGTCGCCAACATGTCGAAGGACACGCTGGAGCGCGCCATCAAGCGCGGCGCCGGCGGCGATGCGGCCGACAATTACGAGGAGGTGCGCTACGAGGGCTACGGCCCCGGCGGCGTCGCCGTGATCGTGGAAGCGCTGACCGACAACCGCAACCGTACCGCGGGCGAGGTGCGTGCCGCATTCTCCAAGAATGGCGGGGCGCTGGGCGAGACCAATTCGGTCGCCTTCATGTTCGACCGCGTCGGCGAGATCGTCTTCCCGGCTGCCGTGGCCACGGCCGAGGCGGTGTTCGAGGGCGCGCTGGACGCCGGCGCCGAGGATGTGCAGTCCGATGACGAGGGCCACAGCGTCACCTGCGCCCAGGATGATTTCGCCGCCGTGCGCGAGGCGCTGGAAAAGAAATTCGGCGAACCGAAATCGGCCAAGCTGGTGTGGAAGCCCAAGACCACCACGCCGGTCGAGGGCGAGAAGGCCGAGACGCTGTTCAGGATGATCGAAGTCCTTGAGGACTCCGACGACGTGCAGACCGTCTATGCCAATTTCGACATTTCCGAAGACGAACTGAGCAAGCTCGCCGGCTGACCGCCGCGGCTTGAGGAGTGGAATTGGGCTTATCCATGCGCATCATCGGACTCGATCCGGGCCTGCGTGCCACCGGCTGGGGCATCATCCTCGCCGAGGGCAACCGGTTGAGCCATGTGGCGCACGGCACCATCCGCACCAATCCGGACGACGAACTGGCCTATCGCCTGCGCACGGTGCATGACGCGCTGACCGAGCTGCTGGCCGAATGGCAGCCCGGGGCCGCCGCCGTGGAAGAAACCTTCGTCAACAAGAATCCGTCCTCGACGCTGAAACTCGGCCAGGTGCGCGGCGTCGTGCTGCTGGCGCCGGCGCAGCTTGGTTTGCCGGTGGCGGAATACGCACCCACCGTGATCAAGAAGGCCGTGGTCGGGACCGGCGCGGCCGACAAGGACCAGGTGCATGCCATGGTCAAGCGGCTGCTGCCGGGGTGTAACGTCACTGGCGCAGACGCCGCCGATGCGCTGGCGGTGGCGATCTGTCATGCCCATAACGCCGCCACCGCGCGGGTGATCCGCAGCGCAGAACTGCGAGCGGCACGATGATCGCCAAGCTCAGCGGCCTGCTCGACAGCGTCTCCGACACCGCCTGCATCCTCGATGTCGGCGGTGTCGGCTACCAGGTCTTCTGCTCGGCACGCACGCTGCGCAACCTGCCGCGGCCGTCCGAGGCCGTCCGGCTCTATATCGAAACCCATGTGCGTGAAGATCACATTCATTTGTTCGGCTTCGTGTCGGCATCCGAACGGGAATGTTTCAACCTGCTGCAAACGGTGCAGGGGGTCGGCGCCAAGGTGGCGCTCGGGATTCTGTCCTCGCTGTCGCCCGATGAGCTGTTCCGCGCCATCGCCAGTGCCGACAAGACCACGCTCAACCGCTGCGATGGCGTCGGGCCCAAGCTGGCGGTGCGCCTGATCACCGAACTGAAGGACAAGGTCGGCGGCATGGCATTGGGTGCGGCGGCGCAAGCGGATGGCGGCGAGGCGGGCGCGGTGGCGGTGGCCGAAACCGGCGCCGTGGCCGATGCGCTCTCGGCTCTGGTCAACCTGGGTTACAAGCGCGCCGATGCCTTCGGTGCCGTGACCACGGCGGCGCGCAATCTGGGCGACAAACCGAATGTGCAGGAGCTGATCCGCGCCGGCCTCAAGGAGCTGGCACGATGAACTCCACGCCGCGCAACGACGAGGGACGACTGGTATCGTCCGGCAGGGCCGAGGGCGACGAGCTGGAGCGCCATCTGCGGCCGCAGGTGCTGGCCGATTTCGTCGGCCAGGCGCGCGCCCGCGAAAATCTGAATATCTTCATCCAGGCCGCCAAGGCGCGCGGCGAGGCGCTGGACCATGTGCTGTTCCACGGCCCGCCGGGCCTGGGCAAAACCACGCTGGCGCAGATCGTGTCGCGCGAACTCGGTGTCAATTTCAAGGCCACTTCGGGGCCTGTCATCGCCAAGGCCGGTGATCTCGCCGCGCTGCTGACCAACCTGGAAGCGCGCGACGTGCTGTTCATCGACGAGATCCACCGGCTCAATCCGGCGGTGGAAGAGATTCTCTATCCTGCGATGGAGGACTTCCAGCTCGATCTCATCATCGGCGAGGGGCCGTCGGCGCGCAGCGTGCGCATCGACCTGCCGCCCTTCACGCTGGTCGGTGCCACCACGCGGTCTGGCCTGCTCACCACGCCGCTGCGCGAGCGTTTCGGCATTCCGCTGCGGCTGAATTTCTATGAGGTCGAGGAACTGGAGCTGATCGTGCGGCGCGGGGCCCGCATCCTCGATCTGGAACTCGATGCCAGCGGC
The DNA here is from genome assembly GCF_943371255.1 of Ferrovibrio terrae. Lineage (GTDB taxonomy): Bacteria > Pseudomonadota > Alphaproteobacteria > Ferrovibrionales > Ferrovibrionaceae > Ferrovibrio > Ferrovibrio terrae_B. The sequence continues at coordinate 13,995 of NZ_CALRUC010000088.1, read as the reverse complement.
GCGCGGGAAATCGCCCGCCGGGCCCGCGGCACGCCGCGCGTTGCCGGCCGCCTGCTGCGCCGGGTGCGCGATTTCGCCGTCTATGCCAAGGCCAAAGTCGTCGATGCCGCCACCGCCGATGCCGCCCTGCTGCGGCTGGAAGTCGATGCCCGTGGCCTCGATGCCATGGATCGCCGCTACCTCACCACGATTGCACGCGATTTCTCCGGCGGCCCGGTCGGCGTCGAGACCATTGCCGCCTCGCTGTCGGAACCGCGCGATGCGCTGGAAGACATCATCGAGCCCTATCTGATTCAGCAGGGCTTCCTGCAGCGCACCCCGCGCGGTCGCCTGCTCACGCCGGCCGCCTTCGCCCATATCGGCCTGACGCCCCCTGCCGGCCTTGGTGTCAACCAGCTCGACCTGCTGGGGGATGACGATGCCTGAAGTCCGCGACGCCCGGCTGCACAGCTACCCCGTGCGGGTGCAATGGGAAGACACCGACGCCGCCGGCATCGTCTATTACGCCAATTACCTGCGCTTCATCGAACGCGGCCGGTCCGACCTGCTGCTGAGCCACGGCATCGACCAGCGCGGCCTGATCGACACCGACACCGGGGTCGCCTTCGCGGTCCGGACCTGCACGGTCGAATATCTCAAACCCGCCCGCCTGCACGAAGAATTAACCGTTACCACGGCAATAACCGAGCTGCGCGGTGCCAGCCTGACCGCCCGCCAGGATGTCTGGCGGGGTGGGGACTTGCTGGTCCGGGCCGAGGTCAAGCTGGCCTGTATCGACGCCAAAGGCCGGGCCCGCCGGGTGCCCCCGTCGATTGCGGCGCTGTTCGCCACACTTTCACCAAATTTATCGCATTGATCTGTTAACTCTTAACCAAAGGATTCGAACGAATGGACAGGACCGTCAGCGCCGCGCAGCTCGGGGGCTCATCTGCTGCCGCCGACCTTTCGCTCTGGGCGCTCTTCCTTCAGGCCGACTGGATCGTCAAGGCCGTCATGCTGATGCTCATCCTGGCCTCGTTCTGGTCCTGGGCGATCATCTTCGACAAGCTGATCAAGATCCGCCGCACCGTCATCGACACCGACAAGTTCGAGAACGACTTCTGGTCGGGCGGTTCGCTGGATGCCCTGTATGATCGTTTGTCGATGGCAGGGCCCCAGCATCCGATGGCGGTGCTGTTCGTTGCCGCCATGCGCGAATGGCGCCGCTCCACCGAGCGCGGCCTGGTGCGCGGCAAGCAGGGGCTGGGTTCGCTGCAGGTCCGTATCAACCAGGTCATGCGCGTGTCGATCGACCGCGAGATGGAGCGCCTGGAACGCTATCTCGGTTTCCTCGCCTCGGTTGGTTCGGTGTCGCCCTTCGTCGGCCTGTTCGGCACGGTCTGGGGCATCATGAACTCCTTCCACGCCATCGCGTCGTCGAAGAACACCTCGCTGGCCGTGGTGGCGCCGGGCATCGCCGAGGCGCTGTTCGCCACCGCTCTGGGCCTGCTCGCCGCGATTCCGGCAGTGATGGCCTATAACAAGTTCTCCAACGATCTTGGCCGGCTCAATGTGCGGCTCGAAGGCTTTGCCGGCGAGTTCTCCGCGCTGATGTCGCGCCAGCTCGACGAAGAGGCCGCCTGATATGGGTATGTCAGCCGGAGGCGGCGGTTCCACCCGCGGCGGTCGCCGCAGACGGGCGCCGATGTCCGAAATCAACGTGACGCCGCTGGTCGACGTCATGCTGGTGCTGCTGATCGTGTTCATGGTGGCGGCGCCGCTGCTCACGGTCGGCGTGCAGGTCGATCTGCCCAAGACCCAGGCGGCCGCGATCCAGGGCCAGGATGAACCCCTGAGCGTCACCATCGATGCCAAGGGCGGCATTTACCTGCAGGAAAGCCTGGTTGAGATAGACCAGCTGGTGCCGCGTCTGCAGGCGATTGCCGGCAATGCGCCGGACCGCCGCATCTTCGTGCGCGGCGACCAGGCGATCAATTACGGCAAGGTGCTGGAAGTGATGGGCCTGATCAACACCGGTGGCTTCAACAAGGTGGCGCTGGTCGGTAATCCGCCGGCACCGAGCGGCAAGGCGCGCTAAGGCGCAGCAGAGGATTCAGGGCAGGGTGCGGCGTACATCGTACATATTCTCGGCAAGTCTGCATGGCGGCATCGTCGCGCTCGCCCTGTTCGGACTGCCGTATTGGGAGCCGAAGCGCGAGCCGGAGCCGATGGTCGTGCTCGCCGAATTCGCGCCGATCGCCGAGAAGACCAACGTGCCCAAGCCGCAGCCCAAGGTGGTCGAGACCAAGGCCGAGCCGAAGGAAGAGCCGGTGCCGGAATCCAAGCCGGAACCGAAGCCCGAGCCGCCCAAGCAGCAGGCGGTGACGCCGCCGCCACCCCCGCCGCCGCCGGCGCCTGAGCCGCCGAAGCAGGCCGAGGCGCCCAAGCCGCAGCCGATGCCCGAGCCGGTGCCGTCGCCCAAGCCGCTGCCCAAGCCCAAGGAAGTGGTGGAGACGCCGGAGCCGCCGAAGGTGGTCGAGAAGCCGAAGCCGGAAGCTAAGCCGGTGCCGCCCAAGCCGACCCAGCAGCGCCAGGAGGAAAAGAGCAAGACGCCGAATTTCTCCGACGTCGCCGCACTGGTGAACAAGATGAAGGCGCCGCCGGCCGCCCAGCCGCAGCAGGCGCCGCAGACGGCGTCGCGCACGCCGCCGGCCGCCGCGCCGCGCGCCGAGGGGCCGTCGAATCCCAATCAGCCGGTCTCGATGAGCGAGAAGGATTTCATCCGCAAGCAGGTCGAGGACAAGTGGCAGTTTGATATCGGCGCCAAGGATGCCAAGGATCTCGTCGTGCGCATCAAGTTCAGCCTGCATCCCGACGGTCGCCTGAAGGGCCAGCCCGAGATCGTTGACCAGGCCCGCATGTACATGCCGGGCCAGGAATCCTATCGCGCCGCCGCCGAATCCGCGCGCCGCGCCGTGCTGAAGGCCGAACCGTTCCAGTTGCCGCCCGGCGACAAGGACAAGTGGAGCCAGGACATCATATTGAATTTCGACCCGCGCATGATGCTGGGCGGGTAAAGCGATAGGGAGACAGGGATGATTCGGATGTCGATTTTGCCAGCCACTGGCATGATGAAAGCCGGCGTGCTGGCGCTGATGATGGCGCTGCTGGCTGTGCCGATGGCGCAGGCCGCCGTCGAAATCGATATCACGCGCGGCAACTTCAAGCCGGTGCCGATCGCCATTTCCGATCTCGATGGCGACAATCCGCAGGCGCTGAAAGTCGGCGCCGATGTCGCCCGCGTTATCCGCGCCGATCTGGAACGCTCGGGCCTGTTCAAGCCGGTCGATCCGCGCGCCCATACCCAGACGCCGCAGGCGATGCGCGTGCAGCCGCGGTTCCAGGACTGGCGCGTCATCAATGTCGATGCGCTGGTCAACGGCCGCATCGAGATGCAGTCCGATGGCCGGCTGCGCGGCGAGTTCCGCCTCTGGGATGTGGCCGCCGAAAACCAGATGACCGGCCTGGCGCTGTTCACCACGCCGGATAACTGGCGTCGCCTCGCGCATCTGATCGCCGATGCGATCTACAAGCGCGTTACCGGCGAAGATGGCTATTTCGACACCCGCATCGTCTATGTCGCCGAAAGCGGCCCGCCGGATCGCCGCGTCAAGCGCCTGGCGATCATGGATCAGGACGGCGAAAACCATCGCTTCCTCACCGACGGCCGCTTCCTGGTGCTGACCCCGCGCTTCAGCCCGGGCCAGCAGGAAATCACCTATCTCAGCTATTTCAACGACAAGCCGCGCGTCTATCTGTTCAACATCGATACCGGACAGCAGGAGCTGGTCGGCGATTTCCCCGGCATGACCTTCGCGCCGCGCTTCTCGCCCGACGGCAACCGCGTGATCATGTCGCTGGCGTCTGACGGCAATTCCGATGTCTACATGATGGATCTGCGCACGCGGCAGCGGCAGCGCCTGACCAGCGATCCCGCCATCGATACCTCGCCGAGCTTTGCGCCCGATGGTCGCCGCATCACCTTCAATTCCGATCGCGGCGGCACCAAGCAGATCTACACGATGAATGCCGATGGCTCGGACCAGAAGCGCATCAGCTTCAATCAGGGTCGTTACTCGACGCCGGTATGGTCGCCGCGCGGCGACCTGATCGCCTTCACCAAGGAATTCCAGGGCCAGTTCTCGATTGGCGTGATGCGGCCCGATGGCAGCGGCGAGCGCATTCTCTCGACCAACAGCGTCGTGCAGGAAGCGCCGACCTGGGCGCCCAATGGCCGCGTGCTGATGTTCTATCGCGAGACGCCGCCGAATGCGCAGGGCCGTGGCCAGCGCGTGCGTCTGATCTCGATCGATCTCACCGGCTACAACGAGCGTGAAATCCCCACCCCGATCGATGCGTCCGATCCGGCCTGGTCGCCGCTGTCGCCGCTGATCCGCTGACCGGTCGATCCGCCGGGCCAGCGGGGCTTGGCGGTGGCTCCGGCGGCTTGGGCCTGTGGGTATCTTTGGCGAAACGCACCCCTGTTGCAGAAATGCCGCAGGGGTGCGTTTAGTGTTTACAAGCCCTTACGCCTATTGATTCGGGAAAAACCGGTGGATATAGTCCAACCTGACGTAATGGCTTGAACCTTAGGTTCCGGCAACGTTTGCCCTTGGCTGCGGGTTTTAGGACTCCGTGCCGGGCCGAGCGTCTGATCGGTTAAGCTTGGGGTTTTGTCAGTCGGTTCGTGCCCGGACCGAGAATCTCGTACCGGGTATGGAACGCAAGTTGCGCTTCGCTGTTCGGTACCTGACTCACTCTCGAAACCCTTGGAGGGATAATAAAAATGCGCCTCAACACCTTCGGCTCCAAGTACCTGGCCGTGGCTGCCGTGGGCTTGCTTCTCGCCGCTTGCTCGTCCGATCCCGCGCCGACCGCGACCACCAGCGGCGCCGGCGGCGCCACCACGGCGGCCGCTCCGGCTGCCAGCATCGCGCCGGGCACCGTGCAGGACTTCCAGGTCAATGTCGGCGACCGCGTCTTCTTCGACTATGACAAGTTCGAAGTGAAGCCGGCTGGCAAGGCCACGCTCGACAAGCAGGCTGCCTGGCTGAAGCGCTATGGCCAGTGGAAGGTCGTGATCGAGGGTCATGCCGACGAACGCGGCACCCGCGAATACAACCTGGCGCTCGGTGAGCGTCGCGCCAATGCCGTCAAGACCTACCTGGCGAACCAGGGCATCCCGGCGAACCGCATCACCACGATCTCCTACGGTAAGGAGCGTCCGGTGGCGCTGGGTTCGAACGAGGCCGCCTGGGCCCAGAATCGTCGCGGTGTGACGGTCCTGTCGAACTAATAATTCATGCCGGGTGGCTTTGCTGCCCGCCTGAATGGACTTAAAGAACACCCGTCTGCCTCACGGCAGGCGGGTGTTTCTTTTTGCGTGGCACTTTTGCGCCGCCGGGGCGTTAGGTCCCTGCCGCAGTTCCGCCGCAAATCACGCCTTATTCCGCCGCAAATCTGCGGCCTTCTAGATGCTCGGGCAGAGCAAACCTTGGGGAGTATATTCATGCAGATGCGTAATTGGGCCATCCGGTCGGCCATGGTCGCCACCCTGGCCCTTGGCCTGGTGGCCTGTGAAACCGCCCCGCAGCCGGCCAGCTCGCTGTCGGGCAGCGGCCGTCCGGGCAGTGCGACGATGGGTGGCGCCGGCAGCGCCGCCGGTGTCAGCGGCATGCCGCTGACCCGCGAGGATGCGCAGCGCCAGTTCGCCGCCGATGTCGGCGACCGCGTGCTGTTCGCCACCGATTCCTACGCGCTGGATGCCGCCAGCACCGCCATCCTCGACCGGCAGGTCGCCTGGCTGAAGCGCAATGCCCAGTGGCGCATCGTCCTCGAGGGCCATGCCGACGAACGCGGCACCCGCGAATACAATCTGGCGCTCGGCGACCGCCGCGCCACCACGATTCGCAACTTCCTGGTCAACCAGGGCATCCCGACCCAGCGCATCTCCACGCTGTCCTATGGCAAGGAGCGTCCCTCCACGGTCGGCTCCAACGAGGCCGCCTGGGCGCAGAATCGCCGCGGCGTCACCGTGCTGGCGAACTGAGCGCCTGAAGACCTGATCGGCCGGGCTGCAGCGGCGGAATTTCCGCAGTTTCGCCGTTGCAGCCCGCCATGCTTTTGACGTAAACCCCGGTAAAATCGATAAACTCGGTTTTCCGTCCGATTCGGCTTCCCGTGTCGGCCACCATGGGGTTTTGCCATGCCTGCGTCTTTCGCCGCCCGTTTTCTGCCTGTCCTGCTGCTGCTCGGCAGCATCGCCCTGCCAGCCATGGCGCAGGACGCCCAGACGCTCGACCGCATCAACCGGCTGGAACGCGACCTGCAGACCCTGCAGCGCCAGGTCTATCGCGGCGGCACCCCGCCGGCCTCTTCGTCGTCGTCTTCGGGCGGCGGCAGCCTGACCGACAGCGGTGACGGCACCTCGGCCGCCAACCGGCTCAATGCCCGCATCGACGAGCTGGAAAACCAGATCCGCACGATGACCGGCCGCTTCGAGGAGGTCGAATTCGCCTCCAGCCAGGCCAACCGCCGCATCGACAAGCTGGTGGAAGACGTCGATTTCCGCCTCAACCAGCTTGAACGCGGCGCCGCTCCGGCTGCCGGCAGCATCGAGCAGGTCAAGCCGACCGCTGCCCAGCAGGGCATTCCGGCACCGGGCACGCCGGTTCAGCCGCCCAATGTCGCGCGCGGGTCGACATCCTCGACGCCGGGCCAGGCGCCGACGAAAGAGGGCGTGCTCGGCTCGATGCCGGTGGATGCCCAGGGCCGCCCGATCGCCGGCGGCGCGGCAGCGCCGGCGCAGCAGCAGACAGCCAGGGCGCCGACTCCGCCGGCCGCCGCCTCCGCCAAGGGCAAGCTGCCCGCCGGCACGCCGCAGGAGCGCTACAACTACGCCTACAAGCTGCTGGTGCAGAGCGACTATGCCGATGCCGAAGCCGCCTTCCGCGAATTCTTGGGCGCCCATGCGCAGGATGCGCTGGCCGGCAATGCGCAATACTGGCTCGGCGAGACCTATTACGTGCGCCAGCAGTATGAGCCCGCCGCCCAGGCCTTCCTGCAGGGCTACCAGGGCTACCCGAAAAGCGCCAAGGCGCCCGACAGCCTGCTTAAATTGGGCATGTCGCTCTCGGCGATGAAAAAGAATCCCGAAGCCTGCGCCGCGCTGGGCCAGCTCGGCAAGGAATTCGCCTCGGCGCCACCGCATGTGAAGGATGCCGCCACCCGCGAGCGCGCCAAGATCGGCTGCAAGTAAGCCGATGACAGCCGCAGCAGTCACGGCGGCGGCGTTCGGCCGCCGGCTGCTGCCGCTGCTGGAGGGCGACACACCTGACGCCATCGCGGTTGCCGTCTCCGGCGGCGCCGACAGCCTGGCGCTGGCGCTGCTCTGTCGCGACTGGGCTGCGCGCCGCAATATCACGGTGCTTCCGCTGATCGTCGATCACCGCCTGCGGCCGGAGTCTTCGACTGAGGCAAAGCGCGTCGCCGGCTGGCTGCGCGCCGCCGGGCTGAAGCCGCAGGTGCTGGTCTGGGATGCGGCGGATAAACCCGCCGCCAACCGCCAGTCTGCCGCCCGCGAGGCGCGCTATGCGCTGCTGCTGCAGGCCTGCGGCAAACACAAGATCGGCCATCTGCTGCTGGCGCATCACCGCGACGACCAGGCCGAGACCCTGCTGCTGCGGGCCCTGCGCGGCTCCGGTGTCGATGGCCTCGCCGCCATGGCGCCACGCCGCGACATGCAGGGCATCGCCCTGCTGCGGCCGCTGCTCGATCTGCCCAAGGCGCAGCTGGTCGCCACGCTGCAAAAGCGCAAGCAGCCCTGGATCGAAGACCCCAGCAATGCCAGCCCGGCGTATTTGCGCGTGCGCGTGCGCGCAGCGCTCGACCTGCTCAGCGACAACGATGCCGCGGCGCGCGCCGAGCTGGTGGCGCATCTGGCGCAGACCGCGCGCAATTTCAGCCGGGTGCGCGCCCAGCTCGATGATGCCGCCTATGCCCTGCTGCAGGGCAGTGTACGGCTCAGTGCCGCCGGCATCGCCTGGCTCGATGCCGCAACCCTCACCGCCGCCGGCGACGAGATCGCGCTGCGGGCGTTGAGCCGTCTGCTCTGCGTCATCGGCGGCCTGGCCGTGCCGCCGCGACTGGACGGGCTGGAGCGCGCACTCGCCAGCCTGCGCAGCGGCCTGGCCCAGCCGCTCACCCTGCATCGCTGCCTGCTGGCGCCGCAAAAAGACGGCCGTTTGCTGATCTGCCGCGAGGCACGCCACCTGCCGGCCGTGCTGGCGCTGAAGGCCGGCGATGCGCTGCTCTGGGATGGCCGGTTCCGCGTTGCCGTTGCGGCAAAGGCGCGGCTGCCGGGCGTCACGCTCGGCCCGCTCGGCCGCGACCGCCCGCCGGCCGACGAGATCCCGCCCGCTGCCGCCATGGAGATTCCGCGCGCCGCCTGGCCCGGCCTGCCGGCCCTGCGCGGCCGGACCGGCCGCCTGCTGGCGGTGCCCGGCCTGGGCTGGGGCCAGCTGCCGGCGGCTGTCACACTCGGGTTTCACCCCGCGCTCGGGGTCTGACCCGGCCTGACCCGGCGGAATCCGCGAAGAATCCACCCGGTTACCGCTTGTTTAGGCATTCCGACCGCATATCTATGGTCTGTGCCGGGAAAAATCGGCTAAAATTTTCCGTGCCCTGAAGGACGATCCCGCGGGGCAGGGTGTGGCGTAGAAAGGACTGGGCTTCCGTGAACATGTTTGGCCGTAATTTGGCGCTCTGGGTGATCATCGGCCTCTTGGTGGTCGCGCTGTTCAACCTGTTTCAAGGCCCCTCGATCCGTGGCGGCAGCCAGTCGCTCGCCTATTCCGATTTCCTGAACGACGTCACCAACGGCCAGATCACCGACGTCGCCATCCAGAACAGCTCCAACACCGTCACCGGCCATTTCCGCGACGGTCGCGGCTTCACCACCTATATCCCGAACGACCCGACGCTGGTGAGCAAGCTGACCGAGCGCGGCGTGCGCGTCACCGCCGTGCCGCCGGAAGAGAACAACACGCTGGTGCAGATTCTGATCTCCTGGTTCCCCATGCTGCTGCTGATCGGCGTGTGGATTTTCTTCATGCGCCAGATGCAGTCCGGCGGCGGCAAGGCGATGGGCTTCGGCAAGTCCAAGGCCCGGCTGCTCACCGAGCGCCATGGCCGCGTCACCTTTGAAGACGTCGCCGGCATCGAGGAAGCCAAGTCCGAACTCGAAGAGATCGTCGACTTCCTGCGCGACCCGCAGAAATTCCAGCGCCTCGGCGGCAAGATCCCCAAGGGCTGCCTGCTCGTCGGCCCGCCCGGCACCGGCAAGACGTTGCTCGCGCGCGCCATCGCCGGTGAAGCCAACGTGCCCTTCTTCACCATTTCGGGTTCCGACTTCGTCGAGATGTTCGTCGGCGTCGGCGCCAGCCGCGTGCGCGACATGTTCGAGCAGGCGAAGAAGAACGCGCCCTGCATCATCTTCATCGACGAAATCGACGCGGTCGGCCGCCATCGCGGCGCCGGCCTCGGCGGTGGCAACGACGAACGCGAGCAGACGCTGAACCAGCTGCTGGTCGAGATGGACGGTTTCGAGGCGACCGAGGGCGTCATCCTGATCGCCGCCACCAACCGGCCTGACGTGCTCGATCCGGCGCTGCTGCGTCCGGGCCGTTTCGACCGCCAGATCGTGGTGCCGAATCCCGACATCATCGGCCGCGAGCACATCCTGCGTGTGCATATGCGCAAGGTCCCGCTGGGTCCGGATGTCGAGCCCAAGATCATTGCCCGTGGCACGCCCGGTTTCTCCGGCGCCGATCTGGCGAATCTCGTGAACGAAGCCGCCCTGCTGGCCGCGCGCCGCAACAAGCGCGTCGTCACCATGGCCGATTTCGAGCATGCCAAGGACAAGGTGATGATGGGCGCCGAGCGCCGCTCGATGGTGATGGGCGAAGAGGAAAAGCGCCTCACCGCCTATCACGAGGCGGGCCATGCGCTGGTCGGCCTGTTCATGCCGAAATCCGATCCGCTGCACAAGGTGACCATCATCCCGCGCGGCCGCGCGCTGGGCGTCACCATGTCGCTGCCCGAGAAGGATCGCCTGTCGATCTCGACCATGGAACTGGAATCCAAGCTGGCGATGATGTTCGGCGGCCGCATGGCCGAGGAACTGGTGTTTGGCAAGGAAAACATCACCACCGGCGCCTCCAACGACATCCAGCAGGCCACCGGGCTCGCCCGTCGCATGGTCACCGAATGGGGCATGAGCGACAAGCTCGGCCGTCTGCGCTATTCCGATAACGAGGAAGAGGTCTTCCTCGGCCATTCCGTGACGCAACGGAAAAACGTCTCGGATGCCACCGCGCGCCTGATCGACGAGGAAATCCGCCGCATCATCGACGATGCCGAAAGCAACGCGCGCCGCATCCTGACCGACCACCGCGCCGATCTCGACACCCTCGGCCAGGCGCTGCTGGAATACGAGACCCTGTCGGGCGACGAGGTGCGGGCGCTGCTGCGCGGCGAGAAGATCGTGCGCACCGATGACCGCACGCCGACGCCCAGCGACAGCGGCGGCCCGCGTTCGGCGGTGCCGACGTCCAGCCGTGGCGGCGGCAGCAAGCCGGCCGGCGGCGGCTTCGAGCCGGAGCCGATGCCGGGGGCGTAAGCTAACCACTGGTGCATCCGGGCGCTTGACCCCAACCATGTCGGAGCATAGGCCGCGGCGCAGTCAGTCGGTTATGCTGACTGCGCTCGTTTGCTTGGCGGTTGCCATACCGTCTTTTGCTCGTGCAGATGTTGTCTGGCCTGCGCTTTTCATAGAGCCACGCCTTCTCAGCGTTCCGGTGGTTGTCCTGGGCCTGCTGATTGAGAGCGCAGTGCTACGTTTCGGATTTTCCATGAGCTGGACCCGAGCCAGCCTGCTGGCAACGGTCTCAAATGCAGCATCCGCTGCTTTGGGGGCTGTTTTGATTCCCGCGTCCGGCATTGCCTGGGAATTTTTCCCCGGCATCTTACTCTATAAAATCTTCGATTTAGGAACGTTCAATCCGCTTACCTGGACGGCAACCTTTGTGCTCGCCGTCGTTATTACAAGCGGCATTGAGGTTATTTGTCTTCGCCTTGCCTTCAAGACGCCGTGGAGCCAAAGTCGTTGGTGGTTATGGCTTGCAGCAAATGCTGCGACTGTCGGTTTGGCGTTTCTCAGTTTGGTTATCCAACCGCCCAGTGACGTTCAACTCTATTACCCTTGGCTGATCAGATAGCGGATTGAGCCCGCACACAGACCGTCACCCCGGACTTGATCCGGGGTGACGGTCTGTGTGAATGCTGGGCCTGCGCGAATGTCCTATCGGCCCGACAGGAAGTCGCCGATCCAGCGCATGCCTTTATCGTCCAGCGCGGGCTGCGGCGGCAGTCCCGGCGCCGCCGCCTGCTGCGACAGGCAGGTGATCAGGTCGGTGAGATACGGCAGGCTGAATTCGGGATGAAACTGCACCGACAGGATCGGCGCCGCGGTGTAGCGCAGAGCGGCAAAGGGGCAGGCCGCGGTGTTGGCCACCACCTCGGTATCGGGCGGCTGCACCACGATCTGGTCCTGGTGGAAGGCCGGCATCATGACGGACTGCGTGTCGCCATTAAGGCTGGTGGTGTACTGCTCCAGGCCGACGCGCCAGCCGGCTGCGGCTTTCTCCACCCGGCCACCCAGCGCCTCGGCAATGATCTGGTGGCCGAAACACACGCCCACCATCGGGCGCTGCAGCCGTGCCGCAGCGCGGATGAAGTCTTTCAGCGGCGCGATCCACGGCAGGTCGTCATAGACGCCGTGGCGCGAGCCGGTCAGCAGATAGGCGTCAAACGCGGCCACGTCGCCCAGCGCCGCGACGGCAATCGTCTCGAATGTGGCGGTGGGCAGCAGGGGCTGCAGCTGCGTGCGGAACATCGCGGGATAGCTGACATAGCGCTCGCGCAGCGGCGCGGGCACCGGCCCGCATTCAATAATGCCGATTTTCATTGTTGCTTTGCCTGGTCACACACTTTTTGCCGCCAAGCCACTCTTCTATAGTGAGGGTGATTGAGGCGGGGAATGGAATCTGAACAATCCTTAGGACAGCATAAGGTATTTCACGGTTGGACCAAAGCCGGCTGGGTCATCCTGGCCAAAGCCGCTGGCTGGTATGCCCTGTCGTTTGTCGGCGCTTTTGTCGCATCAATGCTGGTGATGTTCTTTTTCCTGAAGCCGTCGCGGCCAGCACAAATGGATGTCGCTATGGTGTTCGGCATCTTCGTTATGGTGCCCACGGCAATGCTGCAAATCTGGTTTTCCGTGCGAAACGCCAGGAAGATGGCTGGCGGGGATCACAATGCAGGCTTGCGGAACGTTGCGCACGACAAACAAGGAGCGGCCTGGCTGATCGCCAGCCTGATGGCGATCAAGGCGGTTGTCTGGGTTTCGCTGCAAGGAGACCCATCTGACCAGGTGCCGCAGTTCAGGGATGTCGATCCAGTGATCTATGTGGCCTCTACAGTTTGCATGGGAGTGGCAATGTCCGCCGCGACAGCACTCTTTCTATACGGCTGGCTCTGGACAGCCCTGGAGCCTCACTGGGGTGTTTTTAAGGCTGGTGCCACGATCACGCTTTTTTCGTTCATGCTTAATTCGGCGCTAAGCCCCAATGCCATGTTGCAGGCCGCTCTTTTTGTTGCTGGTCTGGCTTATGTGCGATATGTCAGCCAATCAGTGCGGCCGGTCGTGCTCGTTTCTGTTGTTCACTCCATTGCTGGATCACTAGCCACAATATTGTTCTTTGTGGATTGACGCTCACCGTTCCGCCAGCGCCAGCTTGGCGCCGAGCCGTGTCGATATGGTCACGTAATCAGTTGGAATAAGATCGCTGGTGTGGGCCATTAAGTCACTCAAGGTGCAACTAGCTTCGACAATGGCTGTATATGCAGGAGGCAGTATTCTGGTTCGAGAGGCTCAACTCCATCAGTTACGATAGATATGCGGTGATTGAAGCGAGATGCCCAACTTCCGCCTATAGGCATGGTGCGAGCTGTTTCGGGATCGAGATGAATTGTAATCTCGGTCGATTCTCCAGCAATTCTGAATAGGCACTCATTTAATGACTTAAAGCATATCATCGGCTTATTCACTGGCCCCAATTTAACCGGCTGCCAGCCATCCTTTTTCCCTCTTTGGGCATCCTTGATGATCTGGAGAAAGCTACGATTAGTATCTGCGCGCATGATTAATTCTTTCGGTCTGGAACTTCACCGCTCCGTCAGCGCCAGCTTGGCGCCGAGGGCCACAAACGCCGCCGCGAATGTCCGCCGCAGCCACTGCATCACGCGCGGCCGCGCCAGCACATGGTCGCGCACTGCTGCCGCAAACAGGCCATAGAGCACGAACACCGCCAGCGTCATCGCCATGAACACGCCGCTCATTTCCAGCATGCGCGCCAGCACGGCGGGTTCGTCATGGCTGATGAACTGCGGCAGGAAGGCGAAGAAAAAGATCGACAGTTTGGGGTTCAGCAGGTTGATGACGATGGCCTCGATGGTCACCTGCAGGAAGGATTGTTTTTGCGGCCCCTTGCCGGTGAGGCTGAGCGAGCCCCGGTCATGCCAGGTCTGCCAGGCCATCCACAGCAGATAGGCCACGCCGGCATATTTCACCGCGTCGAACAGCAGCGCTGATGTGTGCAGCAGCGCCGCCAGCCCGGTGATCGCCGCCAGCATATGCGGCACGATGCCGAGCGTGCAGCCGAATGCCGCCACCGCGCTAGCCCTGGCCCCGCGCGTCAGGCCGGCGGCCACGGTGTAGATCATGCCGGTGCCCGGCGTGGCGACCACGATCAGCGCGATCAGCAGGAAGTCGAGGGTCATGCGGGTGTCCTATTCGGCCGCCGTGTTTCCGGCATCGGTGAAATTGGCGATCTCAAC
>NZ_CALRUC010000087.1:0-18510 GCF_943371255.1 Ferrovibrio terrae | reverse complement strand
CCTGATTCCGTTTCGTTCCGGTGTCACGCCGGACGCGAAAAGATCACACGGCTTTTCGCTCGCATTCTTCAGCGGGTCCGGTAGCATCGGTTGCCGGACCCGCTTTTCATTGGCCGATTCGTTATCGATTTGTCCGCGCCGCTTAGCACTGCTCCCATCCCCGCTCTGCCTCCCAAGGCGGCGGTTGTTCCTGCGTCTGCGGCACCCCAGTCTGCGGCACCCCAGTCTGCGACACCGGCCGATCCGGCCTTTGCCGTGCTGCGCCATGCCCGCCGCATCTGGGCCGTCGCCGCCATCCATGCCGAAGCCGCGCGCCTGAGCGACGCGCATGACGAGCTGGCCGCGCGCCTGTTGCCCGGCGACCGCCTGGTCTATCTCGGCAACATGATCGGCCATGGCGCCGATACCATCGCCACCATGGATGCGCTGCTGGCCTTCCGGCGCGATTTCCTCTGCCTGCCCGGCGCCGAGCCGGAAGACATCGTCTATCTGCGTGGCGCGCAGGAAGAGATGTGGCGCAAGCTTTTGCAGATCCAGTTCGCGCCCGGCCCGGGCGAGGTATTCGACTGGATGCTGCGTCACGGCCTGGCACCGGTGCTGCAGGCCTATGGCGTCGATCCGCAACAGGGCCGCGGCATCCTGCGCGAAGGCGCATTGGGCATCAGCCGCTGGACCAACTCGCTCCGCGCCGCGATCCGCAAGCATCCCGGCCATGACGACCTGTTCGGTAGCTTCCGCCGCGCTGCCTATTCCGGCGGCAACGAGCTGCTGTTCGTGCATGCCGGCATCGATCCCGCCGTGCCGCTGACCGCGCAGGCCGATCATCTGTGGTGGGGCTCGCCGGCCTTCCGTTCCTTAAGCCAGCCCTATGCCGGCTTCCGTCGCGTGGTCAGCGGCGGCAATCCGCGCGGCGAAGGCGCCCATCTCGATGCCTTCACCTGCTGCCTGGATGGCGGCGCCGGCTTTGGCGGTCCACTCAATGTCGCCTGTTTCGGGCTCGACGGCGCCATTGTTGAAAGTTTCGCGATTTAGGCGGTAAACCAAGCCCTGATGGTTGCGCCGGCTGACCGCACCGGTAGCATGGCGCGCATGCAGACCTCCGAAATGGAGCAGCTGGTCGCAGATCTTCTCGATGACCGGCAACCGATCCTCAAGGATTATTTCGCCACCCGTGGCGCAAGACTGGAAGCGCTGACCTGGTCCCCAACCAGTGCGGTTACCGATCATGATGTGTTGCGATTTCTGATCGCGTACTGGGACGCGCTGCGTGGTGATGCCACCCTGCCGCAGGCCAGCGCGGTCACGCCCTTCGATCTCAAGCCGGCACTGGGCCATATCCTGCTGATCGATGTGCTGGATGACGGCTGGAATGGCCGCTTCCGCGTCTATGGCACCAAGGTGGCAGAGACCTATGGCCGCGACATGACCGGCCGGCTGCTGTCGGATATCGACGGCGGCAACTACGTGTCGATCTTCTTCCGCGCGCTGTACCGCGCCGCCTGGCTGCGCCGGGCCTCGTATTACTCGCACCATTTCCCGCCGGCCCATGTGGCGGTGGAATCCTGGCAGCGGCTGGCCCTGCCGCTGGCCGGGCCCGATGGCAAGGTGTGCCGGTTCCTCGCCTGCAACATTGCCGGGCCCTGGCGTCCGCCCCTGCGCCCCGGCGCCTCAACCACGGCCCGCACGGTACTCTGATCCGCAGGCCTTAACCGGTGGTGGCTGTTTCACGCAGCCGTGAGTGATCCGCTTGCCGGCCGCAGGCGTAGAATTGGCAGACCAGCGAGGCTGCCATGACGCCAGAGCGGAGCCGACTTACCCCAGTGGATGCCCAGGACGGCGCGCCTGCGGCCGATCCCATTCTCCGTGCCGGTGCTGGTGCCGTTGTTGACGGCGACCGCGCCTTCGTGCGCCGTGCCATGCGGCTGCCGCTGCTGTCGCCCGAGCAGGAGGTCACGCTCGCCCAGGCCTGGCGCGATCACCAGGACCAGACCGCGCTGCATAAACTGGTGGCACCGCATATGCGGCTGGTGATTTCGACGGCCGTGCGCTTCCGCCATTACGGCCTGCCGGTCAGCGACCTGATCCAGGAAGGCAATCTCGGCCTGATGCAGGCGGCCGCGCGCTTCGAGCCGGCGCGCGAGGTGCGCTTTTCCACCTATGCCTCCTGGTGGATTCGCGCCGCGATCCAAGATTTCGTGCTGCGCAACTGGTCGATCGTGCGCACCGGCACCACGGCGGCGCACAAGTCGCTGTTCTTCAACCTGCGCCGCCTGCGCGCCCGCATCGAGCGCGGCGGCCAGGATGTGCTGACACCGGAAGGCCGCCGCATGCTGGCGCGCCAGCTCAATGTCAGCGAAAGCGACGTGGCCCATATGGAAGGCCGGCTGGCCGCCGGCGACCGCTCGCTGAATGCGGTGATCGGCGTCGATGGCGACAGCGACTGGCAGGATCTGCTGGTGGATGACCGGCCCGATCCCGAAGCCCTGTCGATGGCGCGGCATGACAGCCGGCTGAAAAAACGCTGGCTGGGC
This sequence comes from Ferrovibrio terrae, assembly GCF_943371255.1. GTDB lineage: Bacteria > Pseudomonadota > Alphaproteobacteria > Ferrovibrionales > Ferrovibrionaceae > Ferrovibrio > Ferrovibrio terrae_B. The sequence continues at coordinate 15,979 of NZ_CALRUC010000087.1, read as the reverse complement.
GAGGCACTGGCCGACCTGCCCGAACGCGAACGCCGCATCCTGCAGGCGCGCTTCTTCTCCGACCACACGATCACGCTGGAGCGCATCGGCGCGCATATGGGCATTTCAAAGGAGCGCGTGCGCCAGCTGGAGCATCAGGCGCTGACCCGCCTGCGCCGGCGCCTGGGCGATATTCCCGGCCTGCAGCCGAACTGAGCCGGTTTACTCCACCGTCTTGAAGCGCTCGCCTGGTTTGGGTTGTTCGCCGGGCTGCAGGGCGTTGAGCACGCGCAGCTGTTCGGCCGCATAAGAGCCCAGCGGCGCGGTTTTGGCATAAGTCTCCACCGTATCGCCGCTGCCGACCTTCACCACCTTCAGCTGCACCGGCTGCACCGCATTGGCCTCGGCCTCGGACAGATGCTTCAGCGTGTTGATGCTGCGGATCATCGCCGGGTCGATTTTAGCCAGGCCGCCCACCGGGGCCATGATGACAAAGCGCAGGATGGCATCGGTCGGAAAACCGACCGCGACAAAGCGCACATCGGCGTTGCCGCTTTTCAGCTGGATGCGGCCAGACGCGGTGGCCGCCGGCATGCCGTTCACCTTGATCGCCTCGGCATTGCTGAGACGCAGGTTGGGCACCCAGATGCGGGTGAGGTAATCCAGCGCGTTGCGCGAGGCCTGCAGCTTTTTCTTGTCACTTTCGATATCGAACTGCAGCTTGCCGCCGGGGCCGCTGGCCAGCACCGCATCGCTGCTGTTGGCGATGCGCCAGCCATCGGGCACCGAGAAACTGAGGCGCAGGCCGGGATGCGTGAAGGTGGTGCCGCGCACCACGCCTTCCTTGGGATCGTCGCCGTAGATCATGCCGTCGATGCGGTCCATATATTCGTCGCGGCGGTAGACCGGATTGGCAACCGGCTGTTCCTTCGCCGCCGCGATCGCCTCGCGCACGCGCTGCGGTCCGCCCGGATGGGTGGCGAACAGATCGTTCATGCGATCCTTGCCGGCGGCGCCGGCCTTCTTGCTTTCCAGGCCGCTGTAGTCACTGAGGGATTGCAGGAAGCCCGCCTGCGCATCGGGTGCGTAGCCGACGCGCGACAGCAGCTTCACGCCGATGGTATCGGCTTCCAGCTCGTTCTCGCGGCTGAAGCCGGCGAGATACAGGCCGCCGCCAACGCTGCCAAGCTGGCCGACCAGATCGCCGGCACCGGAGCCGAGAAAGATCGAGCCCAGCACCGAGCCGATGCCAACCGCGCCCTGGGTGATCAGCGAACGGTCATAGCGCTTTTCCGAATGCTGGGCGATGACATGGCCGATCTCATGGCCGAGCACCCCGGCGGCCTCGGCTTCGTTATTGGCCAGCGCCAGTGTGCCGCGCGTGATGTAGACATAGCCGCCGGGCAGCGCGAAGGCGTTGACCACCGGCGAATTCAGCACCGTGAAGGTGAAACTGGAGGCCGGCTGGCCCGACTGGCCGGCGATGCGCCCGGCGATGCCGGCGACATAGGCGCCGATTGCCGGATCGTCATAGGCGCCGCCGAACTCCTTGAGGATTTTCGGATGCTCCTGCGCGCCGACTTTTTTCGCATCGTCGGGCGACATGAAAATCTGCGCCGAACCCTGCGATGGCGCCAGCGATGGCACCAGCAGGCTGGCGGTCAGACAGGTGGCAATGGCAAGGCGGCGCATGGTCAGTGTCCCTTGAAACGCGCGGCACGCCGCTCCACGAAACTGGCGACACCTTCCTTAACATCCTCGCTGGCCATAAGTGCCTTCTGTGTCGGATGGAAATTTGCCACCGCGGCGGCCGGGCCGGTTTCCACAGCGATGCGGGCATTGCGCAGCGTGGCCGAAACCGCCAGCGGCGCCTGGGCAGCGATGCGCTCGGCCAGCCGGATCGCCTCGTTCAGCTGGCCGCCGGGCGCGGTGACCTCCTGCACGAAGCCGAAGCGCAATGCGGTGGCGACATCGAATTCATCGCCGGTGAGCAGGTAGCGCATGGCATTGCCCCAGCCGGCACGTTCGACCATGCGGATGGTGGCACCGCCGGTGGCCATGATTCCGCGCTTCACCTCCAGCTGGCTGAAGCGGCAGTCGCTCGCCGCCACCACCATATCGGCCGCCAGCATCAGCTCGATGCCGATGGTATAGGTGATGCCCTGCACGGCGGCGATGACCGGTTTGCTGCGGAACGGACCGGCATTGTTGCAGGGATCGATCTGGCCCGGCGCGACCAGCAGATTGTTGTTGCCCATCAGGGGTGCCACCTTGGGCAGATCGAGGCCGGCGGTGAAATGCGGCCCCTCGGCATAGAGCACGGCGACACGCGCCTGGGCATCGGCCTCGAACGCCGTGTAGGCGGCAGCCAGTTCCTTCAGCATCTTCGGCGTGAAGCCGTTCAGCTTGGCCGGGCGATTGATCCCGATCAGGAAGATCGCGCCCTGGCGCCGGGTGAGGATTTCGCCATCTGCATCTACGATCTGGGACTGCATGCTGCTCCGCCGGTTGCTCTGGGTATTTTATAACTTTCCCACACCGCGCCGGATGCGGGCAAGGCAGGCAAGTATATAATGCGCCGCATGGCAGTTGCTTGGCATTTGGGAGAATCGGCGCGATGCCGGATTTCGCGCTGGAACTGAGGCTGGCGGCCGATCCCGCCGGCGGCCTGATCTGCGGCGTGGACGAGGCTGGCCGCGGCCCGCTGGCCGGGCCGGTGGTCGCCGCCGCCGTGATCCTGGACCGGCGCCGCAAGCCGCAAGGCCTGGACGATTCCAAGAAACTGACGGCGGCACAGCGCGAGGCGCTGTTTGTGCGGCTGTTCGACTATGCCCGCGACGGCCATGCCCATATCGGCATCGGCGCCGCATCGGTGGCCGAGATCGGCCGGCTCAACATCTTCCACGCCACCATGCTGGCGATGCAGCGCGCCGTCACGGCCTTGCGGGTGATTCCGGCCCATGCGCTGATCGACGGGCCCCATTGCCCGAAGCAGCTGTGCTGCCCCGCCACCGGCGTGGTGGATGGCGACGCGCTCAGCCTGTCGATCGCCGCTGCATCCATTGTCGCCAAGGTGGTGCGCGACCGCGCCATGGCCAAACTGCACCTGCGCTATCCGGCCTATGGCTGGGACCGAAACAAGGGGTATGGCACCGCGGCGCATCAGGCCGGCCTGGCCGCGGCCGGCGTTACCCCCCATCACAGACTAGGTTTTGCGCCTGTAGCCCAGCAGATGACTCTACATCTAGGTTAACGGGTTAATAACCTAAAGAATCTAATGACTTGCGGATCGTTTTAGGGGGATGATCCGCAGATGGCGCCGACATTTATCGATCCGACGAGCAAGTCCCGCAACAAACCGGGGCTGCGCAAGGGCCATCTCAGCCTGGTCGGCACCAGCCCGGATACGGGCCGCACCGCAACCGCGACGCGTGCCAAGCCTCTCATGGCCAAGCCCGCCCGGGCCGAACTGGCGCAGACCCTGCCGCATCCCGATCTGCCGCTGGACAAGATCCTGCTCGGCGAATGCATCGCGCAGATGAATGCGCTGCCGGCGGAATCGATCGACTGCATTTTCGCCGACCCGCCCTACAACCTGCAGCTCACCGGCGAACTGCGCCGCCCCAACGACAGCGTGGTGGATGCGGTCGATGACGACTGGGACAAGTTCGCCTCCTTTGCCGAATACGACAAGTTTTCGCAGGCCTGGCTGAAGGCGGCGCAGCGCCTGCTCAAGCCCAACGGCACCATCTGGGTGATCGGCAGCTATCACAACATTTTCCGGCTCGGCGCCCAGCTGCAGGATCTCGGCTTCTGGATGCTGAACGACGTGGTGTGGCGCAAGACCAACCCGATGCCGAATTTCCGCGGCAAGCGTTTCACCAATGCGCATGAAACGCTGATCTGGTGCAGCAAGGACCAGAATGCGCGCGGCTATACCTTCAACTACGACGCCATGAAGGCCCTGAACGAAGACCTGCAGATGCGCTCTGACTGGCTGATCCCGATCTGCTCGGGCGGTGAACGCCTGCGCGGCGAGACCGGCGCCAAGACGCATCCGACCCAGAAGCCCGAGGCCCTGCTGCATCGTGTGATCATCGCCTCCACCAAGCCGGGCGATGTGATCCTCGATCCCTTCTTCGGTTCCGGCACCACCGGCGCCGTGGCCAAGCGGCTCGGCCGCCGCTTCATCGGTATCGAACGCGAAACCGCCTATGCCAAGGCGGCCGAGCGCCGCATCGCCATCGTGCAGCCGGCCGCGCATGACGATGTCGAGACCATGCGCTCGAAGAAAGACGAGCCGCGCATCCCGTTCGGCTGGGTGGTCGAACGCGGCCTGCTGCAGCCCGGCACCGTGCTGTTCGACCAGTCACGGCGGTTTTCCGCCAAGGTTCGCGCCGATGGCAGCCTCGCCACCCGCGATGCCAGCGGCTCGATCCACAAGATGGGCGCCCATGTGATGGGCGCCAGCGCCTGCAACGGCTGGACCTTCTGGCATATCGAGGTCGAAGGCCAGCTCAAGCCGATCGACATCCTGCGCCAGAAGCTGCGCGCGGAACTGGGCTGACCACCCGTTTCGCGAGTCTTTCGGCGGCCGTTTTCCACATCAAATCCCACGCGCCGCGCGGCTTGGTGCTGGCCTGATTCGCCATGCGGGTGATACCCTGCGCTCTGCCGCTGCGGGTCGGAAGCCGGCGATGAGGACAGGGCGTGAAGGATCAGCAAACCGCATCCGCTGCATTGCTGCAGCGGCTGAGTGAGGACGACGAATCGCTGCTTGATGGCCGCGATCCCAAAGTCGATTCCATGCTGATCGAGCGGCTGTACCAGAGCAGCTTTGCCACCCGCTATGTGCCGATCCCGATGCTGTTCGGCGCCTTTGTGATCTATCAGGACTATCTGACCTGGTGGCATATCGCCGGCATCGGCCTGCTCTATGCCGCCGGCACGCTGTATCTCGACCGCCTGCGCGACGCCTATACCGAAAGCGGCGCTTACGACACCACCACCGACTGGGGCATGCGCTTTGCCATCGGCTGCGGCGCCACCGGCTTGAGCTGGGGCCTGGTCGGATGGTTCGGCTATCCGCCCGGCGACTTTGCCCTGCAGGCCCTGCTCTGCGTCGCCTGGGCCGGCCTGACCACCAGCAGCCTGAACACGCGGGCGATGCACCTGCCCTCCTTCTACGCCTTCATCATCGGCATCTCGGTGCCGTTCTTCGCGCGCGGGTTCCTGTTCGGCGAACCGAGCACTGTGGGCATGGCCTTCTTCGGCACCATCCTGCTGGCGGCGCAATGCTTCTGCGCCCAGGTCAACAACCGGCGCGAACGCCTGTCTGCCGCCTTGCGCCTGCGCAACGCCGAACTGATCGGCGAGATCGACCGCGCCCGCCATGCCGCCGAAACCAGCCATGCCGAGCTGGAAAATGCCCATCACGCGGTGCAGGCCGATATGGCGACGCTGCAGCGCATCACCCAGACCGGCTCCTGGCACTGGCAGGCGCCCGATGGCGCGGTGGCCTGGAGCGACCAGTTCTACCGCCTGCTCGGCCTGGCACCGCAATCCTGCCCGGCCGCCCTGGCCGCCTGGCTCGACTGCGTGCACGCGGATGACCGCGAGATCGTGCGCGCCCATTACCAGCGCCTGCGCCAGGGTGCGGCACGCGATTCGGTCAGCTTCCGCGTGGCAGGCGAAACCGCGAAGCCGCGCTGGCTACAGTCGATTGCCGAAAGCGAGCGCGCCGCCGATGGCAGCGTCGCCTGGATTCGCGGCCTGCTGCGCCACGAACCGGATTAGTCGACGGCGAAGACTTTCAGCAGCACCTGGTCGGGCGTGCGCTCGCCCAGGCCGACATGCAGGCGATGCACCAGCCATTGCAGATCCGGCGCCGCCGTCTCGAACCGCATCGCCGTGCGCATGTAATAGGCCGATGGATCGACACGCTCGCCGCGCGCCAGCTTTGCCATCACCTCCGCCGGACCGATGCGCAGGCCGCGGCTCCACACCTCGACCTGCGCGCCAGTATCGAGTTTGAGCATGTAGCGCGCATCGAGATCGGCCAGGCCATCGGGACGAAGCGTTTGCCAATCCGCACCGCCAGACAGAATCACACCGGAAAGCTTCCCGCTGACCTTGCCACCCGTGATCGGCACACAGCGGCGCTCGCCGCTCGCATCCCTGCCGATGCTCTGCGGCACGCCGACATCGACAGCCAGCGAAAAGACTTCTGTCAGCATGGTTCCTCCAGCTTCTTTTATGCGCCGCGCAGTTTTTCGACCACCTGCGTCAGCTGCTTATGCAAAGTCTCGATCTGCGCGACACCGAGGCGTTTCTTCAGCGCCGCCTGCGCCTTCTGCCATAGCGGCACTGCACGGAGGAAAAGTCTGCGGCCTTCTGCAGTCAACCGCACCACACGCCGGCGGCGGTCATCGGCGGCGGTATCCTGTATGACCAGGCCGCGCCGTTCCAGCAGGCGCAGATTGCGGGTCAGCGTGGTGGCATCGACACCGATCAGCTGCGCCAGCGCCGCCATGGAGAGGCCGTCTTCCTGATAGAGCGAGGCCAGCGTGGCGAATTGCGGCATGGTGAGATCGACCTCCGCCATGAAACTGTTATAGGCCTGCATGCTGAGTCGGGTGGCCGCATGCAGGCGCAAAACAGTGCAGCCCTCCTCCATCAACTGGCGGAACGCGGCAGACTCCAGCACAGGGTCGGTTTTGCGGGCCATCCTTCTAGATAAACGGCTTTGCCAGATTTGCAAACAGCTGGCCTTGCAAACCGGTCGCCCAAAGCTTATCTGTACCTGCAATATCTGTATATACATCTATTATCCGCCAATTTTATTCATCTTGGGGAGAAGCGCCATGCGCGAAGTCGTCATCACCGGACTGGGCCTGGTCACGCCGCTGGGCGTCGGCGTCGAAACCAACTGGCAGCGACTGACGGCCGGATTATCCGGCCTGCGCCATATCACCGGCTTCGATACGTCTGACCTGCCGGCGAAAGTGGCCGGCATCGTGCCGGATATCAAAGACGACGCGCAGGGCTTCGATCCCGACACGGCAGCGCCGGCGAAAGACCGCCGCAAGATGGACCGTTTCATCCAGTTTGCGCTGACCGCGGCCGGCGAGGCGATGAAGCAGGCCGGCCTGACCCTGGCCGATGCCGCCGCCCGCACGCGTGCCGGCTGCATCATCGCCACCGGCATCGGCGGCTTCCCGGCGATTGCCGAAGCGACCCGCACGGTGGAACGCGCCGGCCCGCGCAAGCTGTCGCCCTTCGTGATCCCCTCCTTCCTCGGCAACCTGGCCGCCGGCCATGTCTCGATCCGCCACGGCCTGGAAGGCCCGCTCGGCTGCCCGGTGACCGCCTGCGCCGCCGGTGCCCAGGCGATCGGCGATGCCGCGCGCATGATCCGCAGCAATGAGGCCGATGTGATGGTGGCCGGCGGCACCGAGGCCTGTATCGACCGCGTCAGCATTGCCGGCTTTGCCGCCGCCCGCGCACTCGCCACGGCGCATAACGACGATCCGGCACGGGCCTCGCGCCCCTTCGATGCCAACCGCGACGGTTTCGTGATGGGCGAAGGCGCCGGAATCCTGGTGCTGGAATCGCTGGACCATGCCCGGGCGCGCGGTGCACAGATCCTGGGCCGCGTCCTGGGATACGGCACGACAGGCGATGCGCATCACATCACCGCGCCGCCCGAGGATGGCCGTGGTGCCAAACGCGCCATGCAGATCGCGCTCGACACCGCGGGCCTGACCGTCGACCAGATCGGCTACATCAACGCCCATGCCACGGCGACACCGGTGGGCGATGCCGCCGAAATCTCTGCGGTGAAAAGCCTGTTCGGCAATCACATTGCCCAGCTTGCCATGTCGTCCACAAAATCGGCGATTGGCCATCTGCTGGGCGCGGCAGGTGCGGTAGAGGCGATCTATGCCCTGCTGGCGGTGCGCAGCGGCCTGCTGCCGCCGACGCGCAATCTCGATCAGGTCGACCCGGCCTGCGCCGGCATCGACCTGGTGCCGCATCAGGCCAGGGCGAAAGCGATCGACTATGCGATGTCGAATGCATTCGGTTTCGGCGGCGTCAATGCCGCGGTCATCGTTGGCCGCTGACACGGCGGGGATTGTCGGGAAAGCATAAGACTGCCGCTAGGTGCGGAGATTCACCGTCATGCCCGTGGTGGGCGCGCTGGCCTTCTGAAGATTGGCGAGTTCGCGCGTGGCGTCGCCAAACGCGCTTTGCATCGCGCTGCGGTCACGGCCCTGCAGCAGCGGGTTCATGCCGGTGAGCTGCAGTTTCTTCATCACCTTGGCGAGTGCACTCGTCACGGTGGCTGCATCAGCTTTCAGGCCGGCCAGCGCACCCGTATCGATGCTGCCGGCCGGGCCCAGCCCCAGTTCGGCCTTGATCTGCGCCGCCGCCGACTGCGCCGCGGTCAGCGGCTTTGACGGATCGGTTACAGCCGGCGCCGTCAGCGTCAGGGCTTTGGGCTGCGGCGGCGTAATGCCGCTGCCGGTACTGCCCGACAGCGCACGGCTGAGGTCGCGGGCGATCATGCGGATATCGTCGGCCACACTGCGCGCCATGCGGCCGTTGCCCAGCGCCGCGGCCGAACCCGCCGCCAGTGTGAGGCCGGCCAGCTTCAGCTTGGCATGCTCGATCTTGCGGCGCGCCAGATCGGCCGGTGTCGCGCCTGCACCGCCAAGAGCACTGCTTTTCTTGAGATCGGCCCGAACCGTGTCGAGTTTCACTTCGGCATCGGTTTTCACGCGCACGACCTTTGTCGCGGCCTGCGGGGCAGTGATGGGATTGCCGGTGACTGAAGTGACCATTACGGCAGTCTAGACTGAAACGGCCCGACAGGGGTTAACCGCCGAACCACCTTAGTGACACATCGGATGCCGGCACGATGGCCGCCGACAACCCTACGTAGACGCGCGCGCGCGCGCGGACAAAGAAGTCATGGCAATTTGCGACCGAGTCGGTAAGTTGCTTCTGATCTTTCCCTACCGCACCCGGGCCGCATGAACAAACCTGAGGGGGTATCCCCAGCCCTGCTCAAACGGTTGATCCACGAGACAGACGCAACACCCAGACCGGCCGACCGCCCCCTCATCGAGGCCGTGATCGCCGAGCGGCTGTATCGGCTCAGCCGCCCGACCCGATACATGGCGTTCCTGTTCATGGCCGGTCTGTTCGCCGCCTTCTGGAACAGCCTGCAAATCTGGCAGATGGCGCTCACCTTCGGGCTCAACCTTGCCGGTACGCTGTGGTTCGACCATCTGCGGCGCGGCTTCGCCGCCCGCCCCGATCCTTTCGCGGCAGCCAGGTCCTGGACCAACCGTTTCGCACTGGCATCGGCGGTCACCGGTGCCGGCTGGGGCCTGCTCGGCTGGTTCAGCTTCGTGCCCAACGATTTCGAATCGCAGATCACGCTCGGCTTTGCGCTTTGCGGGCTGATCACCCTCAGCGTGCTGACCCGCAGCGTGCATCTGCCATCCTATTATACGTTCATGATCACCACCCTCGCACCGCCGCTGATCCGCTGCCTGGTGGAAAGCAGCGCCGGCGCATTGACGATTGCCTTCTGCGGCCTGGTCTTTGCAATTTTCACCTCGATCTGGAGCCACAACGCGCATGACAAGGAATTGCGTTCGGCCGCCCTGCGACTGCGCAATGCCGAGCTGCTGCAGGAGATCGACCAGGCCCGGAAGATGGCGGAGGCCGCCCGCGATGTGGCGGAAGAGAACTATCGCCGCACCCTCGACTCGCTGCAGAACGCCCAGCGCATCGGCAATGTCGGCAACTGGGACTGGGATGCGCAACGCGATACGACCTTCTGGTCGGACCAGTTCTACCGCCTGATCGGCCTGGCGCCGGGCAGCATCCAGGCAAGCACCGAAGCCTTCCTGGCCCGCGTGCATCCCGAGGACCGCGACAGACTGTCGGACAGCATCAGGGCCGCGCGCGATGACTCGACACAGACGACAGCAGAATTCCGCGTCGCCATTCCCGGCGGCGAGCCCCGCATCCTGCTCGCGGTCAACGAGACGGTGCGCGACAGTGATGGAGAAATCCTCCGCGTGGCCGGCACGCTGCGCGACGTGACCCGGCAGCGCAACTATGAAAACGCCCTGATCAAGGCGAAATCGGAAGCCGAGCGTGCCAGCCTGGCCAAGACGAACTTTCTCGGCAATCTCAGTCACGAACTGCGCACGCCGCTCAATGCCGTGATCGGCTTCGCCGAGATCCTGACACTGCCGCAGCTCAGGGCCGGCAGTGCGAAGGCGGCGGAATACGGCGCGCTGATCCTGAAGAGCAGCCGCCATCTGCTGGCCCTGATCGACGATCTGCTCGATATCGCCCAGATCGAGGCCGGCCATTTCGCGCTGCGGCCGGAACAGCTGGATGTCTCGACGGCGATCGCCGCAGCCGTCACACAGGTGCAGCCTGTGCTGCAGCAGAGCGGTTGCCAGCTGGCGGTCAGCGATACGCATGGCAGCGTCGTGGCCGACCGGCGGCGGCTGCAGCAGATCCTTGTCACCCTGCTGGAGGAAGCGATCCAGCTGTCGCCGGCGGGAAACCGCCTGGCCCTGACGACGGCCGCAGACAACGCGGCGATGCGCATCACCCTGACCAGCCAGGCGGCCCTGCCGGCGATAACGGGCGAGGCGCGGCCGCTGCACAGTTTCGAGCAGCGCGCGCCCTATCATGCCAGCGATCTGGCCCTGCGCCTGGCCATCATGCAGGAGCTGGTGCGCCATCACGGCGGCAGCTTGCAGAGCGAAGCCGCGGCGGGCGGCACGGCCATACATCTGCGCCTGCCGGTGGCGAGCCCGGTCTGAACCGGGCACTTCAGCGGATCAGGTGGTGATATCGACCATGCCGCCGGTGCCCGGCGCGGCAGCCGCCTGCAGGCCGGACAGCGCGCGCTCGGCCTCGCCCACCGTGCGGTCCATCTCGCCGCGGTCTTTTCTGTTCAGGCCGGGATGCAAAGCCGTCTCGCGCAGCTTGCGCATGATCTTCTTCAGCTCTTTCGCCAGTTCGGCCGCTTCGCCTTTCAGGGCGGCGAGGTCGTTGCCGGCGGCAAGCGCCTGCTTCTGCTGCGTGGCGGCTTTTTCGCTGTCGGCCGCACTGCCGCTGTTGCCGGTGATGGCCGGCGTGGCACTGCTGCCACCGGCCTCGTTCAGCGCCTTGCCCAGCTCGCGCGCCGCATCGCGGATATCCTTGGCCACCTTGCGCGCGAGTTTCGCATCGCCGGTGGCCGCCGCCGAGCCGGCAGCCAATTTCAGCGCCTGCAGCTTGGCCTTGAGCTGCGCGATCTTGCGGCGCGCCGCTTCCCTGGCCGCGTCGGTCTTCTCGGCTTTCAGGTTTTGCAGGATTTCGTCGAGCTTGCGCTCGGCATCGGTTTTCTGGCGCGGCGCCCGCAGGGCAACCAGCGCATCGCGCGCCTCAAGAAAGGCACGGTTCTGGGCGCTCATCTCTGCCCGAGCAGAATCCCTGGCAATCTCGGCGACCATTCTGGCCCCCTCCTCTGCAATGTCTGCCACCCGGCTTCTGCCGGGCAACCGCGCCATTCTGGGCCCGCAGGGTTAACACATCACAAAAAAAGACGGCGCATCCGAAAGGATACGCCGTTTAGTCTGGGGGGAAGGGAAAGAGGAATACGTAGGTATTCAGCCCGGCGCCCTGCAGCGCCCGGGCCGGGACATCAGTGCATGACCTTCCAGCTGCCGTCGGGCTGGCGGCAGGCGGTGCCATAGCCCTGCTTGCTTTCGCCGCCGACCTGGATGGTCTGCTGGAACTCGCGGCAATATTCGCCGCCCGGCGCCTGGTAGGCCGGTTGCGGCACGATGGTGCCGGCATTGCCGCTGTCGGGGTTGCGCCAGGACACCTGGGTACCGGACGGGGTGGTTTCGAGCGCGCGCTGGTTGGCGCGCTCCATATAGGTGCGGTCGGCCTTGTCGAGCGACTTGCCGACTTCCGAGCCGAGCAGCGCGCCGATCAGGGTGCCGGCGGCGACGCCGACGAGCGTACCCGTACCCTTGCCGAACTGGGCGCCGGCGACGGCGCCGCCGATGCCGCCGAGCACGGCGCCACCGGTCTGCTTCGGGCCGCTGTCATTGGCGCAGGCGGCAACCAGGGCTGCGATACCGATTGCGGCAACCACACTCGTATAGCGGCGCGGAGCGGCAAAGCGATGCGAAATGGCGTTCATGGACGTCGTGATCCCCTTGGACATACCCATGGCGGGTACGACAGAAAATCTGAGCGGGGATTACGGCGGGATTGCGGCGGGGGTTGGGTAACTTCGCGGCACACTGTAACATCACATGATGCCGGACCCGGTCCGGCCTTGTCGCGATTGTTTCGCAGTCCCAAAGACTTGCCCAGACCTTAACAGAGTCAGACCATGACCCCCGCCGCCGATCCGTTCGCCCTGTTCTCCGCCTGGCTCAAACAGGCCGAAGCCAGCGAGCCCAACGATGCCAATGCGATGGCGCTGGCCACCGCCGATACCGATGGCCTGCCCAATGTGCGCATGGTGCTGCTGAAGGATCACGACGCGCGCGGCTTCGTTTTCTACACCAATTTCGAAAGCCAGAAGGGCACCGAACTGCTGGCCAACAGGCAGGCGGCCGCCGTGTTCCACTGGAAGAGCCTGCGGCGCCAGGTGCGCATTCGCGGCGCGGTGAGCGTGGTGAGTGATGCCGAGGCCGATGCCTATTTCGCCTCGCGCGCCCGCGACAGCCGCATCGGCGCCTGGGCCTCGCAGCAGTCGCGCCCGCTGGAAGGCCGTTTCGCGCTGGAAGCCGCGGTGGCGAAATATGCCGCCAGGCATGCCATCGGCGAAGTGCCGCGGCCGCCCTACTGGTCAGGTTTCCGCATCGCGCCAAGCTATATCGAGTTCTGGACCGACAAGCCGTTCCGCCTGCATGAACGCCTGGTCTATCGCCGCGCTGATGCGGCGGCACCCTGGGCGACCGAACAGCTGTACCCGTGACCGACGCCCACGATCCGGCCCTCAAAGCGCGGCTGATGCGCCGCGCCACCTATGCCTCGGTGCTGGTGGTACTGCTGCTGGTGGCGGCAAAACTGGCGGCCTGGCTGCAGACCGAATCCGTCGCCCTGCTCGCCTCGCTGGTCGACAGCCTGCTCGATGGCGTGGCCTCGGCCATCAATCTGTTCGCGGTGCGCCACGCGCTGACGCCGGCCGATGACGAACATCGCTTCGGGCACGGCAAGGCCGAGGCGCTCGCCGGCCTGGGCCAGGGCGCGCTGGTGGCCGGCTCGGCGCTGTATCTGTTCATCACCGGCATTCAGCATCTGATCACCCCGCAGCCGATCGGCAGCAGCCCCGCCGGCATCGCCGTGATGGTGCTGTCGATCCTGTTGACCGGCGGCCTGATCCTGTACCAGCGCCACATCGTGCGGCAGACCGGTTCGCTCGCCATCGCTGCCGACCGGCTGCATTATGTCGGCGATCTGGCCACCAACCTGACCGTGATCATCGCCCTGCTGCTGGCCAGCCAGCCCGACTATGTCTGGGTCGATGCCGTCGCGGCACTGATCGTCGCGACCATCATCGTGAAAAGCGCCATCGACATCGTGCGCGGCGCGCTCGACAACCTGATGGACCGCGAGCTGGCCGATGCCGACCGCGAGCGCGTTCTTGCCGTGGTGCGCCGCCACGACAAGGCACGCGCCCTGCACGATCTGCGCACGCGCCAGGCCGGCACGCAGGTCTTCATCCAGTTTCATCTCGAACTCGACCCGGAGATCTCCCTGCGCGAGGCGCATCGCATTTCCGACGAGATCGAGGCCGAACTGCTGGCCCTGTTCCCCGGCGCCGGCATCATCATCCACCAGGACCCGGCCGGCCATGACGAACCGGAGGCGCCCTATGTGACCACGGCGGGCGAAACGCCGCCGGACCAGGGGCCGCCCGGTCGCCAGCCGGGTTGATCCCGCCCCGCCCGCGCCGTTAAGCTGCGCGGCTATTTCGGGATATCGGGGGAATCATGACCTGTCTGCGTCTTCTGCGCCTTGCGCCTGTCTGTGCGCTTGTCCTGCTCGCCGCCCTGCCGGCCCAGGCCGCCGCCATCGATGGACGCAGCCTGACCATCCTGTGGGTGCTGCCGTTTGCCGGCATCCTGCTTTCGATTGCCCTGATGCCGCTGTTCACCCCGACCTTCTGGCATCACCACTATGGCAAGGTGGCGGCCTTCTGGAGCCTGTGCGTCATCGCGCCCTTCGCCCTGCAGATCGGCGCCGGCGGCACCGCGCATGTGCTGCTGGAAGTGGCGCTGCATGAATACATCCCCTTCATCATCCTGCTGTTCGCGCTGTTCACCGTGGCCGGCGGCGTGCGGCTGACCGGCAACCTGCATGGTTCGCCCAGCCTGAACACCGCCATGCTGTTCATCGGTACCGTGCTGGCCAGCTGGATGGGCACCACCGGCGCATCCATGCTGATGATCCGGCCGCTGATCCGCGCCAACGATAACCGCAGGTACAATGTGCATGTGGTGATTTTCTTCATTTTCCTGGTCTCCAACATCGGCGGTGCACTGACGCCGCTGGGCGACCCGCCACTATTCCTCGGCTTCCTCAAGGGTGTCGATTTCTTCTGGACCACCAAGGCGCTGTTCATGCCCACCCTGCTGGTTGCCGTGGTGCTGCTCGGCCTGTTCTATGCCCTGGACAGCTATCTCTACAAAAAGGAAAGCATCATCGCGCCCGATCCGACGCCCGACAGCGCCATCGGCATGGAAGGCGGCATCAATCTGGTGCTGCTCGGCGCCGTGATTCTGGCCGTGCTGATGTCGGGCACCTGGAAACCCGGCGTGGAACTGAGCGTGTTCGGCGTCGGCGTCGAACTGCAGAACCTGGCCCGCGACATCCTGCTGCTGGTGATTGCCGGCCTGTCGCTGAAGCTGACCGCGCAGCAGACGCGCCGCGACAACGGCTTCACCTGGGGTCCGATCGCCGAAGTGGCCAAGCTGTTTGCCGGCATCTTCGTCACCATCATCCCGGCCATCGCCATCCTGCGCGCCGGCCCCGATGGCGCGCTTGGTGCGCTGGTCAGCCTGGCCTCCAATGCCGACGGCTCGCCGAACAACGTGATGTATTTCTGGCTGACCGGCCTTCTCTCCAGCTTCCTCGACAACGCGCCGACCTATCTGGTGTTCTTCAACATGGCGAGCGGCGACGCACAGGTGCTGATGGGAACACTGGCCACCACGCTGCTGGCGATCTCGGCCGGCGCGGTGTTCATGGGCGCCAATTCGTATATCGGCAATGCGCCGAATTTCATGGTCAAGGCAATTGCCGAAGAGATGAATGTGAAGATGCCGAGCTTCTTCGGCTACATGGCCTGGAGCTGCGGCATCCTGCTGCCATGTTTCGCGCTTGTTACCCTGCTGTTCTTCATGTTCTGACCTGGCACGACCCCAGCAAGGGTTGCCATCGACGGCAGCGCCCCCCATATCGGTTATGCGACACACGACGCGAATAACAACCGAGGGGGCGCGCCGCGATGCCAGCCATATTTCCCGCTGCTGTTTTTGCAACGCTGCTGCTGTGCGGCTTCGCGGCACCCGCACAGGCCGCCGCCATTGACGGCGCGGCCCTGAGCCTGCTCTGGGGCCTGCCCTTTGCCGGCATCCTGCTCTCCATCGCCCTGCTGCCGCTGCTGGCGCCGTCTTTCTGGCATCATCATTACGGCAAGATCGCCGCTGCCTGGGGGCTGGCCTTCCTGATTCCATTCGGGCTGCACAGCGGCATTGGCGCGGCCACCCATGTGGTGCTGGAAGTAGCGCTGCACGAATACCTGCCCTTCACCATCCTGCTGCTGGCGCTGTTCGTGATTGCCGGCGGCGTGCGCATCCGCGGCAACCTGCATGGCAGCCCCAGCCTGAATACCGGCCTGCTGGCCGCCGGCACGGTGCTGGCCAGCTGGATGGGCACCACCGGCGCCGCCATGCTG